>NZ_LT670817.1:8420000-8756018 GCF_900129425.1 Bradyrhizobium erythrophlei | reverse complement strand
ACAAAGGCAAATATTTCACCGGTGACGGCTGCCGCCGCGACGCCGACGGCTATTACTGGATCACCGGGCGCGTCGACGACGTCATCAACGTCTCCGGCCATCGCATGGGCACCGCCGAAGTCGAAAGTTCGCTGGTCGCGCATGCCAAGGTGTCGGAAGCCGCCGTGGTCGGCTATCCCCACGACATCAAGGGACAGGGCATCTACGCCTATGTGACGTTGATGACCGGCGTCGAGCCGAGCGAAGAACTGCGCAAGGAACTGGTGGCGTGGGTGCGCAAGGACATCGGCCCGATCGCGTCCCCCGACCAGATTCAGTTCGCGCCGGGCCTGCCGAAAACCCGCTCCGGCAAGATCATGCGCCGCATCCTGCGCAAGATCGCCGAGGACGAGCCGGGCAGCCTCGGCGACACCTCGACATTGGCGGATCCCGCCGTGGTCGATGATCTCGTCGAGCACAGGCAGAACAAGAAGGGGGCGTAGGCATAGCGCCAGCGGGTTCCCCGGACGCTGCGCAGCGCGGCGCTCTTTGCGCCGTGGTGCGCTGCTGATCCGGGGTCCATGTTGGCGCGAAAGTATGGGTTCCGACTCTGCGGAGCAGCGCGAAGAAGCGCTGCACCGCGTCCGGGACATGATGGCCAGGACGCGTAGGCGCAGTGGCTGCGAAGCTCCAGCGGCGTTCCCCGGATGCTGCGCAGCGCGGCGCTCTTTGCGCTGTGGTGCGCTGCTGATCCAGGATCCATGTCGACGCGAAAGTATGGGTCCCGGCTCTGCGGAGCAGCGCGAAGAGGCGCTGCACCGCGTCCGGGACATGATGGTCTTGCCCGCAGCTACGCCGCGCCTATCATTCTTACAAATCCAGCACCGGTCCCGCCGGCACGATGCCGCTGGGATTAATGTGGCGATGGCTTTCGTAGTAATGATGCTTGATGTGGAACAGGTTCACGGTCTCCGCGATCAGCGGCTGCCGATAAAGTTCTTTCAGATAGCGCTGTAGATGCTTGTAGTCGGCGATGCGGCGGATGTTGCATTTGAAGTGCCCGACATAGACGGTGTCGAAGCGGATCAGGGTGGTGAACAGTCGCCAGTCTGCTTCCGTCAAGCGGTCGCCGAGCAGCCAACGCCGCCGTGACAGCCTCGCCTCGAGCCAGTCGAGCGTCGCGAACAGCGACATTACGGCTTCGTCGTAGGCGGATTGGCTGCGCGCAAAACCCGCGCGGTAGACGCCGTTGTTAACGGTGTCGTAGATCCGCACGTTCAGCGCATCGATGTCGTCACGCAGATCGGCGGGATAGAAATCGCCGGGCAAAGCTCCGGCCCCGTCGAAGGCCGAGTTCAGCATCCGGATGATCTCGGACGATTCATTGTTGACGATCTGCCCGGTCTTGCGGTCCCACAGCACGGGAACGGTGACGCGCCCGGTATAGGCCGGATCGCCGGCGGCATAGACCTGGTGTAGGAACCTGGCGTGGTGGATCGGGTCCGCGATCACGCCGGGACCTGGATCGAACGTCCAGCCATCGACGCCCATGAACCAGTGGACCACCGACAGGCTGATCGCCTCCCCGAGGCCCTTGAGCGCGCGAAAGATCAGGGTGCGGTGCGCCCACGGACAGGCCAGCGACACATAGAGATGGTAGCGCCCTGGCTCGGCGGCAAAACCGCCGCGACCGCTCGGCCCGGGAGATCCATCCGGCGTGATCCAGTTGCGCAGCGGCGAGGCCGGGCGGGTGAACCGCCCGGACGCGTCGGCCGGAAACCCATCTTCCCGGCGCCATGCGCCGTCGACCATGACACCCATGCGGACGATCCTTCGTTACGATCTAGACGATCCGGCGATTGATACAGGCGACTCCGCCTCGCCGCTCACACGATTATCGGATTGACGCCTCCCCGCCGCCAGTTAAGCCTCGAATTGCCGACCAACAACATTGTGAGGTCTTCTCGCCTGCGGCTTGTCGCTTCCGACCCGGAGTCGTTTTCAAGTCATTTACTTTGTTTCCAGCATTTTCTTTGTTCCCTGCGTTGGATCACGTTCAGGCCCAGCGTGGAAACCCATTGGTTAAATCACGCGGTTAAAAAAGCGCGGGCGAACGGCGGTGAGCGCGACGTTTTGCAGGATTTGCGTTTGGATTTCGCTGCCCCGGACGGGGTGATTGATCGAAAACGGAGAGATTGATGTCGTTGAGAATTGCGGTGGCTCTCGTGGCCACCATCGGGGCGGGAATGCTGGTGACGACCGAGGCCCAGGCGCGGCCGGACGTGGTCGATTTCCGGGGCGACTATTCGCCGGGGACGATCGTGGTGAGGACCAATGAACGCCGGCTCTACCTGGTGGTCGATCCCTACCACGCCGTCCGTTATCCCATCGGTGTCGGCAGGTCCGGCAAGCAATGGGCCGGCACCACCCAGATCGACGGCAAGTATCGCAATCCGGCCTGGTCGCCGCCGGCGGAAATCAGGCGTGACAAGCCGTCGATGCCGGACGTCATTCCCGGCGGCTCGCCGCGCAACCCGATGGGCGTCGCTGCGATGACGCTGGCCGGCGGGGAATACGCCATTCACGGCACCAACAGGCCGGGTTCGGTCGGCGGTTTTGTCTCCTATGGCTGCATCCGGATGCTGAACCCCGATATCACCGATCTTTACCAGCGTGTCTCGGTCGGCACGACCGTGGTGGTGACGCGCTGATCCAACCTTCGTCATTCCGGGATGGTGCGTTAGCACCAGACCTCAGATGTGCAATTGCACATCGGGGAATCTCGAGATTCCGGGTTCGCTCGCTTCGCTCGCGCCCCGGAATGACGACACAGGAAAAGGCCGCGCCGATGGGCGCGGCTTTTTTGTTTGAACATCGATTTTGTTTGAACATCGATTACCGCGCGCCAGAACAAGGCGGGTCCGGAGCGTGTCGGTTAATCCGCAAATTCTGTGTTGGGGACTCAAAAATCCGAGGCAATGCCTTTGTTTTCCCAGTCGCCGTAGCGGGTTGGTTCCGGGCCCTTGGGGCCCTGAAATTCCTTTGGCGCGGGCACGGCGTTGGCCTCGGCGGTTTTTCTGCGCGCTTCGGCCTCGGCGAGCGCGCGCCTCGCCGCCGGCGAGAGCTTTTTGCGGCCCGGTTCAGGGTCAGGCAGTGAAGGATCGTCGGTCATCGCTCAATTTTCCAGCGAACAATTCAAGGTCCCGCCTACACAGATCACATCGCCTCGGCGAAATGGCTAGGGCGATTCTTACATTTGGCATATTCCGGTGCCAAAGGTGTTTTTCCCCCCGATGGCATGCGCGTCGAACGCGAATCGCTATCCGATCCTTCCGAGATGTTTCCCCTCCATGCCTTCTCAACGATTCGCCCTGCCACCCGAGGTGCCCGGTCTCGCGGCGCGCCGGATCGCGGCGGACATTCTCGACGGCGTCCTGCATAAGCACCGGACACTCGACGAACAACTCGACGGCGCCGCCGCGCATCCCGGGCTGAAAACGCTTTCCGATCGCGACCGCGCCTTGATGCGGCGGCTGGTCGCCACAATTTTGCGGCGGCTCGGCACGCTCGGCCATGTATTGTCGCGGCTACTCGATCGCGGCGTTCCGACCGACGCGCCGCGCGCGCAAAGCGCGCTTTTGATCGGCGCGGCGCAAATTCTCTGGATGGATGTGCCCGATCATGCCGCGGTCGATCTGTCGGTGCGGCTGGTGCAGTCGGACCGGCGCGCCGCGAAATATGCCGGGCTCGTCAATGCGGTGCTGCGCCGCTGCGCGCGCGAGGGCCAACCGCTAATCGAGGAGGTCAAGTCGCAGACGCTCGATGTTCCCGAGTGGCTGCTGGCACGCTGGACCGCCCATTATGGCGCGGACACTGCAAGAGAGATTGCGGTGGCGATCGGTCATGAGCCGTCGCTCGATATCACCGTGAAGTCCGACGCCGCGCAATGGGCGACGCGCCTGCACGGCGAAACGCTGCCGACCGGAACCGTGCGCACGCTGCTGCAAGGCTCGGTGACGATGCTGCCGGGTTTTGCCGAGGGACAATGGTGGGTGCAGGACGCCGCCGCCGCCTTGCCGGCGCGTCTGTTCGGCGACGTCGCCGGCAAAACCATCGCCGATCTCTGCGCCGCCCCCGGCGGCAAGACCGCGCAACTCGCCCAGGCCGGCGCCCGTGTCACCGCGGTCGACCGTTCGGTCGGCCGCATGGCGCGGCTGCGCGACAATTTGGCGCGGCTGGCGCTGGAGGCCGCAACCGTGGTCGGCGATGCCGCCGAATGGCACGGGGGAAGCGACGGCGGCGCCTTCGACGGCATCCTGATCGACGCCCCCTGCACCTCGACCGGCACCATCCGCCGTCACCCCGACGTCGCCTGGCTGCGGCAGGAGGCCGACATCGCCGCGCTGGCGGCGCTGCAGAAGCGCCTGCTGCAAAAGGCGGTCACGCTGCTCAAGCCCGGCGGGACGCTCGTCTACTGCACCTGTTCGCTGGAACCGGAAGAGGGCGAACAGGCCATTGCGGCGCTGCTCGGTGCCGAATCGGCCATGCGCCGCGCGCCGATCGAAGCCAGCGAGGTCGCGGGCCTCGCCGAAATCCTCACCGCGGAAGGCGATCTACGCACCCTGCCCTGCCACTTGCCGCACCAGGACCCCCGGCTGGGCGGGCTCGACGGCTTTTACGCCGCGCGGCTGGTTAAATCCTGATTTTGCACTGCAATTTCGCTCTCCGCCGTTGATTCGCGCGGTTTCAAGATGGTGTCTTGGCCGCGTTTCCGGATTAAAAGGATTCGCATCGAATCCTCTCTATCCTCCCGATCAAGGCAAGGCGTGTCGGTCGCTCAACGCAGACGCATCTCGACGCTGATCATGAACCGCTTCGCGCGGAGCATGATGTCGCGCGCAAGCGGCGGCTCGGTGGCGCTGTCGCGGCTGTGGCCGGGCCGCACCGATCGCCTCATCATCGCGCCGCACGACCTGCGCACCGCCGACGCCACCCGCGCCGCCGAAATCTATGCCGGCCGCTTTGTGTTCGCCGGCAAGATCGTGACCTGCCACGGACGCTCGATCTTCGATCTCGAGCCGCCGTCGGAAGATTGGGAAGTGGCGCTGCTCGGCTTCGGATGGCTGCGGCATTTGCGCGCCGCCGACACCGCGCTGACCCGCGCCAATGCGCGCTCGCTGGTCGATGACTGGATTTCGAATCCGACGCACAAACGGCCGGTCGGCCGCCGCGCCGACGTGCTGGCGCGCCGCGTCATCTCGCTGTTGTCGCAGGCGCCGCTGGTGCTCGGCGACACCGACGGCAAATTTTATCGGCGTTACCTGCGCGGGCTGACCCGCGAAATCCGCTATCTGCGCTACACCATGCTGGATATTCCCGACGGCGTGCCGCGGCTGCAGGTGCTGATCGCGCTGTGCTACGCCTCGCTCTGCCTCGCCAACCAGGCGCGGCACATCCGCTCCGCCACCCGCAAGCTGTCCGACGAACTGCAGCGGCAGATCCTTCCCGATGGCGGCCACATCTCGCGCAATCCCGGCGCGCTGATCGAACTGTTGATCGACCTGTTGCCGCTGCGGCAGACCTTTGCCGCCCGCAACATCGCGCCGCCGCCGGCGCTGTTGAACGCGATCGACCGCATGATGCCGATGCTGCGTTTCTTCCGTCACGGCGACGGCGCCTTCGCGCTATTCAACGGCATGAGCAGCGCGCCATCGGATCTGCTGGCGACTCTGCTCGCCTATGACGACACCCGCGGCGTGCCGATGGCGAACATGCCGCACACCGGCTTTCAGCGCCTCGACGCCGGCGCGATGACGGTCATCATGGACACCGGCCCGCCGCCGCCGCCAAGCGTCAGTCACGACGCCCATGCCGGCTGCCTGTCGTTTGAATTGTCGTCGGGGCCAAGCCGGATCGTCATCAATTGCGGCATGCCCTCGACCGGCCGCGACAACTGGCGCGCCTTTGCGCGCGGCACGGCGGCGCATTCGACCCTGACCTATCACGATACGTCGTCCTGCCAGTTCATCGAACTCTCGGCGATGAAGCGGCTGTTGCAGGGCGCCCCGATCATCGGCGGCCCGACCAATGTGGAGAGCTATCGCGAGGTGGTCGCCAACGGCGTGCTGCTGACGACGTCGCATGACGGCTATCTCGAGCGGTTCGGCGTGGTGCATCGCCGGGTGCTGATGGTCGCGCATGATGGCTCGAGGCTCGACGGCGAGGACACCGTGTCGCCGGCGCCGGGCGCCCGCATCAAGGGCAACGCGACCGACTACGCGCTGCGGTTTCATCTGCACCCCTCGGTGAAGGCGAGCCGGCTCAGCGACGCACGCGGCGCGATGCTGGTGCTGCCGAACCGCGACGTCTGGACCTTCGAGGCGCTCGACGACAAGGTCGAACTGGAAGACAGCGTGTTTCTGGCCGGCAATGACGGCCCGCGCCGCACGGCGCAGATCGTGATCCGGCAGGATTCCCGACACGCCCCCAGCGTCCGCTGGAGCTTCGTGCGCTCGGCGTCGTCGCCCTCGGCCACCGCGGCCAAACGCAGCGCAAGGCGCGAGCCGGAACTACCATTGTAGGAGTCTGGTCGCCCAAGTCGGGGTTGGGGCTTCGGAGTTGCGTTCCCTCCCCCTTGCGCGAGGGGGGTGAGCCGCAAACGTCGGAGTTCGTGGTACCCCTCCCCGACCCTCCCCCACAAGGGAGGAGGGAGCTTTCCACACCGGAACCGCGCCGGTTTCGCGCCGCGTGAAACCATGCTACCCGGCGCACTTGCTAATTAGGACCGACGTATGACCGACCATCCGCGCCGCGTGACCCGTGCCTTGCTGTCCGTTTCCGACAAATCAGGACTGATCGAATTCGCCCGCGCGCTGGCGGGCCGCGGCATCGATCTCGTCTCCACCGGCGGCACCGCCAAGGCGATTGCCGCGGCGGGGCTGAAGGTGACCGACGTTTCGGAACTGACCGGATTTCCCGAGATGATGGATGGCCGGGTCAAGACCCTGCATCCCAAGGTGCATGGCGGGCTGCTCGCGATCCGGGACAACGCCGAACATGCGGAAGCCATGAAGGCGCACGGCATCGCGCCGATCGACCTTTTGGTGGTCAATCTCTATCCGTTCGAGGCCACCGTCGACAAAGGCGCCGGCTTCGAGGAGTGCATCGAGAACATCGATATCGGCGGCCCTGCGATGATCCGCGCCGCGGCGAAGAACCACGACGATGTCGCGGTCGTGGTCGAGCCGCAGGATTATCAGGCGGTGCTCGACGAACTCGCCGCCAACGCGGGCGCGACCACATTGACGCTGCGGCGGCGTCTGGCCGCCAAGGCCTATGCCCGCACCGCCGCCTATGACGCGGCGATCTCGAACTGGTTCGCCAATGAGCTCAAGACCGAAGCGCCGGATTTCCGCGCTTTCGGCGGACGCCTGAGCCAGGCCTTGCGCTACGGCGAGAACCCGCACCAGACGGCGGCATTCTACCGCACGCCCGACAAACGCCCGGGCGTCGCCACCGCGCGGCAGCTGCAGGGCAAGGAACTGTCGTATAACAACATCAACGATACCGATGCGGCCTATGAATGCATTGCCGAGTTCGACCCGGCGCGCACTGCGGCCTGCGTCATCGTCAAGCACGCCAATCCCTGCGGCGTCGCCGAAGGTCCTGATCTCGTCAGCGCCTACCGCAAGGCGTTCGCCTGCGACACCCAGTCACCGTACGGCGGTATCATCGCCGTCAACCGCACGCTCGACGCCGAAACCGCGCGCGTCATCACCGAAATCCTGACCGAGGTCATCATCGCGCCCGATGCGACCGAAGAGGCCATCGCCATTATCGCCAAGCGGCGGAATTTGCGCCTGCTGCTGGCAGGCCAGCTGCCCGATCCGCGCGCGGCCGGCCTGACCGCGAAAACCGTCGCGGGCGGCTTGCTGGTGCAAAGCCGGGACAACGCGGTGGTCGATGACATCGCGCTGAAGACGGTGACCCGACGCGCGCCGAGCGAGGCTGAGCTGCAGGACCTGCGCTTTGCGTTCCGGGTGGCCAAGCACGTCAAATCGAATACGATCGTATACGCGAAAGATCTTGCCACCGTCGGGATCGGCGCCGGACAAATGAGCCGGGTAGATTCGGCGCGCATCGCCGCGCGCAAGGCGCAGGATGCTGCCGAGGAAGCAAAGCTGCCGTTTCCGATGACCAGAGGCTCCGTGGTCGCGTCCGACGCGTTTTTTCCGTTCGCCGACGGACTGTTGGTCGCGATCGAGGCCGGCGCCACCGCGGTGATTCAGCCTGGCGGATCGATTCGCGACGATGAAGTCATCAAGGCCGCGGACGAGGCCGGCATCGCCATGGTGTTTACGGGCGTGCGGCATTTCAGGCATTAGCAACAGCCCATTCCGGGGCATCGCGCAGCGATGAACCCGGAATCTGGAGATGATCAGCGCGAGATTCCGGGTTCGCGCTAACGCGCGCCCCGGAATGACGGTGGGTTAATCCCGTACCCTTGCCAGCAACGCCAGTCCCGCGGCGAAGAACAGCACCAGCACCGCCATGCCCGTTTTCTGGCTTGCGGTAACAGCCGTTATCAACCCGATCAGCAGCGGCCCGACGAACGAGGTGACCTTTCCGGTCAGCGCGAACAGTCCGAAATATTGCGCAATACGATCTTTCGGCGCCATCCGGATCAGCAACGTCCGCGACGCCGCCTGCAGCGGCCCGCCGGCGGCGCCGATCAGACATCCCAGCACCAGATAGGCGCGCTCGGCGGCTGAAGAAAACAGCGCCCCACCGGGCACCGGCGGCGCGACCTCGACGAAAAAGATCGTTTCCTTGTTCACCAGCAGGATGGCGACGATCGCAAACAGCAGGATCAGCATGCTGCCCGCGATTACGCGTTTCGGCCCCAGGCTGTCGTCGAGCTTGCCGCCGAGCCATGCGCCGAACGTGCCGGCGATCGCCAGGATGATGCCGAAACTGCCGATCTGGATGGTATTCCAGCCGAAGGTACCGGCGGCGTAGATGCCGCCGAACGCGAACAGCGACACCAAACCATCCGTGTAGATCATGTTGGCGAGCAGGAACGCCGCCATCGATTTTTGTTTGGGCAATTCGGCCAACGTTTGCCGCAGGTCGGTCAAGCCCTCGCGCAGCGCTTCGCGCATGCCAAGCCTTGCCGGATAATCCGGCGTGAGCAAAAACATCGGCAGCACGAAGATGACGAACCAGATACCGGTCAGAGGCCCGGTGATTCGGTCGCCCTGATGGCTGACGGGATCGAGCCCGAACAGCGGCGTGTATCCGAACAGCGTTCGGCCGGTCTCGGGATTGGCGGCGAGAAATCCGAGCACCAGGATCAGGCTCAGGATGCCGCCGACATAGCCGGTGGCCCATCCGGTGCCGGACAATCGCCCGATCCGGTCGGGCGGCACCAGGGTCGGCATCATCGCATTATTGAAGACGGTGGCGAATTCGACGCCGACGGTCGCGATCCCGTAGGCGAGCAGCAGCGCCGGAATCACGCTGGTGTCGCCGGGCCTTCCGAACCACATCAGGCATGAGCCGATCACCAGCAGCGCGCCGAAGGCCGCGATCCACGGCTTGCGCCGGCCGCTGGCATCGGCGATCGCGCCCAGCACCGGCGACAACAGCGCGATTGTCAACCCCGACGCCGCCGTGGCAAAGCCCCACAGCGACTGTCCACTGGCGGGGTCCGACGCCACATGCGTGGCAAAATAAGGCGCAAACACGAAGGTGGTGATCAGCGTAAAATAAGGCTGAGCCGCCCAATCGAAGAAAATCCAGCTGATGACGGCGGATCGCGGCGGGTAGTTCTGGTGCATGCCGGCAATGCCTGCGTCCGAAGCGATCACCGCCATGCTCTGATATCCCTTTCATCACGACGAGGCGCTTTGCGCCCGGCACCGAAAACCATATAGCATTCATGGTTGCGGCAGCACTTGCGTATTTTAACCAACCCCGCGGCGGAAGCTTGATGATCTCTTTTGCAGCCGAGCGGCGCTGGATAGCCGCGGGTATCGTGCTGGTTGTCGCATGGTGCGGGCCTTGCGCCGCGCAGGAGCAGCGCCGCGGCTTTTACACGCCGCCATCGGCCGACGCCATTCATGCCGTGGTCGCCGAACACGGCATGGTGGTCGCGCAGGAGAAAATCGCGGCGCGAATCGGTGCCGACGTGCTGCGCCGTGGCGGCAATGCGGTCGATGCCGCGGTGGCAACCGGATTCGCGATGGCGGTGACCTATCCGCGCGCCGGAAACATCGGCGGCGGCGGTTTCATGGTGATCCACTCGCGGGAGCATGCCGAAGATGTCGCGATCGATTATCGCGAAACCGCGCCGGCAGCGACCACGCCGGGGATGTTCCTCGGTGCTGACGGCAAACCCGACATCGCGAAGTCGCGCGACTCCGCGCTGAGCATCGGCGTTCCCGGCACCGTCGCGGGATTGACGCTGGCGCTGGAGAAATACGGCTCGGGTAAATTTACGCTCGCGGCGTTGCTGCAGCCGGCGATCGATCTGGCGCGCGACGGCTTCGTCCTCACCGACGACGGCGCCGATACGCTGCCGGACTGGCATCGGCGGCTGGCGCGCTGGCCAGCATCGGCAAAAATCTTTTCCCGCCCTGACGGCACCTCGTTGCGCGAGGGTGATCGGCTTGTCCAGACCGATCTGGCGGCGACGCTTTCGGCGATCGCCGAACAGGGGCCGCGCGGGTTCTACGAAGGCCCGGTCCCCGAAAAACTGGTGAAGGCGATCGGCGACGCCGGCGGCATCATGACATCGGACGATCTCAAATCCTATCAGGCCGTGATTCGGGCGCCGGTGCGCGGCAGCTATCGCGGCTACGACATCGTCTCGATGCCGCAGCCGTCATCGGGCGGCGTGGTGCTGCTGGAAACGCTGAACATCCTGGAAGGTTTTCCCATGCACGAGATGAAGCAGGGCTCGGCGCCCTCGCTGCATCTGCTGATCGAGGCGATGAAGCGCGCCTATGCCGACCGCGCCCGCTATCTCGGCGATCCCGCCTTCATCAGCGCCCCGGTGGCGACGCTGATTTCGAAGGACTACGCCGCGAAGCAGCGCGCCGGCATCGATCCCGATCATGCCACGCCGTGGACCGATGCGCTGTCGGCGACGCCGCCGCACGAAGGCAGCAACACCACGCATTTCTCGGTGGTGGATAGTATGGGAAATGCGGTCAGCAACACCTACACGCTGAATTTCAGCTACGGCGTCGGCCTGGTCGCCGACGGCACCGGCGTCCTGCTCAACAACGAACTCGACGATTTCACCGCCGCGCCCGGCGCCTCCAATGCCTTTGGCCTGGTCGGGTTCGAGGCCAACCTGCCCGGCCCCGGCAAGCGGCCGTTGTCGTCGATGGCGCCGACCATCGTGCTGAAAGACAACAAGCCGGTTCTGGTCACGGGATCGCCCGGCGGCAGCCGCATCATCTCCACGGTGCTGCAGGTGATCGTCAATGTGCTCGACTACAGCATGAATGTCGCGGCCGCGGTCGATGCGCCGCGGCTGCACCATCAATGGTTGCCGGATGAAGTGCGGATCGAGCGCGGCTTTGCCGACGACACCATCGCCGAACTGAAGGCCAAGGGCCATCACGTGGTCGAGCCGCTGGGCCAGACCTCGGCCAATTCGATCGCGGTGACCGACTACGGATTGCTCGGCGCTCCCGATCCGCGTAGCCGTGGCGCGGAAGCGGCAGGGCAATAGATGGGCCTGTCCAGCGGATCGGAATTTGCCTGACGGCGGCATTGGCGTAGGATTTGACCACCCTGCGCAAGTCGGCCGTGGAACGGCAAGCCGATCAAAATTCTTCGGAAGGAACTTGCATCATGACCAGCACCGTCGAGCCATCGCGGGCGATCGAAACAGCGGCGATCGAAGACACCAGCCTGCTCGCCTTCTACCGCGACATGAATCTGGCGGAGCGCCGGACGTTCTGGGCTTGCGCCGGCGGCTGGGCGCTCGACGGCATGGATTTCATGATCTATCCGCTGGTGATCGGCACCATCATCGCGCTGTGGAAAGTCGATCCCGGCACGGCCGGCCTCGCCGGCACGGTGACGCTGCTCGCCTCCGCGGTCGGCGGCTGGCTCGGCGGCTATCTGGCCGACCGCATCGGCCGGGTCAGAACCCTGCAGCTGACGATCCTGTGGTTCTCGTTCTTCTCGCTGGTCTGCGCCGTGGTGCAGAATTTCGACCAGCTGCTGATCGCCCGCGCGGTGCTGGGCCTTGGCTTCGGCGGCGAGTGGGCCGCGGGCGCGGTGCTGATGGGCGAAGCGATCCGCCCGCAATATCGCGGCCGCGCGGTCGGCTCGGTGCAATCGGGCTGGGCGGTCGGCTGGGGCCTTGCGGTGCTGTCGCAGGCTATTCTGTTCTCCTATGTGCCGCCGGAGATCGCATGGCGCTGGATGTTCGCGATCGGCGCGCTGCCGGCGCTGCTGGTATTTTATCTGCGGCGCCATGTCAGGGAGCCGGAGATCGCCGCCGCGACGCGGGCAAAGCAGCTGGCGGTGGGCGACCGGCCGGCGCTGTGGGAGATATTTTCGGGCCCGATTCTCAAGACCACGATTCTCGCGTCGCTGATGGCGACGGGATGCCAGGGTGGCTATTACGCCATCACCTTCTGGGTGCCGCGCTTCCTCACCACCGAGCGCAAGCTCTCGGTAGTGAGTTCCACCGGCTACCTCGCGGCGCTGATCATAGGCTCGTTTATCGGCTATCTCGTCGGCGCCTGGCTTGCCGACCGCATCGGTCGGCGCAACCTGTTCCTGACCTTCTCGATCGGCGCCATCGCGGTGGTCCTGCTCTATACGCAGTTGCCCCTGACGAACGAGGTGCTGTGGCTGCTGGGCTTCCCGCTCGGCTTCTTCGCTTCCGGTTATTTCTCCGGCGTCGGCGCGTTCCTCACCGAACTCTATCCGACCAGGCTGCGCGGATCGGGCCAGGGCTTTTGCTACAATTTCGGCCGCGGCATCGGCGCACTGTTTCCGTAGACCTCGCTCGGCAACGCCATCGCGATTTTCGCGGTTCTGGCCTACGGCGTGTTCTTCATCGCGGCCTTTGCATTGCCCGAAACGCGCGGCCGAGTGCTGCATGCGGATGCGTGAGGAAGGACTTCTTCGAAGAGCGATACGAAACCTTGCTCGGTCGTTCCCTCCCCCCTTGTGGGGGAGGGCTAGGGAGAGGGGTAAGCCGAGAAGGCGGTGCTCGTGGCTACCCCCCTCCCCGACCCTCCCCCACAAAGGGGGGAGGGAGAAGGAAGAGTGCCCGGACCGCCGACCACTGAACCAACCGGAGTAACCCCGATGACATCCCTCAAAGGCAAGACACTGTTCGTATCCGGCGGCAGTCGAGGCATTGGGCTGGCGATCGCGCTGCGTGCCGCGCGCGACGGCGCCAATGTCGCGATCGCCGCGAAAACCGCCGAGCCGCATCCGCGGCTCAAGGGCACCATCTACACCGCCGCCGACGAGATCCGCGCCGCCGGCGGCAAGGCGTTGCCGATCCTGTGCGATATCCGCGAGGAGGCCCAGGTCGTCGCGGCGGTCGACAAGACCGTCGCCGAATTCGGCGGCATCGACATCTGCGTCAACAACGCCAGCGCCATCAGCCTGACCGATTCGCAAGCCACCGACATGAAGCGGTTCGACCTGATGATGGATATCAACACCCGCGGCACCTTCATGGTGTCGAAATACTGTATCCCGCATCTGAAGAAGGCGGACAATCCGCATATCCTGATGCTGTCGCCGCCGCTCGACATGAAACAAAAATGGTTCGAGCACTCCACCGCCTATACCATCGCCAAATTTGGCATGAGCCTGTGCGTGCTCGGGCTATCTGGCGAACTGAAAGCCGCGGGCGTCGCGGTCAACGCGCTGTGGCCGCGCACCACCATCGCCACCGCCGCGGTCGGCAATCTCCTCGGAGGCGACGCCATGATGCGCGCCAGCCGCAAGCCCGACATCATGGGCGACGCGGCCTATGCCATCTTCACGAAGCCGTCGCGCGAATTCACCGGGCAGTTCTGCATCGATGACAAGCTGCTCTACGCCAGCGGCGTGCGCGACTTCGAGCCCTACCGGGTCGATCCCTCCGTACCGCTCAGGTCGGATTTCTTCGTGCCCGACGACGACGTGCCGCCGTCCGGCGTTACCGTGCTGGCGCTGTCTTCCGTTGGCGAGGCTCAGAAGTCGCGCTAGAAGCGCGCCGCCGGGCGGCGTGCTGGAATAAAACCGTCATTCCGGGGCGATGCGAAGCATCGAACCCGGAATCTCGAGATTCCCCGATGTGCAATTGCACATCTGAGGTCTGGTGCTAACGCACCATCCCGGAATGACGGTGTTTCTGAGATTGCTTCGTCGCGACAATCCTCGCAAAAGAGGCGCGGTCTGCTACTTTCCCACCGTATAAGGCCCGCCCTTTTCGAGCGCGCGGTTGTAGGCCGGGCGGGCGTGGATGCGTTCCAGGAACGCCATCGCTTTGGGATGGCCCTGATCGAGCCCGGCGCGCGCCGCGGCGGCTACGAGCGGAAAGCTCATCTGGATGTCGGCGGCGGTGAACTCGTTGCCGGCGAACCACTCGCGTTTTCCCAGTTCGCTTTCCCAGAACGCCATGTGCTGCTTGAGCTGCGGATTGACCAGCGAGGTCAGTGCCTGATTGGCGACCTTGCGCACCAGCGGACGCAGCAGCGCCGGTGCGCGCTTCGGCATCAGCGTGAACAGCAGTTTTAAAAGCAGCGGCGGCATCGCCGAGCCCTCGGCGTAATGCAGCCAGTAGGTATAGCGCAATCGCTCCGACGTCCTCGGTGGCGGGATCAGGTGTCCGTCGCCGTAATTGTCGACGAGGTATTCGACGATCGCGCCCGATTCCGCGATAGTGTTGCCGTGGTCGGTGATGACGGGCGATTTTCCGAGCGGGTGGATCGCGCGCAGTTCGGCCGGCGCGCGCATGTCGGGCTGGCGCTGATAGCGGACGATTTCGTAGGGCACGCCAAGCTCTCCAGCAGCCACAGCACCCGCTGGGAGCGGGAATTGTTGAGATGATGGACCGTGAGCATGGCGCTTCCCCCAAGGCATGGCGCGGTTTCGCGGGGCTTTGTCGTGCCAGTTGGGCCCGCGAAAGTCGAGGCACCCAGAAATGTTGATATTACCCGGATGTTATTGACAGGCTAGATTTACCCGGGTAATACTCGCTCAGAAATCGAGGAGCTTCCATGAACCCCGGATCTGACGCGCTCTATATCGCTTTTGAAGGTGACCGCTGCATCGCATCAGGCGATCTCCATGACGTCGCCCGGGCGGCGAAACAAAAGCTCGATCGGCGCAAGGACGCGTCGATTCTTGTTTTCGATGGCAGGAACAGCGGCCCGGTCGAAATCGACCTTCGCGGCTCCCTCGACGACGTGTTGGCACGACTGCCTGACATCGCGGACGTACGCGCCGCGGATGACGATGCCGCTTCACCAGCGCCGCGCGGTCCGGGCCGTCCGAAACTGGGCGTGGTCGCGCGCGAAGTCACGCTATTGCCACGGCACTGGGAATGGCTGGCCCGGCAATCGGGCGGCGCCTCGGTCGCGCTGCGCAAACTGGTCGAGGCGGCGAGGCGAACCGGCGAGGGCGGGGATCGCCTCCGCGAGGCGCAGGAAGCGGTCTATCGTTTCATGTCGGTCATGGCCGGCAACAGGCCGCATTACGAAGGCGCGGTCCGCGCGCTGTTCGCCGGCGATTGCCGCGGTTTCGAAAAATTGATTGCCGAATGGCCCGTGGACGTACGCGACCACACCGCAAAGCTCGCGGAACGGGCGTTCGATCGCGAACTGCGGGCGCGCGCCGGTTGATCCCGTTGGTGCGACCCGCTAGGCTGATTGGAATGATAGGGATCATATAAGAAACCGTCACATCGATCGGGAGACCGCCGTGAGCACCACCGCCCCGCAATTCATGTTCGATTTCGGCAGCCCCAATGCATTTCTCAGTCACGAGGCGATCCCGGCGATCGAACAACGCACCGGCGTTAAATTCGAATATGTCCCGATTCTGCTCGGCGGCATCTTCAAGGCCACCAACAACAAGTCTCCGGCCGAGACGCTGGCCGGCGTCAAGAACAAGCGCGAGTTTCATGCGATCGAGACCGAGCGGTTTGTGAAGCGCTTCCGGGTCAAGCCGTACACCTGGAATCCGTTCTTCCCGGTCAACACCCTCAACCTGATGCGCGCCGCCGTGGCCGCGCAGCTCGAGGGCGTGTTCGAGAAATATGTCGATGCCGCGTTTCATCACATGTGGGGCGAGCCCAAGAAGATGGACGATCCGGAAGTGGCGCTGAAGGCGTTCACCGCGTCCGGCCTCGACGCCGCAAAACTGTTTGCGCGCGCGCAAGCACCCGAGGTCAAGGCGAAGCTGGTCATGAACACACAAGCCGCGGTCGAGCGCGGCGCGTTCGGCTCCCCGACCTTCTTCGTCGGCAAGGAGATGTTTTTCGGCAAAGAGCAGCTGCGCGAGGTCGAGGAGATGATCGCGGGCGGTTAGTACCGTAACCCTCATGGTGAGGAGCCGCGCATCACGCGCGGCGTCTCGAACCATGAGATGCATTTCCGTCTTCATCCTTCGAGACGCGGCGAAGACGCCGCTCCTCAGGATGAGGCTGAGGAGGACGCCAACATGCAAAAACGCAACGCAACGGCCGCGGTGATCGGCGCCGGAGACTATATCGGCGCCGAGATCGCCAAGAAATTCGCCGCCGAAGGGTTCACCGTGTTCGCGGGCCGACGCGACGGCGCCAAGCTCGAGCCGCTGGTCCGGGAGATCGAGGCCTCGGGCGGATCGATCGTCGCGCGCACCCTGGATGCGCGGAAGGAAGACGAGGTCGCCTCCTTCCTCAATGACGCCGACGAGCACGCGCCGCTCGAAGTCTGCATCTTCAACGTCGGCGCCAACGTCAACTTTCCGATCCTGGAGACCACCGACCGCGTGTTCCGCAAGGTCTGGGAAATGGCCTGCTGGGCGGGCTTTTTAGCCGGACGCGAGTCGGCGCGCTTAATGGTGCCACGCGGCCAGGGCAATATCTTCTTCACCGGCGCGACCGCGTCGCTGCGCGGTGGCAGCGGCTTTGCGGCCTTTGCCAGCGCCAAATTCGGATTGCGCGCGGTGGCGCAATCGATGGCGCGCGAGCTCGGGCCGAAGAACATCCACGTCGCGCATCTGATTATCGATTCCGGCGTCGACACCGCATGGGTACGGCAGCGCCGCGAGCAACTCTGGGGCAAGGAGGCGCTCGATAATCCGGATTTGCTGATGCCGCCGGCGTCGGTCGCTGCCTCCTACTGGCAGCTTTACCAGCAGCCGCGCAGCGCCTGGACGTTCGAGCTTGAAATCCGCCCGTTCGGGGAAAAGTGGTAGAGAGGCGAATGGCGAATAGCGAGTAGCGAATGGACTTTAAGCCCTATGCGCCACTCGCTATTCGCTATTCGCTATTCGCTATTCTCCTTCAAGAACAACAAACGGAGCTAAACCATGCGTGTTCTCGTAGTCGGTGCCGGGGCGATCGGCGGGTATTTCGGCGGCAGGTTGCTTCAGGCCGGCCGCGATGTGACGTTTCTGGTCCGGCCGCGGCGCGCGGCGGAACTCGCTGCCGCCGGCCTCGTGATCAAAAGCCCCAACGGCGACGTCACGCTGAAAAATCCGCCGGTCGTTCAGGCCGACAAACTCAACGAAAAATTCGACGTGGTGCTGCTGAGCTGCAAGGCGTTCGATCTCGACGACGCCATAAATTCGTTTGCGCCGGCGGTGGGGCCGCGGACGACGATCATCCCGCTGCTCAACGGCATGCTGCACCTGGATGTGCTGGACAAGAGCTTCGGGCGCGAGCGTGTGCTTGGTGGCCTCTGTGCCATCGCCGTGACGCTCAACGACAAGCGCGAGGTGGTTCAGCTCCAGCCGATGCAGTCGCTCAATTTCGGGGAACGCGACGGCAAGCTGTCGGACCGCGTCCGCGCCATCGCGGAAGTCTTCGCCAGCGGCAAGTTCGGCGCGGCGGCCAGCGAACATATTCTGCAGGAGATGTGGGAGAAATGGGTGTTCCTGGCTACGCTCGCGGCCTCGACCTGCCTGATGCGCACCTCGGTCGGCAATATTCTGGCCGTGCCCGGCGGCAAGGATTTTATCCTCGGCGCGCTCGATGAATGCAGCGCGGTCGCATCGGCCGAGGGTTACGCGCCCCGCCCGCCATTTCTGGAGCGTACCCGCGGCATGCTGACCGCGGAAGGATCGCAGATGACCGCGTCGATGTTCCGCGACATCAAGATGGGTGCCCCGGTCGAAGCCGATCACGTGATCGGCGATTTGATCGCGCGCGGCGATGCCGCAAAGGCGCCGGTGCCGCGGTTGCGCACCGCTTACACGCATTTGAAGGCGTACGAGAAGCAGCGGGGGTGAACCCTCATGGTGAGGAGGCGCGTTTGCGCCGTCTCGAACCATGAGGCCACGGTACCCAATCCCATCCTTCGAGACGCGCGCAAGAGCGCGCTCCTCAGGATGAGGCCGGCGGAAGTCCTACAAATGCGCGAGATAATGCGCGAGCGCGGTGATTTCCTCATCGCTGAGGGGATAGGCGACGTCCGACATCGCTGCCCCGGCGCCGCCGGATCGCGCGCCCGACTTGTAGTCGTGCAG
Organism: Bradyrhizobium erythrophlei; assembly: GCF_900129425.1. Lineage (NCBI taxonomy): Bacteria > Pseudomonadati > Pseudomonadota > Alphaproteobacteria > Hyphomicrobiales > Nitrobacteraceae > Bradyrhizobium > Bradyrhizobium erythrophlei. Next base: position 8,737,334 of record NZ_LT670817.1, on the reverse strand, counting down.
CGCCTTGACCAGATATTCCTCGCGCTGGCCGGCGAGGCGCGCCACCGCTTTGGTTCCGGCAAATGTATCGGTGTGGCACGACGCACAGCGCCGTCCCACGGCGGCCTGCGCACCCTTTTTGGATAGATCGGGATTGTCGTCGGGTGCGGAAGCCTTCGGCGGCGTCAGAGCAGCGAAATAGGCGCCGAGATTGCGGATGTCCTCGTTGTTGATCTGCTCGACGATCGGCTGCATCAGCTCGTTCTTGCGCGCGCCGCTGCGGAAGAACACCAGCTGCCACTGGGTGAACTGGTCCGGCTGGCCCGCCAGCGAGGGAATGTTCTCGGTTTGCGAAATACCGTTTTCGCCGTGACAGCCGGCGCACAGCTCGGCCTTTTCCTTGCCGGCGGCATCATCGGCGGCTTGGGCCGGTAATCCGAAAATAATTGCAGTCAAAATAACCCCGATCGAGGCACTCCGCATCACCAGTCCTTTTCCTTGTCATTGCCGGGCATCGCAGTCCGCCTTGCGCGGACTAGGCAGACTTGCCCGAGTTCCCGGCAATCCATCTCTTGCGAGATGTTTTCATTTTGATGGCTGCCCGGATCAAGTCTTGGACATGACGACTTGATCGGATCGCCCCATATAGCTTCAACAAAAAGCTGCGGCCACTCGTTCCCGAGCAGCCGCAGCCTTTGACGATAAAGCGCTTACTTCTTGTAGCTGATGCGATAGATCGCGCCGGCCCAGTCGTCGGCAACGAGGATGGAACCATCCTTGGCCAGAATGATATCGTCCGGCCGGCCAAGATAGCCCTGGTCGCCTTCGATCCAGCCGGATGCGAATACTTCCTGTTTCGGGTTCTTGCCGTCCGGACCGACGATCACGCGCACGATCCGACCGCCCTGATATTTATGCCGGTTCCACGAGCCATGCTCGGCGATCAGGATGTTGTCCTTATAATCGGCGGGAAACTGGTCGCCGGTATAGAACTTCATGCCGAGCGGAGCCACATGCGCGCCGAGATTGAGCACCGGCGGGGTGAACTCCGAACATTTGTGACCCATCGCGAACTTTGGATCCGGTGTGTCGCCCTGATGGCAATGCGGATAGCCGAAGTTCTCGCCCAATTTCGAGATCATGTTGAGCTTGTCGCTCGGCATGTCGTCGCTCATCCAGTCACGGGCGTTTTCGGTGAACCAGTATTTGCCGCTGCGCGGATCGACATCGCCGCCGACGCTGTTGCGGACGCCGAGCGCCACGATTTCGGCGTTGCCGGTCTTGGGATCGACGCGGCGGATTTGCGAGACGCTGGTCGGCGGAATCCCGATGTTGAAGGGAGGTCCGAACGGAATGTAGAACCAGCCATCCTTGTCAGCGGCCAGATATTTCCAGCCATGTGCCGCGTAGGACGGCATGTCGTCATAAACCACCTTGCCGTCGCCGAGCTTATCGAGATTGGCTTCGGCATTGTCGTACCGAATCAGCTTGTCGACCGCGATGACGTACAGCGCGCCATCCTTGAAGGCCAGCCCGGTGGGCATGTTCAGCCCCTTGAGGATGGTCTTGACCTCTTTCTTGCCGTCCTTGTCGGTAATGGCGTAAACGTTGCCGAGGCCGAACGAGCCGACGAACAGCGTGCCCTTGTCGCCCCAGGCCATCTGCCGCGCCGCCAGCACGCCCGGCGCATAGACTTCGATCTTGAAGCCCGGCGGCAGCTTGATCTTCTTCATCATCGTGGCGAGTTCGGCTTCCGACGCGCCGGTCGGCGGACCCGATGGCGGTGCCAAGCCCTTTTGCGCCTCGGTCTCGTCGCCGAGGAACCAGTCGTCCGGCGGATGGGTCCAGAATTCCTTGTTGCCGGACTCGTATTTCTTCAGTGGTTTTTGCTGTGCGTTGACCTGAGCGGCGCCGGCGGCAATGACGATTGCTGCAAGTGCTAATACGGATCGATTGAAGGCCGATTTCATCGCGTACTCCCTATGCAGCCGGGGCGGCTGCGTTTTCGTTTTTGAACGCGTCGAGACGAACTTTGGTCTGGCGGTAGATGGATCAGACCTCAAAACGTTAGCACATTCGCCGTGAGAGAGAAGTGGGCGCCGCGAAGAAGAAATTTCTTTAGGCGGGTTTCATTCGAGATGATTTTTACGTGTGCTTGCGCTGCGATGCAGTATCGTGTCGGTCGTTTGAAATCCGCCTCCGGCCGGTCATCTCTCGTATCGCTCAATGGCCGTATAGAGCTCCGGAAGCTGACTACCGTGAAACGTGCGCCGAAACCGCGAGCCAGCGTCCGTTCTGCCTGGCCCAGCAATCGGTATAGCGACCCCAGGCTTGTTGACCCTCGGAGGTGGTGTAACTGGTGCGCGCATGAATGATCGCGAAATCTCCCATCACGCGAATCCTGATATCCTGCGCGGTGAGATTCTTGATCTTGACCGGAATCGCCGTGTATTTGAGAAATTCGGCGCGATCGACAAATGACTTGTCCGGGAGCGTGCAATAAAAATCGTCGGCCAGAATTTGGTCGAAGCGTTTGACATCGGAATTCTGGACGGAATCGACGTAGTCCTTATTCAGCTTCGTCAGTTCATCGATATCCTTACTCATCCTTGCCTCCTTTGGTCGTGCTATCCGGCTTCCCGACAGCGAGACTCTAGGCCTTCCTGACCGGCTTCCGCGGACGCGATTTGTTCAGGAATTCCGCAAGCACCACCGCGTGGTTCACGGCGGGATCCCTGGCGGCATAAAGAAGCGTCGCCTTCGCCTTTCCGACTTGGCCAAGCACATCAGCAACGGCGCGGTTGCCCTTCAATTCGTCGCGATATCGGCGCTTGAACTCCGCAAATCTTTCAGGGCGGTGGTCGAACCACTGCCGAAGCGACGGCGTCGGCGCCAGATCCTTAGCCCAGAGATCAAGGGCCGCCGCATCCTTGCGCAGGCCTCGCGGCCATAGACGGTCAACCAAGATGCGGATGCCATCCTTGCCCGAAGGCGGGTCGTATACACGCTTGATCACAAAATCGGTCATCGGATATCCGCACCCTCTCTCCCATCACCGCCCGCAAACTTTCACCGAAACGTGGCCCAACGATCCCGAAAGGTGCCCTGGCGTCCAATTCTTCCATGCGCAGAACGATCCCGATCTTCTTTGCTAAAATAGCATGCAGAATGCCCGATGAGATCAGCGACATCGGTGTCGCCTGCGAAAGACGATCGGTATATCTTTCCTGCCGGCAAGGCGCGGAGGTCGCGCCCGCGGCGCTGCACCGCCCCGAGCACCAGGAGCGAAAGCGATGACCAAAGGCGCCGATCTGCTGGTTGCCGCGCTGGAAAGCGAGGGCGTCAAACGCATCTTCGGCCTCCCCGGGGAGGAGAACCTGGATGTCGTGGAATCGCTTCGTAATTCACGAATCGAGATGATCCTCACGCGGCATGAGCAGGCGGCGTCGTTCATGGCCGCCACCCAGGGCCGCCTGACCGGGAGGCCCGGCGTTTGCCTGTCGACCCTGGGCCCGGGCGCGCTGAATTTCACCACCGGCGCGGCCTACGCGCATCTCGGTGCGATGCCGATGCTGATGATCACCGGCCAGAAGGCCATCAAGAGCGCACGGCAGGCGCGCTTTCAGATTGTCGATATCGTGGGCGCGATGCGCCCTCTGACCAAGATGACGCGGCAGATCGTCTCCGCCGCCTCGATTCCGACCATCGTGCGCGACGCCTTCCGCGTTGCGGTCGAAGAACGGCCCGGCCCGGTCCATATCGAACTTCCCGAGGATATCGCCGCCGAGCAAGCCGACGTCGCCCTGGTGCCACCGCATCCGATCGACCGGCCGGTCGCGCCGGCCTCGGCGCTGGATCGGGCGGTTGCCATGATTCTTGCGTCGAAGCATCCGCTTATCATGATCGGGGCTGCCAGTAACCGGCCCCGGCTGGTCGAGCCGCTTTCCGATTTCGTGCGCCGCTGCCGCATCCCCTTCTTCAACACGCAAATGGGCAAGGGTGCGGTAACGGGCGGATCCAACCTCTATCTGGGAACGGCGGCGCTCTCGGAGCGCGACTATGTTCACGACGCCATCGATTGCGCGGACCTGATCATCGCCATCGGCCACGACACCGTCGAAAAGCCGCCCTTTCTGATGAGCCAGATCGGCGGCCCCAGGGTGCTGTATGTCGGCTACGTCTCGGCGACCGTCGAGGAAGTGTTTCATCCCGACGCAGAAGTGGTCGGCGACATCGGAGCGACCGTCACCGCGCTGGCCGATCGATTGGACGGAGCGCTTGTTCCGGATCCGGATATCCTTGCCTTGCGACGGGAAATACTCGGCCACATCAACGAACGCGCCGACAGCGATCAGTTCCCGGTGATCCCGCAGCGGCTGGTCAGGGATGTCAGGGCCGTCATGCCCGAAGACGGCATCGTCTGTCTCGACAACGGCATGTACAAGATATGGTTCGCGCGAAACTATCGCACGCATGTCGCCAACACGCTCCTGCTCGACAACGCTTTGGCCACCATGGGCGCAGGCCTTGCGTCAGCCATGGCGGCCAAGCTCCTCGACCCGCATCGCCGCGTCATGGCGGTGTGCGGCGACGGTGGCTTCATGATGAACAGCCAGGAACTCGAGACGGCGATGCGTCTGAAGCTCAATCTGGTTGTGCTGATCGTCGAGGACCGGGCTTACGGCATGATCCGCTGGAAGCAGGCGGTCGACGGGTTTGCCGACTTCGGCATGACGTTCGGAAATCCCGATTTTGTGAAGTACGCTGAATCCTATGGAGCGCGTGGCCACCGCATCGCAGCCGCCGGCGAACTCGTTCCGACGCTGGAAGCGGCCTTCGCCGCCGGCGGCGTTCACCTCGTGGTGGTGCCGGTCGATTACAGCGAGAATACGCGCGTGTTTGTGGACGAACTCGGCGGCCGGGCGCCGGAGACTGAGCCGGGCTGACGACGCGCGGGACGACACCGGCGGAGACACAGGGGGTTTCGCTCGCGGCATCAGGCACTACATGTTCGAGCGAAGCGACAATCGCGATCACCATCGGCTGCATGCTCGCGGGATGCTCCATGACCCATCGCATTCTCGTATTCTACGGTTCATATCGCTCGGATCGGATGGGAATCCGCCTCGCCGATTATGTCGTGAAGGGTCTCCGCGCACGCGGCGAGGATGTCGAACTGATCGACGCCAAGGCCGTGGGATTGCCGATGCTCGATCGGATGTACAAGGAGTATCCGGCGGGTTCAGCGCCGGAGCCCATGGCGGCGCTTGCAGGCAAGATTCGCGCGGCCGATGCATTCGTCTTCGTCGCCGGTGAATACAACTGGGGAATGCAGCCGGGCCTGAAAAACCTCACTGACCATTTTCTCGAGGAGTGGTTCTGGCGGCCGGCCGCCATCGTGAGCTATTCGGCGGGACGCCTCGCCGGGGCGCGGTCCAATTTTCTCTGGCATGGAACTCTGTGCGAGATGGGCATGGTGGTGATCTCGAGCACGCTGAGCCTTGGACCGATCGCGGAGACGCTGACCGCCAATGGCGAGCCGCAAGGTCATGCCGGACAGCACCTTGACGGCGCCTTCCCGCGCTTTGCGGATGACCTGGCGTGGTGGGCCGAGGCTGCACGGTCGCAACGTGCGCGAAAGGCGCCGCCGTACTGAACCATATTGTCACCGACTGGCGGCCGATTGCGCACGATCTATTTTTTCCTGGGCGGGTGTGTACGTAATCCAGTCCGCCGCGGGGCGTTGTCTGGCCACTTATATTCAGGTCGCATCGGGTCCGGAGACTCTCCGGGCGTTCCACAGCGGGCCCAGCCCTTCCTCGTGTGCCACTGCGCCTGATGATGCACGGTCGGCACCGTCACGAATGGATCGTGACGGCGCCCTTGGCGTCGGGATAATATTGCGGCGCCTCGCGGCGGTCGAACATGCCGTAATCGCGCACCACGCGGACACGGCGCGCCCGAAACCCATCCGGCACGGTGAATTCGTTGTCGAACGCCTCGGCGGCGGCATTGTCGCGCCACGAAATCATCAGAATGAGTTCGCCCGGCGTCAGCACGGCGTCGAACACGTCCCACGCCACGAGGCCGTCCGCATCCGGATTGAGGCCGAGAAATTCGGCGCAATCGGCGGCATTGCCGGTCTCGGTCCACGCCTTCGGCCGCGTGGCGTTGATCAGAGTGATCGTGGTGCCTTCGCCGACTTCGGTTTCATCGAGCCTTTGTTCACAAAGCGCGTGACCGGGCGGCAGCTGATTGTCTTTCGTCACCTGTCCGACCCGCAGATGATAATTCTGCAGAATTTCGGAGCGCCCTTTCGCCTGCGCATCGTGGTGCCTGACTTTGGTACGCCAGCGGACGAGGGATTTTTCATCCCGCCAGCCAGACAGCGACAATATCAGGCCTTCCCGGGTGAGGCTGCGGTAGCGAATGTTGTCGACAAAGCCGTCGATCTGCTCAAGCTCCGGCCGCAACATCTTGGCCTTGTCGAGATACGCATTCCATTGTTCGGCGCGTGGTTGAACCTCGAAAATCACGGAAAACATCGGCACTCCTCCCCGTTACACGCCTGCTATGCAATAGAGGACCTCGACCGGCGTTGCGCCTGGGATGCGGACCCCGCGATCGACGAATTTTGGTGATATCGAGAAATCCCGTGGTCTACGGTCAGCTCAACGACGCGTTCACAGCGCCGCCGCCTTACAACCTCTCGACAACCCGTTCGGTACGCGGTTGTCACCCGTGTCTTAGGTACGCGGTGTTACCTATCTGTCCGGGCCGGACAATTCGAGTCTTGGAGCGGGCGAAGGGATTCGAACCCTCGACCCCGACCTTGGCAAGGTCGTGCTCTACCACTGAGCTACACCCGCATCCGAGAGGCTGGCGGCGATGGCTCGCCGGCAACGGGCAGAGCTATGCCAAATGCGGCCCGCGAATGCAACAGCCGGCACGTGGCCTTCGAATCGGCGGATAGGGGGGTTATCCTCGGAAATACGTCGAAATCAACCCGGAACGGGGCGAACCGGGTTCCGCGGATTGCAAATTGACCTTGCAAGCGCCAATTAACGCCCGGGCCGTGCTAGAATCGGCTCAATTGCAGACATCAGGCGAGGATTCCCGTGACGATAGAAGAGCAGGGTAGCGGCCCGGCGCCGCAGGCGGCTTCGGATCTGATCAAGGAGACGACCACCCAGACGTTCGTGAAGGACGTCATCGAAGAATCAAAACGCCAGCCGGTGCTGATCGACTTCTGGGCGCCGTGGTGCGGCCCCTGCCGCCAGCTCACGCCGATCCTCGAGAAGGCGGTCAATGCCGCCAAGGGCAAGGTCAAGCTGGTCAAGATGAACATCGACGAGCATCCGGCGATCCCGGGCCAGATGGGAATCCAGTCGATCCCGGCCGTAATCGCCTTCGTCAACGGCCAGCCCGCCGACGGCTTCATGGGCGCTGTTCCGGAAAGCCAGGTCACCGCCTTCATCGGCAAGCTGACGGCCGGCATGCCGGGCGAGCCCAATATCGCTGATATCCTCAAAGAGGCCGAAGCCGTGCTGGCGGAGGGCGATCCCGCCACCGCGGCGCAAATCTATGCCGAGGTGCTGGCGGCGGATGCCACCAATATCGCGGCGCTCGCAGGCCTTGCGAAATGTTATGTCACGACCGGCGCGATTGAACAGGCCAAGCAGACCCTTGCCATGGTCCCGGAATCGAAACGCAACGACCCGGCCGTCAAGGCGGTGCAGGCGTCGATCGATCTCGCCGAGCAGGCCAAGGCGCTCGGGCCTCTGACCGAACTGGAACAGAAAGTCGCCGCAAATCCGCTCGATCATCAGGCGCGTTTCGATCTGGCGACCGCGCTCAATGCCAGCGGCAAGCGCAGCGAGGCGACCCACCAGCTGCTCGAAGTGGTCAAGCGAGACCGGAAATGGAACGAGGACGGCGCGCGAAAGCAGTTGGTGCAGTTCTTCGAGGCCTGGGGCCCGACCGACGAAGCCACCGTTGAGGGGCGAAAGCGGCTGTCGACGATCCTGTTTTCATAGCGCGCAGCTAACAGCGGGGCCGCCCTATGCCGATCAATGCCGAATATCGCGGGCCCGGCGACCTTCCTCAGGTGATTCCGGTGTTTCCTCTGCCCGGCGCACTGTTGCTGCCGCGCGGTCAGATGCCGCTCAACATCTTCGAGCCGCGCTACCTGGCGATGGTGGACGATGCGCTGCGCGACGGCCACCGGCTGATCGGGATGATCCAGCCCGACGTTTCGCACTCGCGGGACGAGGCCCATCCAAAATTGTTTCGGGTCGGCTGCGTCGGGCGCATCACCCAGCTCGCCGAGGCCGGCGATGGCCGCTATATCCTTGAACTCACCGGCATCGCGCGGTTCAAGGTGCTTGAGGAAATGACCGCGCTGACCGCCTACCGGCAATGCAAGGTGGATTACTTCCCCTACATCGACGATTTCACGGCGCGCAAGGGCGAAGAAGCTGTCGATCGCGACGCGCTGCTCAAGGTGCTGACGGATTTCCTGAAAGCCAACAATCTCAAGGTCGACTGGGAGGGCGTCGAAAGCGCACCCAACGAGGCGCTGGTCAACGCGCTGGCGATGATGTCGCCCTACGGGCCGCCGGAAAAGCAGGCGATGCTGGAGGCTCCCGACCTCAAGACCCGCGCGGAAATCCTGATCGCGGTCACCGAGATGGATCTGGCCAAGAAACGCACCAGCGGCGATCCGCCGCTGCAGTAACGGAACCGTTCTAGATATTGGCGCCCTCGCGCCGGGAACCTTTGGGGTCGTTGTCTGATTGGGACGCTTGAATCCGAGTCCTGGATCGGTGCCGGCGCGTGTCATCCCCGAAAGAAATCGAAATCAAGCTGCAGCTGCCGTCCGCGAATTTCGCGCGGCTGCACGCGATACCCTTGATCCGCCGGGCGGGAAAATCGAAGCAAAGTGAAATACAGAACTCGATCTACTTCGACACCAAGGGCCTCAAACTGAATCGCAGCGGTTTGACGTTGCGGATCCGGCATGCCGGCGGCCGCTATATCCAAACCATCAAATCCGATCAGGGAAGCCCGTTCGAACGCGGAGAATGGGAAGCCGAAGTCAGGGACAATCGGCCTGACCTGAAACATGCGGCCGCGCCGGTGCTGGAACCGTTGGGGATCAAGAAACTCCGCAAGCGGCTGCGCCCGGTATTCGAAACCCGCGTGCAGCACACGACCTATCCCATCAGGCGCAAGAACTGCGACATCGCATTGACGATCGACCGCGGCGAGATCGATGCGGGCGTGGGCGCGCTACCCTTGTGCGAGGCGGAGCTCGAGCTGAAGCGGGGCGACAAGGCGCGGTTGTTTGAGGTCGCGCGGGCGTTTGCCCACGCCGCCTCCGCTGAGTTGGCTGTCAAGAGCAAGTCGCAACGCGGTTACGAGTTGCTCGCCGGCGAGGACGCCGGGGCTGCAAGAGGCGAGGCAATTGAGATCGCGCCCGATATGCCGGCAAAGGACGCCTTTCGCGCGATCGCGTTTGCTTGCCTGAAGCAGATCATCGCCAACAAACCGGCCATCGTTGCGAGCGAGCGCGACGGCATCCATCAAATGCGCATCGGTTTGCGCCGGCTGCGCGCGGCGATCTCGCTATTCCCGGACATCGCTGCCGATCCGACCGAGCGCAAGATCAAGGCCGAGCTGAAATGGCTTACGGGCGAACTTGGCCCCGCGCGCGAATTCGACGTGTTCCTGAACCGCGTGGTGGCTCCGCTGGAGCGTAGCCACGCGCGATTGACCGGAATGCAAGGCTTGTCCCATGATTTGGCGGACCGGCGCGAGGCCACCATTGCGCGGGCATTGGCCGCCGTCTGCTCGAAACGATTCCGCGAGTTGACCCTTGATGTCGCCAGGTGGCTGGAAACCGGCGGCTGGTGGGAGCCGCCAAGCAAGCCCGCGCGGGAGCGGTGGGAGGAGCCGATCGAGACCGTCGCCCGCGCGCAGCTCAAGCGGCGCCGGAAGAAGATCCGCAAGCGCGGCCGCATTCTGGAAAAGCTCGATCCTCATGCGCGCCACAAACTTCGGATCGAAGCCAAGAAAATGCGTTACGCGACCGAATTTTACAAAACCGTCTTCACCGGCAAGAAGCAGGAAAAGCGGCGCGCGGCCTTTCTGTCGGCCTTGAAGGACATGCAGGATTGCTTTGGGGATCTGAACGACATCGCCGTCCATGAGCAGCTCGCGACCGGGATCGCCGAGGCATCGGCTGCCCGATCGTCGCGGCCGTCGCGGCGCGTCTTCGCTGCCGGCTTGCTGACGGGTCTCGAGGAAGCCCGGTTGAAGCCGGCGCTCGCCGCCGCCCGGCAGGCGTTCTGCGCCTTCGAGAAACTGAGACCTTATTGGCGCCAGACCTAGCGTCACCCGCTGCCGGCGATCCGCTTTCGAATCGAACGCGATTGCACGACGATGATACCCGCGCTTTAAGGCTGCTTCCTTTTTTGATAGCAGCGCAACTTCCCTTTAATGCTGGCCACGCTGCGGGAGCGCCGCGCGTGAATCGTGATGCGGGGCCGCGCTTTCCGGGGGGCAGCGCGAACCCGGAATCTGGAAGTTATCATCTCGGGATTCCGGGTTCGTGCTCCGCACGCCCCGGAATGACGGTTGCTGGTCTGCCTAGGTTAGTATCCCGCGACCGCCAGCGCTACCACCGTGCTGAGTGCCAGCCAGCCAAAATGCCGGCCGCGCATTGCCCAGGCGTTGGCGAGCGCGCCAAATGCGAACACGCAGGCGAGCGTGACCACGATCCAGTGCCGCGCCGGCTCCGACGCCATCAAGGGCGCGGCGATCAGGAGCACGCCGCCGCCGATCCACGCCACCGTGCCGGCCTGCCACACCAGCCGGATCAGGGTCCGCAGCCGCGCCGGTTCGATGCTGGCGCGCGCAAACACCTTGGTTTCGCCGAGCACGCCATGGATGATCGCCACCGCGATCGCGGCCAAACCCGAACATTGCAACAGCACATCGCGCATCGGATCACCTCCATACATGACTGTATGGAAACTGTGATCGCCGTGCTGGCAACTGTCAATACAGTTGTGTATGGTGATATGTCGCAGGAACAGGCATGACCGATCAACTCTCAGCAAAAGACTGGCTCGACCAGGGCCTCAAAACGCTGGCCCATAGCGGCTTTACGGCGCTGAAGGCCGAACCGCTGGCCAAGGCGATGGGGGTGTCGCGCGGCAGCTTTTACTGGCATTTCGCCGACGTCGAGGCGTTCCATGCCGCGATCCTCAAGCATTGGCGCGAGGTCGCCGCCGAGCAGGTCATTGCCAACCTTGAGGCCGCTTCCGACAACGGCAACCCGTTGCCGCTGCTGCTGCGGCAGGCGTTCGGCAGCAAGCTGGCGCTGGAGAAGGCGGTTCGCACCTGGGCGGCGTTCGACCCCGCGGCCCGCGCCGCGGTGCAGGCCATCGACCGGCGCCGCTTGAGCTATGTGGAGAGCCAGTTCAGGGCGTCCGGGTTTGCCCCCAGGGTCGCCCGCGCCCGGGCGCAGATTCTCTATTGGGCGTTTGTCGGTTTTGCGCTGTCGGATCGCCCATTGCCGCGGGCGAGACAGCAGGCGGTGCTCGACGAACTGCTCCGGATGACCCGGCGATAGCCGCGGCTACACGCTTCGAGCGGATATGCTACAGGAGCGAAACGCAAGCCGGAGACCCATGCATGACCGCCCCGCCCGAACGCCTTGAAGGCACCGTCGATCCAAAGCTGCTGGAAATCCTGGTCTGTCCGCTGACCAAGGGTCCGCTGGAGTTTGACCCAGCGAGGCAGGAATTGATCTCGCGTTCCGCAAAGCTCGCTTATCCGATCCGTGACGGCATCCCGATCATGCTGCCAGAAGAAGCAAGAAAGATCGATTAGCGCATGCGACCCCGAAAGATCATCGCTGCGCTTGCAATGCTCTGTCTTGCCGTCATGACGGTGAGCGTATCCGCTGAAGAAAGCAAAATCCGCGTCGGCGCCATCGACGCGGTGCTGACGGTGCCCTCGGAGGTCGAACGGCCGCCTGTCGCGCTTTTGATCGCGGGCTCCGGATCCACCGACCACGACGGCAACGGACCGCAGATCAAGCCCGCCACGCTGAAGAAACTCGCGGAACAACTGGCCGCGCGCAAGATCGCGACGCTGCGCTATGACAAGCGCGGCGCGGGCGGATGGAAACCGGAATTCGGACGGCCGGAGGATTTTCGCTTCAAGGATTACGTCGACGATGCCGCCGCGCTGGTGAATTATCTGCGCAGCAGCGGAAAATTCTCCAAGGTCATTCTGGTCGGACACAGCGAGGGCGGCCTGGTCGCGATTCTCACGGCGCGGCGTGTGCCGGTCGACCGCCTGGTTTTGCTGGTTACCGCTGCCCGGCGGCAGGGCGACCTGCTCAAGGCCCAGCTGGAAAAGACGCTGGCTCCCGACGTCTACAAGCCGATGGCGGACGCCATCGACGCCATCATGTCCGGGCAGATCGTCGATCCGCTGCCACAGGGGTTGTCGATCCCGCCGGCGATGCAGCCCGGCATCGCCTCGGCCTTCACCGAAGACCCGGTCGTCCCCCTGAAACTGATCGATCAGCCGACGCTGATTGTCGGCGGCGGCCGCGACCGCCAGGTGGCGCGACTGGATTTCCTGGCGCTCAGCACAGCGTCACCGGCCGCGAAAACACTTTGGCTGCCGGACATGAATCATGTTCTGGTCGATGTCGCCGACGAGGCCGACGATTTGGCAGCCTACAATCAGGCGGAACGTGCGCTGGACCCGGCCATGATCGATGCGGTCGCGGCTTTTGTTTTGGCGGACGACACGGCGAAGTAAACGACCTCATCCCGAGAGGGCGTGAAGCAATGTCTCTCGTGTCCCGAACGCGGTGCAGCGTTCTTCACGCTGCTCCGCAGAGCCGGGACCCACGGATACGGGTCCATAATGGACCCCGGATCAGCAGCGCACCGCCATAGCGCGTCGAAGACGCGCGCAACCGCGCTTATGGCGCTGCACAGCGTCCGGGGCACGCCAAACCCTCATCCTGAGGAGCGCGCCCTGCGCGCGTCTCGAAGGATGGAAAGCCCCGCTGAGCGATCTCCGGCCTCATCGTTCGAGACGCTCAAAGATGCGCTCCTCACCATGAGGTTACACACCGCGGTTGCAGGAGCAGACGGGCGTCTACAAAGCCTCGCCCTTCAACAGCCGCGGCACCTCGCCCGCCAGACCCGCCGCCTGCCGGATGAACATGCTTTTCAGCGGCGGAGTGCGATCGACCAGCCCGAGCCCGATATCGCGCACCGCGCGCAGCACCTTCGATTCGTTCGAGAACAACAGATTCAGTGAATTGGTGGCGAGCCCCATCGCCATCGTGTCGAACCGTCGCCAGCGCTGATAGCGGTCGAGCACGTCGGCCTGACCGAGGTCCATGCCGATCCGGGCGGCATCGACAACCACTTCGGCAAGCGCTGCGACATCCTTCAGGCCCATGTTGAGCCCCTGCCCCGCGATCGGGTGAATCACATGCGCGGCGTCGCCGACCAGCGCCAGCCGTTCGCCGATGAACGAGCGCGCCACGAAATAACCCAGCGGAAACGCCCGCGGTCTGTCGAGTGCCTTGATCTCGCCGAGATGCAGGCCAAAGCGCTGTTCGAGTTCGCCGTGAAATTCATCTTCGCCAAGCGCGACGATGCGCGCCGCCTCGGTACGCTTCTCGGTCCATACCAGCGACGAGCGTCGTCCCGTCAACGGCAGGATCGCGAACGGCCCGGCGGGAAGGAAATGTTCTTCGGCGCGGCCGTGATGATCGCGCTCATGGCCGACGGTGACGACAATCCCGGATTGATCGTAATCCCAGCCATGGGTGGCAATCCCGGCGCGTTCGCGCAGTTTCGAGCGGGCGCCATCGGCCGCCACCAGCAGGCTCGCCTCGATCGCGCCGCCGTCCGCCAGCGTCACGTCGACACCATCGGGGCGTGCATCGAATGTGGTGACCGCGGTGGCGCGAAGGCCGATGCCCTCGGCTTCCGCGCGCTGGACCAGCGCATCGATCAGATGCCGGTTTTCAATCATATGCGCGAAAGGTTCACCCGGCTCGACATCACCTGCGAAGGTCAGGAACACCGGACGGGTCGCATCTTGCAGGCCGGAATCGGTGACGACCATGTCGAGAATCGGCTGCGCCTGGGACGCGACCTGATTCCACACCCCGATCGCCTCGAACAGCCGACGGCAGGCGGCGACGATGGCGGTCGCGCGCGGATCGCGGCTCGGCCGCGCCGCCAGCGCCGGGTCGGCAACGATAATGGGGATATCGGCGCCGAGGCCCTGACGCAGCGCTAGCGCCAGCCCCAGCCCCGCGAATGCGCCGCCACCGATGACAATGCTTCGCTGTGCCGACATTCCGTACCCTTACTCGCTCACGTCATCTAGACTTGCTACCTGACTATAGCTGGGCGAAACAGGGCCGCGAAGCAAGGTTCGTGGCCCCAAGGTGGCGATTCCGGGGCGCGCGGCATCATGGGCCCGGAACCTGGCAGTTATCATCTCCGCGTTCGAGGCTTCGCCTCACCCCGAAATGACGGGGAAATTGGAAACACACACATGTCCAACGGCCTGATTGACCTGATTTCCATCCTCGACCTCGAGCCGCTCGAGGTGAACCTGTTTCGCGGCAACAGCCCGAAGACGAGCTGGCAGCGGGTGTTCGGCGGGCAGGTGATCGGACAGGCCATGGTGGCGGCGTGCCGCACCGTCGAAGGCCGGCTGCCCCACTCGCTGCATTGCTATTTCATTCTGCCCGGCGATCCGCAGATTCCGATCATCTACGAGGTCGAACGGCTGCGCGACGGCAAGAGCTATTCGACCCGCCGGGTCACCGCGATCCAGCACGGCAACGCGATCTTCTCGATCATGGTGTCGTTTCACGTCGAGGAACACGGCGCGTTCGACCATCAGGACAAGATGCCGGACGTGCCGCCGCCTGAAAAACTCACCGCCGAGGAAGTGGCAAAACAGCCGATGTTCCGGGAGATGCCGGAATTCATCCGCCGCTATTACGAATCCGACCGCCCGATCGAGCTACGCCCGGTCGAGCTCAGCCGCTATTTCGGCCAGAAGATCGACGACGGCCGCATCCATGTCTGGATCCGCACCGCCTCGAAACTGCCCGACGATCCGGCGCTGCATATGTGCGCGCTGGCCTATGCATCCGATTTCTCGCTGCTGGATGCGGCGATGGCGCGCTACGGCAGGACGCTGTTCGACAAGCGGATGATGCCGGCGAGCCTCGATCACGCGATGTGGTTTCATCGCCCGTTCCGCGCCGACGAATGGCTGCTTTATGCCCAGGATTCCCCGAGCGCGCAGGGCGGGCGCGGCCTGACCCGCGGCATGATCTTCAAGCAGGACGGCACGCTGGTGGCCTCGGTGGCGCAGGAAGGCTCGCTTCGCGAGCGGAAATAACGCTGGTTCCGGATAGCGGCTCGGCGGGCCGTGGGACGCGAAGAACTGGGATCGCTGACATTTCATCCCCTTAAGGCCCCGCAACGGACGGGCGCGCCGGCCCGTCCGTGGGGAGGAATCCGTTTCGCGGTGGATTATCCCGCGGCCTGCAGGGACTTGGCCACCAGAGACAGAGCGACCGCCATTCTTTTTCCGGTGGGCCTTGCAACTTTTTGTGCCATTTGCTCGGAAAGATGCCAGACTTGCGCGCTGGCGCAAATCACGGCGCGACTGCCCTTTTCAGAATCCGGGAAATGAAGGCCTGACCATGAAGCTCGTTGTTGCCATTATCAAACCATTCAAGTTGGACGAGGTACGCCAGGCACTCACCGCGATCGGGGTCAGCGGCATGACTGTCACCGAGGTCAAGGGTTACGGCCGCCAGAAAGGCCACACCGAGGTCTATCGCGGCGCCGAATATGTGGTGAATTTCCTGCCGAAGCTCCGAATCGAAATCGCGGTTGCGTCAGATCTCGCTGACAAGGCGGTTGAGGTCATTACCGCGAGCGCGCGTACCGGCCAGATCGGCGACGGCAAGATATTCGTGACACCGATCGATCACGCCTTGCGGATCCGAACCGGCGAAACCGACAGCGACGCGCTCTAGGTTCTCGCAACTCCGTCGCATCCGGCAACGACGCCGTGCGCGCGATCAATAAAATCATACCTGGCTGGGGAAATACCAATGGGGGCACTATCGTGTCGTGCAGCGAAGCTGGCTGCGCCGACTAGTTTTGCGACGATCTTGTTCGCGACACCGGCCTTCGCCGAAACGTCGACCATCAATGCCGCCGACACCGCGTGGATGATCGTCGCCACCGCGCTGGTGCTGATGATGACGATACCCGGTCTGGCGCTGTTTTATTCCGGCATGGTTCGCAAGAAGAACGTGCTGGCGACGATGGCGCAAAGTCTCGCCGCTGTGACCGTTATTTCGATTCTCTGGGTGGCGTTCGGCTACTCGCTGGTGTTCGTCGGCGGCGGGCCCTGGCTTGGCACGCTGGACCGCTGGTTTCTTACCGGCATGACCATGGACAGCGTCAATCCCGCGGCGAAGACGATTCCGGAGAGCCTGTTCATGCTCTACCAGATGACGTTCGCGATCATCACGGTGGCGCTGGTGGCGGGCTCGGTCGCCGATCGCATGCGGTTCTCGGCGTATCTGTTATTTTCCATCGGCTGGTTCATGTTCGTCTACGTGCCGCTCGCGCACTGGATCTGGGGCGGCGGCTTTCTCGGCACCGCCGGCGTGCTGGATTTCGCCGGCGGCCTCGTGGTGCATCTCTCAGCCGGGGTCGGCGGGCTGGTGGCGGCCAAGGTGATGGGACGACGCCACGGCTATGGTACCGAAAATCTTTCGCCGTTCGATCTGTCGCTTGCCGTGATCGGCACCGGACTGCTGTGGGTCGGCTGGTTCGGCTTCAACGGCGGATCGGCCCTGGCCGCGAATTCGCGCGCGGTGATGGCGATCATCGCCACCCATCTGGCGGCCTGTGCCGGCGCGCTGACCTGGGGCGCGATCGAGTGGTCGATCCGGCGCAAGCCGTCGGTGCTCGGCATGATTTCCGGCGCGGTCGCGGGCCTCGGAACGATTACCCCGGCCTCCGGATTCGTCGCGCCGTGGCACGGCATCGTCATCGGGGTGATCGCGGGCCTGGTGTGTTTCTGGGCCTGCACCTGGCTCAAGCACCGTTTCCGCTACGACGATTCGCTCGATGTGTTCGGCGTCCACGGCATCGGCGGAATGACCGGCACCTTGCTGACCGGGGTCTTTGCGACCGCCTCTATCGGGGGGACCTCGGGTCTGATCGAAGGCAATCCGCAGCAATTGCTGATTCAGTTCTACGGTGTGGCGGTCACGCTGGCGTGGTCCGGAGGGGTCACCTACGTGCTGCTGAAGCTGGTCAGCTCCTTCGTTCCGCTGCGGGTGTCCAGGGAACACGAACTGGAGGGGCTCGACATTTCGCAGCATGGCGAAGCCTTGCAGTAGAATTTCCCCATCTCGATACCTCTATCCTGCCCTTGCCGTGGGCAGGATTATGTCCGAAGCCTGTCATGCTCACGTTTTAGGCTGGGGTGACTAGACTTTGAGCGCGACCGAATAGCGCAGTCCGGGCCGATTCCCATAAAGGCTGAAAAGCTGGTTGTTCATAGTCCGTTAGGCAATCCGACTGATCTGGCACGGCATTTGATTCTATGGGTCTCGGCTGTGCCCGCGTAGTGAAACTTCTCCGCGTGGTGAACCTCAGTCGAGAACGCCCGGTCGCGTCTGGACCGGGCCCAAGCGGGGATAGGACCCATGAAAATTGTTATGGCGATCATCAAGCCATTCAAGCTCGAAGAAGTCCGTGACGCCCTGACCGCCATTGGCGTTCACGGTCTAACGGTGACGGAAGTCAAGGGATATGGCCGGCAGAAGGGCCATACGGAAATTTATCGCGGTGCTGAATACGCGGTGAGCTTCCTGCCCAAGATCAAGATCGAGGTCGCTATCGCCTCGGACCAGGTCGACAAGACCATCGACGCCATCACCTCGGCTGCAAAGACCGGACAGATCGGCGACGGCAAGATCTTCGTCATCAACCTCGACCATGCGGTTCGCATCCGCACGGGAGAGGCCGATGCCGCGGCACTCTGATCTCTCGCGCTCAACCTTTTTCCAATCAGGAGTATAACAAATGACGTTCAAACGTCCCTATAGCGCGGGATTGGCGGCCCTCGCAGTCGGCCTGTTCGCTGCGACCGCTGCCTATGCTGAACCGACCGTCAACAAGGGCGACAATGCCTGGATGCTGACCTCGACAGTGCTGGTGCTGTTGATGACGATTCCCGGCCTCGCCCTTTTCTACGGCGGCCTCGTCCGTTCCAAGAACATGCTCTCGGTCCTGATGCAGGTATTCTACACCGTCTGCATCGTCACCATCCTCTGGGCGCTTTACGGCTACAGTCTCGCTTTCACCGGCGGCTCCGATTTCATCGGCGGCTTCTCGAAGGCCTTCCTGATGGGCGTGACGACGGACTCCAAGGCAGCGACGTTCAGCGTCGACGCCAACATCTCGGAGCTGGTGTATGTCTGCTTCCAGATGACCTTCGCGGCGATCACTCCCGCCCTCATCGTCGGCGCCTTCGCCGAACGCATGAAGTTCGCGGCGGTGGCGCTGTTCATCCCGCTCTGGGTGACGCTGATCTACTTCCCGATCGCACATATGGTCTGGTACTGGGCCGGACCGGACGCGATCTCGGATGCGGTCAAGGCGCTCGCTGCGGCGGGTGACGCGGCGGCAAAGGCCGCGGCGCAGGCCAAGCTCGATGAAGTCAACGCCGACGCCGGCTGGGTCTTCAAGAAGGGCGCGATCGACTTCGCCGGCGGCACCGTGGTGCACATCAACGCCGGTATCGCAGGTCTCGTCGGGGCGCTGCTGATCGGCAAGCGTGTCGGTTACGGCAAGGACCTGATGGCTCCGCACTCGCTGACCATGTCCATGATCGGCGCCTCGCTGCTCTGGGTGGGCTGGTTCGGATTCAATGCCGGATCGAACCTCGAAGCCAATGGCGGCGCTGCGCTCGCCATGACCAACTCCTTCGTTGCGACTGCGGCGGCGGCACTGTCCTGGATGTTTGCGGAGTGGATCATCAAGGGTCATCCCTCGATGCTCGGCGCGATCTCGGGCGCGGTGGCGGGACTTGTGGCGGTTACGCCCGCGGCCGGCTACTCCGGTCCGATGGGAGCGATCGTGCTCGGTCTCGTGGTCGGCGTGGTCTGCCTGTTCATGGTCACCGTGGTCAAGAACGCGCTCGGATACGATGACTCGCTCGACGTGTTCGGCGTCCACTGCATCGGCGGAATCGTCGGCGCGCTCGGCACCGGCATCCTGGTGAATCCGGCGCTCGGCGGCTCCGGCATCATGGACTACACCACCGGCAAGATCGCCGATTACGACTTCACCGCGCAGATGATCTCGCAAACCTGGGGCGTCTGCACCACACTGGTGTGGTCGGGCGTCGGTTCGGCGATCCTCTACAAGGTCGTCGATGTCATCGTCGGCCTGCGTGCCAATGTCGAGACCGAACGCGAAGGCCTCGACATCACCGAGCACACCGAGCGCGCCTACAATATGTGAGTTCTCCCGGGGCGCGATCTCCAGAGATCGCGCCCATAACTACGGTTTGGGCACATACCCGGCAATGCCCCGACCGTTGAGGGGCTCCAGCGCAAGCTGGGGCCCCTTTCTTTTTGAACTAACGGGGGATCTGGATAACCGCCCCGGTCGTCGATGGTTAATCGCGTCTTAACCTCGCCGTATCTATGGTGGTTTGATCCGCTTCCGGCCGGTCTCGAAGATCGGCTGCCCCACGAGTGCTGGCGCTTTAAAGTATGGCAATGACCGCTTCATCCCGGGCGCCGCAGGGCGCCGGAAGTCCGGAAAGCGAACGCTCGCCCTTCGCGCGGCTGACCGAATTACTGGCCCCCTATCAGCCGGGTAAGCCATTGATTGCGCTGTCATTGGGGGAACCGCAGCACCCGGTTCCCGCCTTCGTCGGCCCGGTGCTGGCAAAGCATATCGCCGATTTCGGCCGCTATCCGATCGCCAAGGGCACCGAGCCGTTCCGGCGGGCCGCCGCCAACTGGCTGTCGACCCGGTTCGAGCTGCCCCGCGGGATCGACCCCGAGACCGAGCTTCTGGTGCTGAACGGGAGCCGCGAGGGGCTGTTCTTCGCCGCCCTGACCGCCGCCCGCTATGTCGGCGAGCGCAAGGGCAAGCCCGCAATCCTGATGCCCAATCCGTTTTATCCCGCCTATGGCGCCGGGGCGCGCGCGGCGGGCTGCGAGCAGATCTATCTGCCGACCACGCTCGGCAACGGATTCCTGCCCGACCTCGACGCGCTCGACGATGCCACGCTGGCGCGAACGGTCGCGATCTACATCGCCTCGCCGGCGAATCCGCAAGGCGCGGTAGCCTCGAAGAAATATTTCGGCCGCCTGAAGCAATTGGCCGACCGTTTCGGCTTCATGGTTCTGAGCGACGAATGCTATTCGGAGATCTATACGAAAGAAGCGCCCGGCAGCATGCTGGAATGCGCCGGTCCCGATTTTTCCAATGTGGTTGCGTTTCAGTCGCTGTCGAAGCGCTCGAACCTGCCGGGCATGCGTGTCGGCTTCGCCGCCGGCGACAGGAAATTTCTCGGCATGTTTCACGAGTTGCGCAACGTCGCCGCGCCCCAGGTGCCGGTGCCGCTGCAGCATGTCGCGATCGCGGCCTATAGCGACGAGGCGCATGTCGAGGAGAACAGACGGCTTTACCGCATCAAATTCGATCTCGCCGATCAGATCCTCGGCAACCGCTATGGCTATCACCGGCCGGCCGGCGGCTTCTGCGTCTGGCTCGACGTGTCGGCGCGCGGCGGCGATGAAGCGGCGACGATAAAACTCTACAAGGACGGCGGCGTGCGCGTGGTGCCCGGGAGCTACCTGGCGCGGCAGCAACCCGACGGCAGCAATCCCGGCGCCGGCTACATTCGTCTGGCGCTGGTGCAGGACAGTGAAACAACAGCCGAGGCTTTGCACCGGCTGGTCGAAATTCTGGATTAGTCGCAGGGCCCCATGAGCATGCCAGCGATCGAACGTGTCATTCCCCTGGTCGGCCAATTGCCGGCGTCGATCCGCGAGGCACTGGCGCGGCGGCTGCGCGAACTCGCGGGATTGAGCCTGATCGCGATGTCCGGCGTGGCGGCGGCGGCGCTGATGACGTGGTCGGTGCAGGATCCGAGCTTCAGCCACGCGACGGCGCGCGCAATCCGCAACATCGTCGGCTATCCCGGGGCGATCGGCGCCGATCTCCTGATGCAGATTCTCGGCCTCGGCGCGATCATGCTGATTCTGCCGGTGGCGGTGTGGGGCTGGCGCATGCTGACCCACCGCACCTTCGACCGCGAAGCGCTGCGAATCGGCTGCTGGATACTGTGCACGGTGACGGCGGCGGGCTTTGCCAGCTGCTGGCCGCATGGCGGCGCATGGCCGCTGCCGACCGGGCTCGGCGGCGTGGTCGGCGACGCGCTGGTGCGTGCACCGGCCGTCGCGTTCGGCCCCCCCGGTTTCTTCTATCGCCTCGTCCTTGGATTGATCCTGTTCGCCGTCATGGCCGCGACGTTCCTGATCACCGCCGGCCTGGGGTCGCGCCCTCAGGACGATGAATTGACGGCGATCGAGGATGACGACGCCGTCTTCGTCGAAGAAGATGACCGCAGTTCGGTCTCGCTCGGATGGGCGTTTCACGCCGCGATGAGCGCCAAGGCGCGGTTGTCGCGGCTGCTGGTTCTGGCCTATCGCTGGCTGGTCGCAAGTGCGCCGCCGCCACGGGCCTCCTCGTTCGAGCGTCAGGAGCCGAATCTTGGCGACCGCGTGGCTCCGGCGCTGGCACCACAGGCCGAGGAAGATTTCGAGGACGAAGACGACGACGAGGAAGTTCCGGCCGCACGCGCCCCGCGCAAGAAGGCCGCACCGCGCGCGCCCGCACGCAAGTCATCGGACAAATTCGAACTGCCTTCGGTCTCGGTGCTGACCGCCCCCAAGGCTTCGGACCGCCAGCCGCTTAACAAGTCGGAACTGGATTCCAACTCGCGCGCGCTGGAAGGCGTGCTCGGCGATTTCGGCGTCCGCGGCGAAATCGTCAAGGCCCATCCTGGGCCGGTGGTGACGTTGTACGAGCTCGAGCCCGCGCCCGGCATCAAATCGTCGCGCGTCATTGGGCTGGCCGACGACATCGCGCGTTCGATGAGCGCGCTGTCGGCGCGCGTCGCGGTCGTTCCCGGCCGCAACGCCATCGGCATCGAGTTGCCGAACGCGCATCGCGAAAAGGTCTATCTGCGCGAGCTGCTTTCGGTAAAGGACGGCAACGAGTCGGTCGCCAAGCTTCCGCTTTGTCTCGGCAAGAATATCGGCGGCGAATCCATCATCGTCGATCTCGCGCGGATGCCGCATCTGTTGATCGCCGGCACCACCGGCTCGGGCAAATCGGTCGCCATCAACACCATGATCCTCAGCCTGGTCTACCGGCTGCGTCCCGATCAGTGCCGCCTGATCATGGTCGATCCGAAAATGCTCGAACTGTCGGTCTATGACGGCATTCCGCATCTGCTGACGCCGGTCGTGACCGATCCGAAAAAGGCCGTGGTCGCGCTGAAGTGGGCGGTGCGCGAGATGGAAGAGCGCTACAAGAAAATGTCCAAGCTCGGCGTGCGCAACATCGACGGCTACAATCAGCGTCTTTTGGAAGCGAAAAACAAGGGCGAGGAGCTGACGCGCACGGTACATACCGGCTTCGACAAGGAAACCGGCAAGGCGGTCTATGAGGACGAGAAGCTTGATCTCGACCCGCTGCCCTACATCGTCATCATCGTCGACGAAATGGCCGACCTCATGATGGTCGCCGGCAAGGATATCGAGGGCGCGGTGCAGCGGCTGGCGCAGATGGCGCGCGCCGCCGGGCTGCATGTGATCCTCGCCACCCAGCGGCCGTCGGTAGACGTCATCACCGGCACCATCAAGGCGAACTTCCCGACCCGTATCTCGTTTCAGGTCACTTCGAAAATCGACAGCCGCACCATTTTGGGCGAGATGGGTGCCGAGCAGCTGCTCGGACAGGGCGACATGCTCTATATGGCCGGCGGCGGACGCATCAGCCGCGTGCACGGGCCCTTCGTCTCGGACGAAGAGGTCGAGAAGGTCGTCCGCCATCTCAAGACGCAGGGCCAGCCCGAATACCTCGAAGCTGTCACCGCGGAAGAGCCGACCGATGAAGACGGCGCGGTGTTCGATGCCACCGGTATGGGCGGCGATGGCGGCGGCGACCTGTTCTCGCAGGCGGTGGCGATCGTCAAGCGCGACCGCAAGGCTTCCACCAGCTACATTCAGCGCCGGCTGCAGATCGGATATAACCGCGCCGCGTCGCTGATGGAGCGAATGGAACTCGAGGGCATCGTCGGACAGGCCAATCATGCCGGAAAGCGCGAAATTCTGGTCGAAGAAGAAGAAAGCGGCTTTTGAGAGTATCGTCGATCAGACAGCGCTGGCGGAATTGGCGTCACATTTTCATGGAAAAACGATACCTGCTTTTGCCGAACCACGATAAAATGCCCAAAAGCCCGGACAGGACGACGCGTTGATTATAAATCCGAAACTTCGAATGCTCGAACAATTCGCCCGTCCCGGCTTGCGCGCTGCCTTGGCGTTGCTGGTTGCGGCATCCGTATCAGGCATGGTGGTACCCTCCGCCGCGCAGACGGTGCCGATTCCAAAGCCTGCGCCAAAAGCCCGCGACGTGCAGATGAGTGCCTCGGATGCGCAGAGGGGTCCGATGACAACCGGGACCACCTCGACGGTGCCGCCCAACCCGGTGATTCCCGATCCGCGCCGCAATCTGCCTGCCAATATCTTTGCGACCTTCGATGCGAATCAAAAGGCGCAGGCCGCCAGGGTGAGTGCTTATCTGTCGTCGCTGCAGACCCTGGTCGGGAATTTCGTCCAGGTCGGGCCTGACGGAAGCAAAACCCAGGGTGACTTTTATATCCAAAAGCCCGGCAAGGTCCGGTTCGAATATGACGCGCCGAGCCCGATCGACATCATCGCCGACGGATCGTCGGTGGCGGTGCGCGACCGCAAGCTTGCGACCCAGGACATCTATCCGCTGTCGCAGACGCCGCTGCGCTATCTGCTGTCGGACCGCATCGATCTCCTGAAGGACACCAATGTCGTCGCCGTGACCGCGGACAACATGTTCATCAGCGTCACCATCGAGGAAAAGCACGCGCTGATCGGCACCAGCCGGCTGATGCTGATGGTCGGCGCCAAGGACGGCCAGCTCAAGCAGTGGACCGTGACCGATCCGCAGGGCTATGACACCACGGTGGCCGTCTACAACCTGGATTCCACCAAGAAAGTCGATCCCAGCCTGTTCAAGATCGATTTCACCAATTATCCGACCTCGCCGGGCTAGCCCCTCGCTTTACCCTGAGCGCGCGCACTGTTCGCGCGCGTCCCGAAGGATGGCCGCACAATCAACTCATCCATCGTGACGCAGCCAAGTGGCCCCGCTCGGGATGAGGCGTGTCTTTCTGCGCCTGTCCTGATAGATCCTGCCCATGCGCTTCTCCCTGACAACCTGGAACATCAATTCGGTGCGCCTGCGCATCGATCTCGTCGCTAAATTCCTCAAGGCGGTGAGGCCGGACGTACTGTGCCTGCAGGAAACCAAATGCGTCGATGACGCCTTTCCGCTGAAGCGTTTTCGGCGCCTCGGCTATGAGCACGTCGCGCTGAACGGGCAGAAGGGCTATCACGGTGTCGCGGTGGTCTCGAAACTGCCGTTCGAGACCACGGATATCCGCACCTTCTGCGACAAGATCGATTCGCGGCACATCTCGGTTGCGTTCGGCGAGAAGGCGCAGCTGTCAAAACCGCTGGTGCTGCACAATTTCTACGTTCCGGCCGGCGGCGACATTCCGGATCCCGTGCTCAATCCGAAATTCGAGCACAAACTTCGATTTCTCGACGAGATGAAAGCGTGCGAGCCGTTGCATCCGCGCGGCGACGACAGGCATGTCCTGGTCGGCGACCTCAATGTGGCGCCGCATGAGAACGACGTGTGGTCGCACAAGCAGCTATTGAAAGTCGTGTCGCACACCCCGATCGAATGCGAGAAGCTTTTGGCGGCGCAGGCGCACGGCGAATGGATTGACGTTGCGCGCGAACGCATTCCGCTGTCGGAAAAAGTCTATACGTGGTGGAGCTACCGCGCCGCCGACTGGACGCTGGCCGACCGCGGCCGAAGGCTCGATCACATCTGGGTATCGCGCGCGCTCAAGGAAAGCGTCAGCGATTTCCGGATCGCGCGGGACGCGCGCGGCTGGGAGCGGCCGTCCGACCACGTTCCGGTCACGGTGACGCTGGAGGTATGAATTGTCTTATTTTGTCATTCCGGGGCGCTCGTGAAGCGAGCGAACCCGGAATCCGGAAATTGTCGGCACGAGATTTCGGGTTCGCGCTGACGCGCCCCGGAATGACGGATTCCTGGCGCTCAGACACTCAGCTTCGCGCCCGCCATCAGGATATCGCTGGCGATCTGGCTGGTGCGGTTGGCGAATTCGTCGCGCAGCCGGCGCGCCGCGGCGGGATCGCTTTCCAGCACGCGCTGAAACAGGCTGCGTGCGACCCGGATCACCGAGGAATGCTCCAGCGCGAGCGCGGTGGACGGCCGCTGCATCGGGACGATCAGCGCCAGTTCGCCGATCAACGCGCCCGGGCCTGCTACCATTTCGGCGCCGCCGCCATCCTCGATCCGGAACGCGCCGCGCTGAACGATAAACCCGGCATCGGCATCGTCGCCGGCATTGAACAGCGGATCGCCGCGCGCGACATCGCGCTGCTCGGAGCCGATCGCCAGCATGCGCAAAGCGGTCGTTCCCAACAGGCGTAGTGTCGGGACGCGCTCGAGCAGGGCAACATCATCTTCGATCGACATGCAGGACCGGTGATCGCGACGCGCTGGTTAGGCCAATCAATACGAATCGTTGCCCGAATCGTATCACGGCACCAGTTTGTAGCCACCCGCTTCCGTCACCAGTATCTCGGGATTGGCCGCATCCTTCTCGATCTTCTGACGCAGCCGGTAAATGTGGGTTTCCAGGGTGTGGGTGGTGACGCCCGAATTGTAGCCCCAGACCTCCTGCAGCAGCGTCTCGCGCGACACCGGCAGCTGGCCGGCCCGATAAAGAAATCGCAGGATCGCGGTTTCCTTTTCGGTCAGCCGCACTTTCCGGGCGTTGGCGCCGGTCAGCATCTTGGAGCCGGGCCGGAAACTATAGGGACCGACCGAAAACACCGCGTCTTCGCTGGCTTCGTGCTGGCGCAACTGCGCCCGGATACGGGCCAGCAGCACCGCGAAGCGGAATGGTTTTGCCACGTAGTCATTGGCGCCGGATTCCAGCCCCAGGATGGTGTCCGAATCGGTATCGTGCCCGGTCAGCATGATAATGGGAGCCTTGAAGCCGCCCTTGCGCAGGCTGCGCACGACCTCGCGGCCGTCGGTGTCCGGCAGGCCTACGTCCATCAGCACCAGATCGGGAGCGTTGGTTTTGGCCGCGCTGGCGCCCTTGGCGCCGGTATCGACGGCTGAGGCTTCGAACTCGTCGTGCAGCGACAATTGCTCCACCAGCGTATCGCGCAGATCGGTATCGTCATCCACGATCAGGATCTTGCGGGCATTGGCCATCGGTACAATCCTCTTGGGGCGCGCGCGGCGGGTGCAAGCTGAAGCGCCTTCAGCCGAGTCTTGGTTGGTGAATTCAGCATTCGTCAGGTCTTATTCGTGTTGAGGTAGGGAACTGTTACAGATTCACAAGCCGAAACGCAGTCTACTCCGGAATTCGCGGTCATTTGGATGAATGTCCTGTAATGGACGTGAAATAGAACATTTACGTCAAAAGAGCGATCGGGGCCGGCGCCGGGCATGGGAAGTTGTGATATTTCAAATACTTACCGAACAAATCAGCGGGATCGGCCGCTGTCGGCGATATCGATTCGCGCCGCCGCCGGCGACCCGTGCCGGGGCTGGCTGACCGCGGGCGGACAGACCGTGCCGGTCGCGCTCGGGCGCGGTGGTATCCGGGCCAACAAGCGCGAGGGCGATGGCGGAACTCCCAAGGGCATATTCCGGCCGCGGCAGTTGTGGTGGCGCGCTGACCGGCATCCGAGACCGCCGACGTTTCTCCCGGTTCGCGCCATCGGACCCGAGGACGCCTGGTGCGAAGATCCCTCAAGCCGCCACTACAACCAGCCGATCCGGCGCGATCGGACGCGGGGCGGCGACCGGCTCCGGCGCGACGACCACCTCTACGATTTCATCGTCGAGATCGATCACAACAGCGCGCCGCGCGTCGCCGGCCGAGGCAGCGCGGTATTCCTGCATTTGGCGCGGGAGAATTTCGGGCCGACCGCCGGCTGCGTGTCGATGACGCAATCGGCGATGCTACGGCTGCTGGCGCGGCTGGGGCCCGAGACCAAGATCGTGATTGGGTGAGAACCAGTGCCGTCATCCTGAAGTGCGCTGTGCGCCCATCCTCCGGATCGCGGCGAGCGTCTTCTGCTAACGGTGCCCGAAGATCGCCGAGCCGACGCGCACATGGGTGGCGCCGAACGCGATCGCGATGGCGAAGTCGGCGCTCATGCCCATCGACAGATTGGGAAGGCCGTTGCGCGCGGCAATCTTCGCGGTCAGCGCGAAGTGCGGCGCCGGCGCATCGTTGAGTGGCGGAATGCACATCAGGCCGGAAATTTCCAAGCCATATTTCTCGCGGCAAGCAGCAATAAAGCCGTCGGCGTCACCAGGTGCGACGCCGGCCTTCTGCGGCTCCTCGCCGGTATTGAGTTGGACGAACAATTGCGGCTTACGTTTTTGAGAACCAATTTCCTTGGCTAACGCCTCGCAAATACTCGGACGGTCGACGGAATGGATCGCGTCGAACAGCGCCACGGCTTCCCTCGCCTTGTTGGATTGCAACGGCCCGATCAGATGCAACGCGATGCCGGGGTAGGCCGATATTAACCCTGGCCATTTTGCCTTGGCTTCCTGCACGCGATTTTCGCCGAAGAGGCGCTGGCCGGCGTCGATCACCGGCAGGATTGCATCGGCGCCGAACGTCTTCGACACCGCGATCAAACTCACCGAGGTACGATCACGGCGCGCTTCCTTGCACGCGCGCGCGATGTCTTGCTCGACCGTGGCAAGCCCGCTTGGTAAATGCGCGGTTATCGGCGAGGGGTTTTCGGGCGCCATGTCATCCGTCGGTCGTAAATTTACGGGATTTGTTCGAATTTTATCTAGTTCGGGAAAGGCTTCTTGAACCATTCCCTCTACCTTGCATGTGGGGTCGGGGGTTAAGAATGTCACGCGTTAGTTTCAACCGCAAAAGGGTCAAACTCAAGCAGCTTCTCGGAATCCGCGCGCGGCTCGCATTGCTGGCGCTGATCCTGGTGGCGCCGTTGATGCTGGAACGCGCCCGCTCGCTCGAGGACACCCGCGCCAAGCAGGTCGCGCACGCCTCGGCGGAATTCTCGACCCTTGCGCAGCACACCGCCGACGCCCAGCGCGAAGTGGTCTCGTCGGTGGAAACGGTCTTGAAGTCGGCGGCCTATATCCGCGCCTCGGCCGGCGGCGTCAGTCGCAGTTGCGACATCCTGCGCGCCAGCCTGCCGGTCAACCTGCCGTGGATTCGCAGCCTGATGATCATCGGCAAGGATGGACGCGTGCAATGCTCGACACGCAACGCGCTGGTCGGTGTCGATATGAGCGACCGGCTTTCTCTGCAGCAGGCGCGCAAGGCCGGCAATTTCGTTTTCAGCGATTTTTTGCTCGCCAAATCCGACAATCAGCCGATCGTCATGGCGGCCTATCCGGTATCCGCCATCAATGCGGAAGTGGACTCCGTCATCGCCGCCGGCGTCAATCTCGACTGGATGTCGAAGATCATGAGCAATCTAGGCGGCCGGCCCGGCATTTCGGCCGTCCTGGTCGACAGTACAGGTACCGTGCTGGCGGCACCGCCGGACCAGGCCAGCATGATCGGGCGGGCGCTGGATACCGTGCCGCTGCTGTCTGCCATCGCCGACAAGGCGATCGGCTCGGAGCAGGCGGAAGGATCGCTCTCGTTCATCGCCGCGGACGGATCGAAACGCGCGGTCCGCTTTGCGCGCATCGACGGCACGGAATCGCGCCTGATCGTCAGCATCGACGAAGCCAAGGTGTCGGCGGCGATCAACCGCGAGATTCGCACCGCCTATCTGCAACTGCTGTTCGTCTCGCTGTTCGTGCTGCTTGGGGCATTGGTCGCCGCGGAGAAGCTGATCATCCAGCCGATCGAGATGATGGCCGCGATGGCGAAGCGGTTTGGCCAGGGCGACTGGGCGGTGCGCGCGACGCGCAGCCGGCTGCCGGCCGAATTCATCCCGCTGGCCCGCGCGTTCGAAGCGATGGCGGCGCAGCTTGGCCAGCGCGAACGCGAACTGGTCGCCACCAATGACCGGCTGACCGTGATGGCGTCGATCGACATGCTCTCGGGCCTTGCCAACCGGCGCGGGTTCCAGAGCCGGCTCGATTTCGAATGGATGAAGGCCCTGCAATACGGCAGCGACCTGTCGATCCTGATGATCGACGTCGATCATTTCAAGCTGTTCAACGACACCTACGGCCATCCCGAGGGCGACGTCTGCCTCTCCAGGCTCGGCGAAACGCTGGCCGGAATTGCCGCCGAGACCATGGGCTTTGCCGGGCGTTATGGCGGCGAGGAATTCTGCCTGCTGCTGCCGAACACCGATTCGAGCCGCGCGCTCGAGATCGGTGAAATGGTACGCGCGAAGGTCCAAAACCTCGCGATGCCACATTGCACCTCGACCTATCAGACCGTCACCGTCAGCGTCGGGGTCGCTAGCACCAGGCCGAGCGACTCACAGCGGCCGGGCGACCTGATCGAGGCCGCCGACGCCGCGCTCTATGCCGCCAAGCATCGCGGCCGCAACGCGGTGGTCGAACACGGCTTCGTGCGGGTCACGGATAGCGGCGCGATCCAGCTGGCGAGCTGAGGCTTTGCCGCCTACCTTTTGAGGTGCCGGGCCGTTGACCCCAAAGCCGCTTTTGTGGCCTAGTCCGCCGTTCCAAAGACGGCCCCTAATCCACAAAAAGCCCCCACGATTGCATGACCTCCGAACGCTACAACGCCCGTGAATCCGAGCCGCGCTGGCAACGCCAGTGGGACCAGGAGGGGATCTTCGCCTCCAAAAACGACGATCCGCGGCCGAAATATTACGTGCTCGAGATGTTCCCCTATCCGTCCGGGCGCATCCACATCGGCCATGTCCGCAACTACACGCTGGGCGACGTGATCGCGCGCTACATGCGGGCCAAAGGCTTTAACGTGCTGCATCCGATGGGCTGGGATGCGTTCGGGCTGCCGGCGGAAAATGCCGCGATCGAGCGCAAGGTGGCGCCGAAGGCCTGGACCTACGACAATATCGCGGCGATGAAGAAGCAGCTGCGGTCGATCGGGCTGTCGCTGGACTGGACGCGTGAGTTCGCGACGTGCGATCCCTCTTATTACAAGCATCAGCAGAAGCTGTTCCTGGATTTCCTCCGCGCCGGTCTGGCCGAGCGCGAGAAGCGCAAGATCAACTGGGATCCGGTCGACATGACCGTGCTCGCCAACGAGCAGGTGATCGACGGCCGCGGCTGGCGTTCCGGCGCTGTTGTCGAGCAGCGCGAGATGAACCAGTGGGTCTTCAAGATCACCAGATATGCGCAGGAGCTATTGGACGCGCTCGACACGCTGGATCGCTGGCCCGACAAGGTGCGGCTGATGCAGCGCAACTGGATCGGCCGCTCCGAGGGCTTGCTGATCCGCTTCGCGCTCGACCCCAAAACCTTGCCTGAAGGTTCGACGCCCGATGGCGGGAGTGAATTGAAGGTCTTCACCACCCGGCCCGACACGCTGTTCGGCGCCAAGTTCATGGCAATCGCGCCGGATCATCCGCTGGCGCAGGCCGCTGCCGCAAAGAATCCGAAGCTCGCGGAATTCATCGCCGAGGCGAAGCGTCACGGCACCGCGCAGGAAATCATCGATACCGCCGAGAAGCAGGGATTCGATACCGGCATCAAGGCGATCCACCCGTTCGACCCGGACTGGAAGCTGCCGGTCTATGTCGCCAATTTCGTGCTGATGGAATACGGCACCGGCGCGATCTTCGGCTGCCCCGCGCACGACCAGCGCGATCTCGACTTCGTCAACAAATACGGGCTCGGCAATACGCCGGTGGTCTGCCCGCCCGGCGTCGATCCGAAGTCGTTCGTCATCACCGACGTCGCTTACGACGGCGACGGCCGCATGATCAATTCGCGCTTCCTCGACGGCATGAGCATCGAGCAGGCCAAGGAAGAGGTCGCGAAGCGGCTGGAGGATGAAGTGCGCGGAAACCTGCCCCTCGCCGAACGGCAGGTGAACTTCCGCCTGCGCGACTGGGGGATCTCGCGGCAGCGCTATTGGGGCTGCCCGATCCCGGTGATTCACTGCCCGACCTGCGGCGTGGTGCCGGTGCCCGACCAGGATCTGCCGGTGGAGCTGCCCGAGGATGTCACCTTCGACAAGCCCGGCAACGCGCTCGACCATCATCCGACCTGGAAGCACGTCGCCTGCCCGCAATGCGGTGGAGAGGCTACCCGCGAAACCGACACCATGGACACCTTCGTGGATTCGTCGTGGTACTTCGCGCGCTTCACCGATCCGTGGAACGAAAACGCCCCGACCACGCGCGCCGTGGTGGACCGGCTGATGCCGGTCGACCAATATATCGGCGGCGTCGAGCACGCGATCCTGCATCTGTTGTACGCACGGTTCTTCACCCGCGCCATGAAGGCCACCGGCCACATCGCCTTCGACGAACCGTTTGCCGGCCAATACACCCAAGGCATGGTGGTCCACGAGACCTACAGGAAAGCCGACGGCACTTACGCCACGCCGGCCGAGGTCAGGATCGAGAGCGGCGCCAACGGCCGCCGCGCCAGCCTGCTGGATACCGGCGAAGAAGTCGGCATCGGTCCGATCGAGAAGATGTCGAAGTCGAAGCGCAACACCGTCGATCCCGACGACATCATCACGACCTACGGCGCCGACGTCGCGCGCTGGTTCATGCTGTCGGATTCGCCGCCCGATCGCGACGTGATCTGGAGCGACGAGCGGGTGCAGGGCGCGTCGCGCTTCGTGCAGCGGCTGTGGCGGCTGGTCAACGAATCGGCCGATATCGCCAAAGCTGCGCCGGGCGCCCGGCCGGCCGCGTTCGGCGCCGAGGCGCTGGCGCTGCGCAAGGCGGCCCATAGTGCGCTGGACAAGGTCTCGACCGGCATCGAAAAACTGCATTTCAACGTCTGCCTCGCCCACATCCGGGAATTCTCGAACGCGCTGGCCGAGACGCTTGCGCGCGACGGGAAACCGTCGCCGGATCTAACGCCGGATATATCCTGGGCGGTTGCCGAGGCCGCGGTCATCCTTGTTCAACTGTTCGCGCCCATGATGCCGCATCTGGCTGAGGAGTCCTGGCAGGTGCTGGGGCAGCCCGGCCTGGTTTCGGAGGCCAGTTGGCCCAAAATCGAACGCGATTTGCTGGTTGAAGACACGGTGATGCTGGTGGTTCAGGTCAACGGCAAGAAACGGGGTGAGGTCACAGTGGCCCGCAATGCCCAAAATCCGGAAATTGAGGCTGCCGTTCTGGCCCTCGATGCGGTAAAACAGGCCTTGGGCGGCAAAGCTGTCCGCAAGGTGATCATTGTTCCCATGAGGATCGTGAATGTCGTTGGCTAGGACCCGTTTCGCCGCTCGGCTTCTGGCCGTGGCCGCCCTGGCGGCGCTGACTGCCGGCTGCTTTCAGCCGATGTATGCCGAACATACCGACGGCACTCCCGCCCTGCGCGAAAAGCTGATGGGCGTGGAATTGCCTCCCGTGGACAAGCCCAATGCCTCGCGCGACGCCCGGCTCGGGGTGGAAATCCGCAATGCGCTGGCGTTCAAGCTCTACGGCGACGCCACCGGTATGCCGCCCACCCATCGGCTGGTGATGCGGTTCTCCACCAGCCGTTCGTCGCTGATGGTCGATACCACTACCGGGCTGCCGACCGACGAAAACTATGGCATCGATGCACAGTACAATCTGATCGAAATCGCCAGCAACAAATCGGTGATGACCGGCACCACGTTCTCGCGCGTCTCCTACGAGATCCCCGGCAGTTACCAGCGTTTCGCCCGCGCCCGCGCCTTCCGCGACGCCGAAGACCGCGCGTGTCAGGAAATCGCAACGAACATCCAGACCCGGCTGGCGTCGTTCTTCTACGCCGGCAGCTGATTTTGGTCGCGCTTCGCGGAAGAGACATCGACACATTTCTCGCCCGGCCCGACGCGGGCCGTCCCATCATCCTGCTCTACGGTCCCGATGCCGGCCTGGTGCGCGAACGCGCCGAGGCGCTGCTGGCGTCCGCGGTCGACGACCCCAACGATCCGTTTTCGCTGGTAAGGCTCGACGGCGACGAGCTGTCAGCCGATCCGTCGCGGCTTGTCGATGAAGCCATGACGGTGCCGTTGTTCGGCGGCCGCCGCGCGATCCGCGTCCGCGCCGGCTCGCGCAGTTTTGCCAGCGGCGTCGATACGCTGGCCGATTCGCCGCTGAAGGATTGCCGGGTCGTAATCGAGGCCGGCGAGCTGCGGCCGGAATCGCCGCTGCGCAAGGCCTGCGAGCGCGCCAAGACCGCGGTCGCGATCGGCTGCTATCCAGACGACGCCGGCCAGCTCGGCCGGTTGATCGACACCGAATTGAAGGTTTCGGACCTGCGCATCGCGGCGGATGCCCGCGCCACGCTGATGGCGCTGCTCGGCGGCGACCGCCAGGCCTCGCGCAATGAATTGAAAAAACTCGCGCTGTATGCGCATGGCCAAAATGAGGTCACGCTCGACGACGTGATGGCGGTGGTTGCCGACGCTTCCGAGCTGAAGATCGATCCAATAGTCGATGGCGCCTTTGCAGGAAAGCCCGAGCTGGTCGAAACCGAATTTGCCAAGGCCATGATCGCCGGCACCTACCCCGGCATGATCATTTCC
The DNA here is from genome assembly GCF_900129425.1 of Bradyrhizobium erythrophlei. Lineage (NCBI taxonomy): Bacteria > Pseudomonadati > Pseudomonadota > Alphaproteobacteria > Hyphomicrobiales > Nitrobacteraceae > Bradyrhizobium > Bradyrhizobium erythrophlei. The sequence goes on along the minus strand of NZ_LT670817.1, from coordinate 8,703,161 downwards.
GCCGCCCAGCGCCAGGCGGCGTGGCTGCACAAATCGGCGCTCGCGGTCGCCGAGGGGACGCCGGTATCGACATTGCTCGACAGCGGATTTCCGCGCCTGCATTTTTCGCGGAAACCAAATGTCGAAACTGCGCTGCGCAATTTCAGCGCGGCGCGGCTGCTGGCGATCATCGAGCAACTCGCAACCGCAGCGCTGGAGATGCGCAAACAGGCGCCGCTGGCGGCCGCGATCGCGCAGCGCACCCTGCTGTCGATCGCCGCCAATGCAAAGCGGCGGGGGTGAGCATTTTCCAGAGGATATCCCATCGAGCCGGCGTTAACTTCGGCATCCGCATGGGCCATTGCATTTAGACGAAGTGATATTTTCGACGGATTTGCCGGGGGGTATGACGAAATGGCCGTTGGCTTGGTGAGTGTTGCTCCCATCTATCTAAACGGCCTTTTGGCTTTGCTCTGCGTCTTCATTCTGCCGGGTCTGATCTTCGTCAGGGCATTCGACATCCCGAATTTTCCCCAGCGGATGCTGGTCATCATCAGCAGCAGCCTCGCAACCAATTATTTCCTCGTCGTGCTCATCGCCACGCTTCATCTCAACCCGCTGGAGACCTATCGAAGTGTGGTCCTTGTGCTGGCCACGGCCTTGGCAAGCCTGACCGTCATGGACTTTCTCGGCCGAAAGGCAGCCCCCTGGATGCGCCACGACGGTGCCGTTGTCCTGAAATCGGATTTCAGATGGCTGGCGCTAAGCCTTGCGCTCGTCTGCCTCGCCTATTTCAATATATGGAAAAGGGGCGTGCCCAACATCTTTCTGGAAGGCGACGTTTCAATCAGCTGGAACACCTGGGCGTCGATTTGGGCTCATGGCCTGTTCCCAACCGGCTCCTATGGATATCCGCAGCTGATTCCGACGCTTTGGGCGGTGAGCTATATTTTTACCGGCTCGGTCGAACACTATTTCGCTTATTACATTTACATCGTCTTGATCATCGTTCCCCTGGTTTTGACTTCGGCCTACCTGGGCCGCACGGGCTGGTTGCCGGCGCTTCTGCCGCTCGTGACCTTCGTTTGGTTCGTCGCCGAGATTCAGGATCCGTGGCTTCGAGCCACCCTGCCCGCAGGCTTCCCGGACTGGACCGCCGCTGTGTGCGGGTTTTGCGGCCTGGTGTTGTTCATCAACAATGATCCCGGCAAGCTGTTCGACCGGGAAAAAATAACCACCGCGCTGGCCAGCCTGTGTTTGATCCTGCTCGCCGCCGCGACAAAGCCGATTTACGGACTGTTCGCTCTCGCGGTCTTGCTCAGGCTCTGCCTGGACGCGGCCGCGCTTCTCAGTGGCAGAGAGCGGCGAAGGTTTCTGGCCGCAGCCATCGGACTGTTCGCGGCATTTGCCGCCGCCTACCTGGTCATGTACTGGCACTTGACCGTGAGATCCTTGCCAGGCGATCCCGTTTCCGACCTCGGTGAAAGGCTCAGGCGTAGCGTGCGACTGTTCAACGGCAATTTCACGCTGCCGTTTCGAATCCTGGCGTGCGTCGGCATCGCGCTTAGTCCGTTTTTGCCGCGTATCCGCTGGCTGACGTTACCGCTTCTGCTCGGAACATGTCTGTGGGCAGCCGCGGCCAGCTACGATATGCGCAACTTGTTTGGCGTGTTGTTGATTGGCGCTTTTATTCCGCTGTTCGCGGCATCGCGAAAGATGGACATCAGCCCTGCCGAAAATGCGGGATCTGGATGGAGGGTGCCGGATGCCGCGGTGGCCGCGTTGCTGGCGGTGTTCGCGGTCGGATCAACCTTCACGCTTGCGCTGGACGACACCCACCTCAACGCGCGCTTCAACAGCGAGCAATTCGGCATCGGCGCGGGCGCCGACTTCAACACCAGGGTCGACCAGCTTCTTGGCCGCGGCTGCGTCCTGCTGACGGGCGCAGATTACATTTACACCATCTCGACGTTTGCAAAATACCTGCCGCAGCTGGAGTACTTCGACGCCAGCCTGCCGCTGCCCGAACCGGTTACGAAAAAATTTGACGAGCTGCACGGCTGCACGGGGATCATGTATCCCCCGGCTCTCAGCCTGGCGTCGGTCGTGGAGTATGTGAAAGCCGAGTCCGAGCAACGCCAGTATGTCACCGCAGCTGAATCCCGGGGATGGGTGCTGTTGACATCGCCTCCCTAGCTTTTATGCGCTCGCCAGACCATGGCCTGCTGGGTCAGCACGAGCGGCCACAGTGTCTGGGAACGCAGCGGTGTTCCGAGGCCCTCGCCAGCCCGTGATATCTCTTCCGGAAGTAGCGGTCGCTCGTCGGGAAATTGCCACACGCCGATTTGCTCCGCCGCGGAGCGTGTCATGCGATAAAGCCACGTCGGGGTGGGAGCGGTAATGATCACGACGCCGCCGTCTTTCACACACGAGAAGTGACGCCGGGCGACATCTCTCGTTCCCTGCGGCGTGAAGTGTTCGATCAGGCCAACCGAGAATACGACGTCCGCCGGGGCAAGCGACGGGGTATCGGTCAGCAGGTTGACGCGATGCGCGGTCGTGCTGACGGCGGGAACCTGGCGCCCCTGCCGTTCGAACAGTTGAAGGCTTTTTTCGTTCAGGTCCGCGACCTCGTAACGGGAGATCGGCAGGGAGTCCACGAGGGTCCTGAAGAAGCAGCTGTTCCCCCCGCCGAATTCGATGACAGATATCTGCGATGGCGGGGACGCGTATTGACGGATCGCGGTCCGCAACCAGTGGCCCGAATACCGCCGCGTCAGTTTGGCGGTCGCGAGCGGCCGGTCGTAATACCTGTCCCAGTCAGTCGCAAGCGGCATCGTCGGATTCCCCGAATACAAAGTCACGCAGGAACAGAAAATTGAATACGAACACAAGGACCTCGGCCATGATCTTGGCGACGACCGGAAACGGAACGAGGTCCGCGGATTGCACCTGCAGCGCCGTCGAGACAATGCCGGACACCACGACCAGCCCGAAATACATCAGGAAAATTCTCAGATTTCCACGCAACCGGAACACGAAGCGCTGCAACAGCGTGAACTGCACCCAAACGGCAACGAAACGTCCGACGATGTTGGAGACCACGAGGTCGCTCGACCACGCCATTGCCGTAGCGAACGTAACGATGTCCGCGGCTTCGGTCAGAAGGCTTGCCGCGCTATAGCGCAGCAATACAAAATAGATCTGGGCCGAATCCATCAACGGACGAAAGTGCGAACCCCTGTTGTCCTCGATATAGATCGTTTCGATCGGAATTTCGTGAACGCGCATACGGCGCGCCTTGATGACGACGAGCTGCTCGGTCTCGAATTCATAGCGGTTGGCGCGGATGGGAAGACAAAGCTCAAGCAGTCGCCTCGGCAACCCCCTTAGGCCCGTCTGGGTGTCCGACAGCTTCAGCCCGATAAAAAATCGATAGATATACCGCGACACGGTGTTGCCGAACTTGCTCCGCAACGGAACGTCGGAGCCAAAGCGTCGGGTACCGAATACGACGCTGTCGGGATTTTCCTTTAGCGCATCGACCACCTTTAAAATGTCGGCCACTGTGTGCTGACCATCTGCATCCGCGGTCACTACCCCGGCGCAGTCCGGATGGCCGACGAGGATGTGGTTCATCCCGTGCCTGAGGGCAGCGCCCTTTCCCAAATTGACAGCGTTGGTGAGCAGCGTGGTGCCGACCACCTGCTTTGCGCGCGCAAAGATCCCCGCGTAGGCCGGACCACTGCCGTCGTCGACAATGACGATGGGGGACGAATTGCCGAGCCGCAGGCTCTCCAGCAAACTGCAAAGCGTGTCCGTCGGACGGTACGAAGGAATCAGGAAAACGATCGGCGACGGCTCAGTTGGGCGGCTTTCCGAGGGCGGAGCCGCGGGCTCATCGTTGGACGTCATGGATGGCATTCTGAAATGTCGGGCTGGATGGTATGGGGGGTATGAATGAGGGCTAAATATTCACCGGCGAATGGTTTCGCCCAGCGGTTGTGAAACCGGCTGGAGCGTTTTCGTCATCATCTGTATAACCAAAGCGCGCGTTGAGAAAAGGGGTTGGGGACACAATGCTGCTCATCGAGCTCAACGAATTCAACGGCGATCTGCTGCGCAGCATTGCGAAGGCTCATCAGTTGAGACACCTGCAGGAAGCCCTCAGCTGGAATCGTGCCGGGACCTGGACTTCGGACGAGTATGAGACCGGGTTTCTCGAGCCGTGGGTGCAATGGGTCTCGGTTCACACGGGCGTCCCTTCCAGCCAGCACGGTGTCAAGAACCTGGGCGACGTGCCCAACCTCGCCGAAGATCAAATCTGGGAACGCTGGAGCAGGCGCGGGCTGAGCTCGATCGTTTGGGGGGTGATGAACGGCAACCGCCGCAACGCCGAGACCTGCAAAGTCTTCGTTCCCGACCCCTGGACCTTCTCGGAAGATGCCTATCCCGACAAGTATCAGGGCCTGATCGCGCTGCCGCGCTATCTCGCCAAAAACTACCTGGATTTTTCGAAGTGGACCGCGGCGCGCAAGGGGTACGATCTTGTCAGAACCCTGCTTGGGTCGACCAAGGGCTCTGATTTCATCGATGGCCTGCGGATCTTCTGGCGCGGTGTCCGCCAGTTTGGCATGACCAACGCCGTCTTCATTGTGTTCTTCGAATATCTGTCCGCGATGGCTTTTATCCGGGCCGTCGAACGGGAACGGCCGGACGCCGCTATTATTTTCATCAACATGCTGGCGCACGTCCAGCATCATTACTGGAAGGCCGGCGACGGCAGCGCCTGCCCGCAGATCGCGTTCGCGGCCACGGCGACCGACGAAATCCTCGGCAAGATTTTGACGCGCTGCGGGAGCATTGTCGGCAACGGCCGTGTCGCGCTGATGAACGCGCTCAGTCAGACCTGCACCGTCGACGAGCCGCCCTGGATCCTGTACCGGCCGAACAATCATGCCGGCCTGGTTGCTTTTCTCGGCCTCAAGGCGACGCGCGTCGAGCCGCTGATGACCTATGACGCCCACGTGTTTTTCGCCAATGCCGAAGACGCCGCCAGTGGCGCCGGAATTCTGGAAAGTGCGCTGATCGACGGCAAGCGTCTGTTCTTCGTCGAAGCCGACACGCATGACCCGCTTAAGCTGTTCTATCGGGTGGCAATGTCGGATCCGGTCAGTGCCGATGCCGAATTCATTTATCGCAACAAGGCGGCGCGCTTCGCTGAGCATTTCACCGCGATCGTGCAGCGAACCGGAAAGCACAATCAGAACGGCGATCTGTTTGCCAATTTTGAAATCGGGCGGCAGAGCCTCGCCAATCACGAGGTGTCGAACTGGCTCGATCAGTCCACCGGCGAGAAGGACCGTCGATTGACGGCGGCCTGATGGCCGGCCGCCGTTACGTCCTGGCGTCCAGCCTTCGCATAATCTCGTCAAACTGCTCAAGATCGCGGTAGCGGATATGGACGGTGCCGCCGGGTTCGCGGTGATCGACGCTGACGGCCAGCCCGAGCGCGTCGCTGACGCGCTTCTCCAGCGCGACCGTATCGGGGTCCTTCACCTTGCCGCCGCGCGCCTTCTGCGGCTTGCGAACCGGCACACCCTCGACATGCGCCAGCGCCTCGGCCTGACGTACGTTGAGGCCTTCCTCAACGATGCGCTTGGCGCTGGCTGCGGGATCGGGCACCCCGATCAATGCCCGCGCATGGCCGGCCGACAGCTGGCCCATTGCGATATAGGCCTGCACCTCGGCCGGCAATTTCGTCAGCCGCATCATGTTGGCGACATGGCTGCGGCTCTTGCCGACGATCTTGGCGATCTCGTCCTGGCTGCGTTTGAATTCGTTCGACAGCGCGTGATAGCCCTGCGCCTCTTCCATCGCGTTGAGATCTTCGCGCTGGACGTTTTCGATGATCGCGATCTCGAGCGCATCGGAGTCGCTGACGTCGACCGGCACGATCGGCACCTCGTGCAGACCCGCAATCTGTGACGCGCGCCAGCGCCGCTCGCCGGCGATGATCTCGAAGCGGTCCTGCACGCCCTTGACCGGCCGCACCACGATCGGCTGGATCACGCCGTGCTGCTTGATCGAGTCGGCGAGTTCGCCGAGTTCAGTATCGGCAAATTCGCGGCGCGGATTGCGCGGATTGGGCTTGAGGAATTCGATCGGCACCTTGCGTTGCGCGCGCGGCCGGTCCAGATGCGCGGCCTCGCCGCCGACATCTCCGATCAGACTTGCAAGACCGCGGCCTAGTCGCGAACGCGCTTCGTCGGCCATCGCCAGCTCCCTTGGATTCACGTTGCAGCACTCCGAATCAGACGTCGATGTTTTCAACCATCCTTCGAGGCTCGGGGCGTTGCCCCTCGCGCCTCCAGATGATGCTTGTGGTTGTTACCGTCACCCTGAGGTGCGCGTCCTTGCGCGCCTCGAAGGGCGACGGCGATTTCAATGTGTGAGCAGTTCGCGCTCGCGCTGGATCACTTCGGTCGCGAGCTTGAGGTAGGCTTCGCTGCCGACGCATTTGAGATCGTACACCAGCACCGGCTTGCCGTAGGACGGCGCTTCCGAGATGCGCACGTTGCGCGGGATCATGGTGTTGTAGACCTTGGCTCCCATGAACTGCCTGACATCGGCGACGACCTGGTTCGACAAATTGTTGCGCGAGTCGAACATCGTCAGCACGATGCCGTGGATCGACAGATTGGGATTGAGCGTCGAGCGCACCTGCTCCACCGTCTGCAGCAATTGCGACAGGCCCTCGAGCGCGAAGAACTCGCACTGCAGCGGCACCAGGATCGCGTCCGACGCCGCCATCGCGTTGACGGTCAGAAGATTGAGCGACGGCGGACAATCGATCAGCACATAGGTGTAATCGGAATCGGCCGCGGCATTGGTGTTCAGCGCCGCGATCGCATCGCGCAGCCGATACGCCCGATCGCGGGTCGATCCCAGTTCGAGTTCGAGGCCCGACAGATCCATGGTGGAAGCTGCGATATGCAACCGCGGTACCGCGGTCGGCACCACGGCATCGCGCAGCGGCGCTTCGCCGATCAGCACGTCATAGGTCGAGCAGTTGCGGCTGCGGCGATCGATGCCAAGGCCCGTGGAGGCATTGCCTTGCGGATCGAGATCGACGATCAGCACACGCTCGCCGATCGCCGCGAGCGCGGTGCCGAGATTGATCGCGGTGGTGGTCTTGCCGACGCCGCCCTTCTGGTTCGCCAGCGCCAGGATGCGCGGATGGCCGGGCGGGGGTGGCGCCTTATCCTCTTGATAAATATCATCGATTACGGTCATGCGCGGCTGCCATGGGCTGCGGCGGACGAATTACGCCGCTCGATTTGGTCGAGCTCGACGATCCAGCCATGTCCGCCGGTGCGGCTGGAATGCAGATTCGGTCTGATATTCCAATATTTAGTGGCTTCGGTCAATTCAGCCTCTACATCTTGGCCTTTGGGAAACAAGGCTTTTGCGCCCCGCCTTACCAGCGGTTCCGCGAAACCGATGAGCTGGTGTAGCGGAGCCACCGCCCGGGCAGTGACGCAATCGACCGGCCCCCGCAACCTATCCACACTATCCCCGATATCCGCCAGGTGAACCGTTCCCGGCGCATTGGTAACGCGCAGCGCCTCGCGCAGGAAGGCGGCCTTCTTGGCATTGCGCTCGACCAAATGGATCATTGCACCCGGGGCCTCAGCCAAGGCACAGGCCAACACCACGCCTGGAAACCCGCCGCCGCTGCCGAGGTCAGCCCATATTTTGGCTGATGGCGCCAGGGCAAGCAGCTGCAGCGAATCGGAGATGTGGCGAGTCCATAAACTTGGCAGCGTCGACGGCGCAACAAGATTCGTTTTGGCCTGCCATTCCCGGAGCAGATCGACATAGCGATCCAGCCGCGCCTCTATTTCACGTGAAACGGGCGTCAACGCGAGGGCGGCGGCCTTGTCGGCGGCCGAGACAGAAAATTTGGCGGGTTTGGATGCGACCATCTGCCGAGTGCTTGCCGTTGGAGGACGTCATCCTGGAGTGGGAGCTCTTCGGCGAATCACGAGGATAATAACCCAGTTTTGTGAGCTATCCTTCGAGGCGCGCAAGAGCGTGCAACTCGGGATGACGTCGAGAGGGACGGTCGTCAGCCAGCCCGTTTCACGTGAAACAGCCTTATGCGGTCGCCGTCGAATTCTTGCGCCGGGTCTCCCGTCGCAGATACGCAGCCAAAATGCCCAGGGCGGCCGGGGTCAGGCCATCGAGTCGACCCGCCTGCCCTACGGTCCAGGGACGCGCGGCTTCGAGCTTGGCGCGGGCCTCGTTGGAAAGTCCGGGCACCAGGCTGTAATCGATATCGCTGAGGATCAGCCCCTCGTCCCGCCTGAAGGCATCGACGTCGGCAGTCTGGCGCTTGAGATAGACGTCGTACTTGGCATCGATTTCGAGGTGAACCGCAATCGCTGGGTCAATGGCCGACAAATCAGGCCATATTGCCGCGATCTCGGTCCAGCCGATCTCCGGATAGGCCAATAGCTCGAAGGCCGAGCGGCGATGGCCGTCCTTGTTGAGCGCGAGGCCATGCCTGGCGGCTTCATTCGGCGTCAGCGTCAGCGACTTTGCCAGCGATTTCGCCGCGGTCAGCGCAGCCATCTTGGAACCGTGACGCAGCGAACGAGCCTCTCCGACGCAACCCAGCGCGATCCCCTTGTCGGTCAGGCGCTGGTCGGCGTTGTCGGCCCGCAAGGTTAGGCGGTATTCGGCCCGCGAGGTGAACATCCGGTACGGCTCGGTGATGCCGCGCGTGACGAGGTCATCGATCATCACGCCGAGATAGCCGTCGGCACGGTCAAACACGATCGAATTAGCACCGCCGGCAGCCAATGCGGCGTTGAGACCCGCAACAAGCCCCTGCGCCGCCGCCTCTTCATAGCCGGTGGTGCCGTTGATCTGCCCGGCCAGAAACAGCCCGGGCAAACGCTTGGTCTGCAAGGTCGGATCGAGTTCGCGCGGGTCGACGTGGTCGTATTCGATCGCATAGCCGGGCCGGACCATGCGTACCCGCTCAAGGCCTGGAATCGTCGCCAGGATGGCCAGCTGCACCTCTTCCGGCAGCGAAGTAGAGATGCCGTTCGGATAGACCGTGTCGTCGTCGAGTCCTTCCGGTTCCAGGAAGATCTGATGGCCGTCGCGATCGCCGAAGCGGACAATCTTGTCCTCGATCGAGGGGCAATAGCGCGGCCCGGTGCTCTTGATCTGGCCCGAATACATTGGCGAGCGATGCACGTTGGCGCGGATCACCTCGTGGGTGGCAGGCGTGGTGCGGGTAATGCCGCACTGGATCTGGCGTGTCGTGATCCGGTCGGTCATGACCGAAAACGGCTCCGGCGGATCGTCACCGGGCTGCATTTCGACCGCCGGCCAGTCGACGGTGCGACCATCGAGCCGCGGCGGCGTGCCGGTCTTTAGCCGCCCCAACGAAAAGCCGGCGCGCTCGAACGACTTTGAGAGCCCCAGCGCCGGCGCCTCGCCAACGCGGCCGGCCGGCCAGTTCTTCTCACCGAGATGGATCAGGCCACGCAGGAAGGTGCCGGTGGTAATGACGACTGCTCCCGCGCGAAGTTCGCGGCCATCCGCCAGGCGGATGCCGGTGACGCGGCCGCCGGACACGACCAACTCGTCGGCTTCCCCCTCGATCACGCTGAGATTGGCGGTCTCGCTGATGGCAGCCTGCATTGCCGCGGCATAGAGCTTGCGGTCGGCCTGGGCACGTGGGCCCCGCACCGCCGGACCCTTGCGGCGGTTGAGCATGCGAAATTGAATGCCGGCGGCATCGGCGACGCGCCCCATCAGCCCATCCAGCGCATCGACCTCGCGGACCAGATGGCCCTTGCCGAGCCCTCCGATCGCGGGATTGCAGGACATCGCGCCAACGGTTGCGAACCGATGCGTCACCAGCGCCGTCCGGGCACCCATGCGCGCCGCGGCGCTCGCGGCCTCGCAGCCGGCGTGGCCTCCGCCGATGACGATGACGTCGAATGATTCCAGCTGGGCGGTCATGCCGGACTTTTATCGTGGGATCACAAAACCCGGAAGGAGTAAGTTTGCAGCATCCGACGTTTCACGTGAAACGGCCGGCGCAGGCCGGTCGGCCCCCTTGTTTCACGTGAAACACGCAAAAAAATGAATGAAGAAATACTATTTCCCCACACAAAACTCTTTGAAAATCACATCCAGGATATCCTCAACGTCGACGCGGCCAAGTAGCCGCCCCAGGCTGTACGCCGCCGCCCGAAGATCTTCCGCGGCAAGTTCCTCGCCCCCTCCGGCTGCCGTTATGCTGCGCTGCAACGAAGCGGCCGTTTGCTGGAGCAATTCGCGCTGCCGCACTCTCCCAACCAGGGCCCCCTCGCCCGACCCGAAAAAATCCTGAGCAAACGCAATTAAGCCTGCGACCAATTGCTGGATTCCGTCGCCGCGGCTCGCTGAAATCTTGAAGCCGGCCCCGTCCGGTCCCGGCGAGGCGCCAGCCGTCTGCCCCGGGTTCGCCACGCCGCCTCCCTCGAGATCGATCTTGTTGCGCACCGTCCACACCGGCGCGGCGCCTTCGGGCCGATTCATTTCGTGCTGCGCATCGATCATCCACAGCACCAGGTCAGCTTCATCCGCGCGCGCCCGCGCGCGACACACCCCCTCCTGCTCCACCGGATCTTCGGTCTCGCGAATCCCGGCGGTATCGATCACCGTCACCGGATAGCCGTCGAGATCGAGCTGCACCTCGATGATATCGCGCGTGGTGCCGGCGTGCGGCGACACGATCGCAACCTCGCGCCGCGCCAGCTGATTCATCAACGTCGATTTGCCGACGTTCGGTGGACCTGCGATCGCAACCACCAGCCCGTCCCGCAGCCGTTCACTTTTCCCCTGCGCCGCAAGCACTTCCTGGATTTCGCCTAGCAGCGCTTCGATGCTGGCAAGCGCCGGCGCGATCAGCTCCTGGGGGACGTCGCCCTCGTCGGAGAAATCGATTCCGGCCTCGATCAGTGCGGAGGCTGCGATGATCTGCGCGCGCCAGTCGCGCGCCCTGTCACCGAGCAGCCCCTTCAGCTGCCGCAGCGCCTGCCGGCGTTGCCGATCGGTATCGGCATGAATCAGATCGTCGAGAGCTTCGGCCTCGGTGAGATCGAGCTTGCCATTCTCGAACGCGCGGCGGGTAAACTCACCCGGCTCCGCCGCGCGAATATTTTCAACTGCCGACAGCGTCGCCAACAGTGCCGCCAGCACCGCACGCCCGCCATGAATGTGAAACTCCGCGACATCCTCGCCGGTCGCACTTGCCGGTCCCGGAAACCACAGCACCACCGCATCGTCGATCGGCTGCTGGTTGGCATCGCGCAGCAATGCCCTGGCGGCCATCCTCGGCGCCGGTATCTTGCCGGCGAGCGAGGTCACCGCGGCCCCGGCTTGCGGTCCGGACACCCGCACAATGGCAATCGCGCTCGGCGGGCGGCCCGTCGAGAGCGCGAAGATGGTCTGTTGCCGCGGATGCATCGCCTATTTGCCCCTTGAGCCCTTGAAAAGGCAACGCTATTTCAGTTCCCAGACTGTCTCGTGCGAATTGGGGCAAGCCCAGCGATCCGCCGCACGGGGCGCAACAAATGCTGCAGCATTCCCGCAGCATTTTGCCTTCCTTATGCTGCAGAAATCCGCCCCTCGGCTAGGTCGATCGGGGGCGACACCATTAATCACAAGCTAATTCAAAGGCTTACGGTGAAGCCCCGTCGAGCCCGCAGATTTTGCGATATTGCGGTTCTACCGCAGCAGAAGCCGCAGCATCGATTTGGCGGACATTCACAAAAAAGGGCGCCCCCTTGCACGGAGCGCCCCTTCGAAACAGGCCGGGAAGGGCTCAGGTATTCATCGACTCGAAGAATTCCGAGTTGTTCTTGGTGTTGCGCAGCTTGTCGAGCAAGAAGTCGATCGCGTCCATGGTGCCCATCGGATTGAGGATCCGGCGCAGCACATACATTTTCTTCAGGAGTTGCGGATCGGTGATCAGTTCTTCCTTGCGGGTGCCGGAGCGCGAGATGTCGATCGCCGGGAAGGTGCGCTTGTCCGAGACCTTGCGATCGAGAATTAGTTCGGAATTGCCGGTGCCTTTGAACTCTTCGAAAATCACTTCGTCCATGCGGCTGCCGGTATCAACCAGCGCGGTCGCGATGATGGTGAGCGAACCGCCCTCCTCGATGTTACGCGCGGCGCCGAAGAAGCGCTTCGGCCGCTGCAGCGCGTTGGCATCGACGCCGCCGGTCAGAACCTTGCCCGAGGACGGCACCACGGTATTGTAGGCGCGCCCCAGTCGCGTAATCGAGTCCAGCAGGATCACCACGTCACGGCCGTGCTCGACCAGCCGCTTGGCCTTCTCAATGACCATCTCGGCGACCTGGACGTGGCGCACCGCCGGCTCGTCGAAGGTCGACGAGACCACTTCGCCCTTCACCGAGCGCTGCATGTCCGTGACTTCTTCGGGGCGTTCGTCGATCAGGAGCACGATCAGATAGCACTCCGGATGATTGGCCGTGATCGAGTGCGCGATGTTCTGCATCAGTACCGTCTTGCCGGTCCGCGGCGGCGCCACTATCAGCGCGCGCTGGCCCTTGCCGATCGGGGCGACGATGTCGATAACCCTTGCAGATAGGTCCTTTCTGGTGGGGTCCTCGAGTTCGAGTCGAAACCGCTGATCGGGAAACAGCGGCGTCAAATTGTCGAAATTGACCTTGTGCTTGGATTTTTCCGGGTCTTCGAAATTCAGCGTGTTGACCTTCAGCAGCGCGAAATAGCGTTCACCTTCTTTCGGGCTGCGAATATGGCCTTCGATGGTGTCGCCGGTGCGAAGACCGAAGCGGCGGATCTGCGAGGGCGAGACATAAATGTCATCCGGTCCCGGCAGATAATTGGCGTCCGGCGAGCGCAGGAAGCCGAAGCCGTCGGAGAGAACCTCGACGACGCCTTCGCCGATAATATCGGTTTCCTGGATCGCGAGTTGTTTGAGAATGGCGAACATCAGCTCCTGCTTGCGCATCGTGCTGGCGTTTTCGACCCCCTTTTCTTCCGCGAACGAGACGAGCTCGGCTGGCGTCTGGGCTTTGAGGTCTTGAAGTTTCATTTCCCGCATTGGGATGGTCCTGTGGAATAACGGGGGGAGGGGCTGCAAGGTGGCTTTTTCGAAAATGCGGACGCGAGATCAGGATGGTCCGCAGGTCTGAGCTAGGAAAGTGCCGGAGAGGCTTCAAACCTGATGCGGCGGCCGGTTCAACGAGGAAACCGGGACGCAACCACATCCGCCTGCGTGGGGTGGGATTTCAGTAATATAGAAAATCGTCCGGCTTTCCGCAAGCGCGCCTCGAAGCTGGATGTTGCGCACCGTGCCCATCAAAACGGCTTCACCACCACCAGAATTACGATCCCTATCATCAGAAGGGTCGGTACCTCATTGATAATACGGTAAAATATCTGACTTCTGGTGTTTCGATCGGCGGCAAAATCCTTGACGCAGCGGGAGAAAAAGCCGTGGACACCCGACAGCAATACCACCAGCAAAAGCTTGCCGTGCAGCCAGCTCGCCGAAAACCAATGGCCGGCCCAGGCGAGGTACAGTCCGGCCAGCCAGGTGACGACCATCGCCGGATTGATGATCGCCTTCAGCAGCCGGCGTTCCATCACCTTGAACGTCTCGGACTGCTTCGATCCGCCCTCCGCCTCGCAATGATAGACGAACAGCCGTGGCAAATAGAGCATGCCCGCCATCCATGCGATCACGGCGATCACATGCAGCGCCTTGATCCATTCGTACATCGTGGAGGTCTCACTCATTTTTGAAAGCGCCGTTTTGGTAACCGCAACACCGGAACGTTCCAGTGATCATCAGCGCTGCGAAGAGGCCTCACTTGAGCCGGGAACGGAGACATATCCGCAAGCAGCCCTTTTCTAAAACAATAATTTTAGAATCTTAGGTTTGAGTCTAAGTAGCGGTGAATTAGGCCCGCGCAAAACTGTCCCGCGATTGTCCGGGCTTGTTCACATCCATCAACAATCTTCGCCCTGCATTCGACGATCGGAATAAGGCTACGCTTTCCAAGTGGTTGCGCAAACTTGTCGCTGGGTTACGAAGAGACAAGTCCACATAACCGCACTATCATCGCGTGCGGTGAACGGACTTATCCTCAATTCGAGGTCTGTGAAGAAAAAGCCGGGTTATCCCTGATCGGTCGGCCCATGGCCGATTCTCTCAGGTAAACTCCACAGAGATTCACAGGTTACACAGGGGTCACGGTGCCTACGATCGGCAACTATTTCCATCTTCACCTGGTCTCTGATTCGACCGGTGAGACACTGATCACGGTGGCGCGCGCGGTGGCCGCGCAATACGCCAACGTGACGCCGGTCGAACATGTCTATCCGCTGGTGCGCAGCCAGAAGCAGCTCGACCGTGTGCTCGATGAAATCGAGGAAGCACCGGGTATCGTGCTTTTTACCCTGCTGGAGAAAGATCTCGTCGGCCGGCTGGAAGCCAAGTGCCAGGAGATCAATATCCCCAGCCTTTCGATCATCGGCCCGGTGATGCAGTTGTTTCAGGCCTATCTCGGTGCGCCGACCACCGGGCGGATTGGTGCGCAGCACACCCTGAATGCGGAATACTTCAAGCGTATCGACGCGCTGAATTATACGATGTTGCACGATGACGGCCAGCATGTCGAAGGACTGGAAGAGGCCGACGTGGTCCTGGTCGGTGTGTCCCGCACCTCGAAAACGCCGACCTCGATCTATCTCGCCAATCGCGGCATCCGCACCGCGAATGTTCCGCTGGTGCCGGGCATCGCTATCCCGCATCAACTGGAGACTTTGAAAAAACCGCTGGTGGTCAGTCTGCACGCGACGCCGGAGCGCCTGATCCAGGTCCGGCAGAACCGGCTGTTGAGCATGGGCGCCGGTCCCGGCAACGACGACTACATCGATCGTCAGGTGGTCGCCGATGAGGTCGCGTTCGCGCGGCGATTGAGCGCGAAATTCAATTGGGCGCAGCTCGACGTCACCCGGCGATCGATCGAGGAAACCGCCGCCGCCATCATGAAACTGTACACTGACCGGCAGCGGTCGCGGCTTTCGGAATGACACTCTGGCGCGGACAACATCCGTTGATACTCGCCTCGCAGAGCCGCGCCCGGCAAGCGCTGCTCGCCAATGCCGGCATCGCGTTCGAAGCCGTTCCCGCCGAAATCGACGAGCGGTCCGTGCAGCAGGCCTCAGGCCTTTCGGCGCCCGGCGAGATCGCGCTGCATCTGGCCCGCGCGAAAGCGCTTTCGGTGTCGTCGCACCGGCCTGGCCGATTTGTCGTCGGCGCCGATCAGACATTGGCGCTGGGGACGCGGCTTTTCAGCAAGCAGGCCGGCCGCGGGCAGGCCGCGGAGCAATTGCGCGACTTGGCCGGCCACAGCCATGAACTGCATTCCGCCGTTGCGGTTGCGCGCGACGGCAAGATATTGTTCGCCGACGCGACGATGGCGCGGATGACCATGCGGCGGCTTGGCGAGGCCGAAATCGAGGCCTATCTGGACGCCGCCGGAGAGGCGGTTACCTCAAGCGTCGGCGCCTATCAGCTTGAAGGGCTGGGGATCCATTTGTTCGAGCGTATCGAAGGCGATCATTTCACCATCCTCGGTTTGCCGCTGCTGCCATTGCTCGCGTTCCTGCGCAGCGAGCGGCTGCTCGGTGTGTGAAAAACGAATCCCGATAGGGCAGCCAATGGCGATGCTTGAATGATACTTCTTGGGCTGACCGGCTCGATCGGGATGGGGAAATCAACCACCGCGAAGCTCTTCGCCGAAGCCGGCGCGCCGGTTTACGATGCCGATGCGGCCGTTCACAGGCTGTACGAAGGCGAGGCAGTGCCTGCCATCGAAGCGGCGTTTCCAGGCACGACCGCGGACGGCAAAGTCGACCGCGCGCTGCTCTCGGCTCGGGTGCTGCATGATCCAGCCGCGATGAAGCAGCTGGAGCAGATCGTTCATCCGATGCTCGGCGCCTCCCGCCAAAAGTTCCTTCACGACGCCGAGCAATCCGGCGCGCCGGTCGCCGTGGTCGACGTGCCGCTGTTGTTCGAAACCGGCGGCGAGAAACGCGTCGATGCGGTGGTGGTGGTGACGACGACATCAGAAATTCAGCGCCAGCGGGTTTTGGCCCGCGACAACATGACCCGCGAGATGTTCGACACGATCCTGGCGCGGCAGTTGCCCGACGCCGAGAAGCGCAAGCGCGCGGATTTCGTGGTGGATACGTCGCACGGACTTGATCCGGTGCGGGCACGAATCAGGGATATTCTGGCCGAGGCTGTTAACATGCCGCAGCGACGATCCTGATTCGTCATTCCCAACGGTTTATAGTCCATGCGCGAAATCGTTCTCGATACCGAAACCACCGGCCTCGACCCGCTGCGGGGCGACCGGCTGGTCGAAATCGGCTGCGTCGAGATCTTCAACCGCATGCCGACCGGGCAGACCTTTCACCGGCATCTCAATCCCGAGCGCGACATGCCGGCCGAAGCCTTTGCGGTGCACGGTCTCTCCGGCGAGTTCCTCGCCGACAAGCCGCTTTTCGCCCATGTGGTCGAGGAGTTCCTGGAATTCATCGCCGACGCGCCGCTGGTGATCCACAACGCATCGTTCGATATCGGCTTCATCAACGCCGAGCTTGACCGCATCAAACGGCCGGCGATCGCGCGCGACCGGCTGGTCGACACGCTGCTGCTGGCGCGGCGCAAGCATCCGGGCGTGTCGAACCGTCTCGACGATCTCTGCTCGCGATACGCGATTGACAATTCGCACCGCACCAAGCACGGCGCATTGCTCGACGCCGAACTTCTGGCCGAAGTCTATATCGATCTGATCGGGGCCCGGCAGTCGCAATTGATCCTGGCGGCCGAAACGCGTGATACGCGCGGCGGATACGGGGAAATGCCGCGGCGACAACGCGAGGTGCCGCTTATGCCGCGGATCACCGAGGCCGATCGCATGGCGCATCGTGCCTTTATCGCCACGCTCGGCGACAAGGCGATCTGGAAGGATTTTCTGGGCGCGTGATCCCCAGCGTATTCCGCAAAAAGCATGCCCTCGGACCTGATCCGAGGGCGGATACCGGTTTTGCGATTAAAATACGCGCAAAACCCAAGCGCGACCCGTGGTTAGCTTGGTTTTCCCTGCGCGGCCTGGGCGGTAGCCTGTCGTTCCAGGTTCTGCCGGTACAGGCCGACGAAATCGACGGGGTCCAGCATCAGCGGCGGGAAACCGCCATCGCGCACCGAGGTGGCGATGATTTCGCGCGCGAACGGGAACAAGAGCCGCGGACATTCGATCATGATCAGCGGATGCAGGTTTTCCGGCGGCACGTTGAGAATGCGGAATACGCCTGCATAGGCGAGATCAAAGCTGAACATTACCTTGCCGGCATTTTCCGCCTTGCCTTCGACCGAAAGCGTCACTTCATATTCGTTTTCGGCGATATTGTTGGCGGTAACGTTGATCTGGATATTGATCGCCGGCTGCTGTGGTTGCGGCGCCAGCGAGGCGGGCGCGTTCGGATTCTCGAACGACAGGTCCTTGGTATACTGCGCCAGCACGTTCAGCTGGGGAGGAGGGGCTGCTTCGGGAGGCGCGCCGTTGCCGTTGGTCATGAAATCTCTCCTGAAAGCGAGCGGAGCAGGTTTTATGTCCGGAATCGCTCGTACGGTGTGAAAATGCCGTTGTCGGGGCGAGTGGCTATCATAGCCCCACCTCATTCTACAAGGACGACCATCACCTGCGCCCCACCAAGGCGCGCCGCCTCGGAGCGGGCGGCACGGCTTGGGAATACCCGCCAGCCTGCCAACCAGCATACTCTCTAAATTGTTGAATATGCGCGATTTCCGCGCATGCCGGGGGGTTTCCCCTTGCGACGAAAACGCGCTACAATTCGCGGGTGGCAAACGGGGTGCGGCATCGGCTTGTCCTATTTCCACCGGCATGGCCTTTCATGCCAAAACGCGCCATTGGCTAGGCCAAGTTTCGTGCCTACATGCTGCAGACCCATCCATGATGTAATCTCTGCCGTTCCCCGAGGGGAACGCTCTACCGCCGGAGCCATTGCCGGCGCAGACCAGAAAGCGAATGCGACGTGGATATTTACACCATCATCTTCCTGGCGCTGGCGGTCTTCATCTTCCTGCGCCTGCGCAATGTGCTCGGACAGCGTACCGGCAGCGAGCGGCCGCCCTATGATCGCACCGCGCGCAATGTGGTGCAGGGCGCCCAGGACAATAAAGTGGTTCCGATACCGGGAGCGGTAATCGACCAGGCGCCTCTGGCGCCCACGGCAGACGTCGCGCCGCCGACCGACCGCTGGAAGGGGCTGACCGAGCCCGGCACGCCGCTCGCCCAGGGGCTCGATGCCATTGCGGCCCAGGATTCCTCGTTCGATCCGCGGCATTTCCTCAGCGGGGCGCGCAGCGCCTATGAGATGATCGTGCTGGCGTTCGCCAACGGCGATCGCCGCGCGCTTAAGGATCTGTTGTCATCGGAGGTCTATGATAGTTTCGAGAGCGTAATCCGCGACCGCGAGAAGCACGAGCAAAAGACGGAAACGCGGTTCGTTTCGATCGACAAGGCCGAACTCGTCGGCGCCGAAAGCCGCGACCGGGCGGCACAGCTGACCGTTCGTTTTGTGTCGCAGATGATTTCGGTGACCCGCGACAAGGCCGGCACGATCGTCGACGGCAATCCGGACAAGGTCGCCGATATCACCGATGTTTGGACGTTCGCCCGCGACATTACTTCACGCGATCCGAACTGGAAGCTGGTTGGCACCGGCAGCGCTCACTAGCGCGCGGGCTTTTTGGCGATACGCTGCCGCGTGTTGTGCGATGGCCGTCGCGTTGTCGCTGTTTCCGGTTGCCGCGCGTACCGCGCGTCATGTTTGGTCCCATCTTCCGGATGCTGCCGCGCGCCACCTCCCCTACCCCCGTCTTGAATGGCCGCTCGAAATCAGCGGCAGCCAATATGCTCCGGTCGCATGGGCCGATATCGCCGGCTGGAGCGAGGACGACCACCTGCAGGCCTACAAGGCATTTCGCACCAGCTGCAAGCCGATCGCGCAGCAGCAAATGCCATCAGCCGATCCCAAGGCCCTGGGCACCTCGTTGCGCGATCCATGCCGCGCGGCCAGGGCCGCCGACATTTCGAGTGGCGCTAGGGCCAGGGCCTTCTTTGAGGAGCACTTTCTGCCCCTGCGCATTTCGCGGCTTGGGGAGGACGCGGGCTTCGTTACCGGCTACTACGAGCCGGTCATCGACGGATCCCGCACCCAGACCGACGTCTACTCTGTGCCGGTCTATCGCCGTCCATCGAATTTGTTCGTCCGCGGCTTCAAGCAGGACGCGCCCAGTCTGCCCAACAAGGGCCAGGTGTTTCGCAAGATCGGGCGCCGCAAGCTCGTGCCCTACTACGACCGCGCCGAGATCGAAGACGGCGCGATTGCCGGCCGCGGCCTTGAAATCTGCTGGCTAAAAAATCAGACCGATCTGCTGTTCGCGCAAATCCAGGGTTCGGCCCGGGTCCACCTCGCGGACGGCACCACCATCCGCATCAATTATGATGCGCATAATGGCTATCCCTATACGGCGGTCGGGCGCATCCTGATCGATCGCGGCATCATTCCGAAAGAGCAGATGTCGATGCAGAAGATCAGGGAGTGGATGGAGCAAAATCCCGACGGCGCCAAGGATTTGCGGCGGCAGAACCGCTCCTACGTGTTCTTCCGCGAAGTGCAGCTCTCCGACAAGGATGAAGCGGTCGGCGCGCAGGGCGTGCCGCTGACGCCGGGACGGTCGATCGCGGTCGACGGGGCGCTGCACGTCTATGGCACGCCGTTCTTTATCGAGGGCGAACTGCCGATCGAATCGGCGCGGTCGAAGACGCCGTTTCGGCGGCTGATGGTGGCGCAGGACACCGGCTCCGCGATTACAGGTCCTGCGCGCGCCGATATCTATTACGGCGCCGGCGCGGAAGCCGGCAGGGTGTCCGGCCGCTTCCGGCACACCATGCGCTTCGTGATCCTGGTGCCGAAGAGCCTCGATCCCGTGGCGAGGGGCCGCAAGATGCCGCTGCCGGATGCGCGGCCCTCGGCGAAAATCGCGAAGCTGTTCCCGCAGGTCGATCCCCTGAAGGATCAGCAAAAAGATCAGAAGGCCGGCGCGAAGCCGCCGGAGAATTCCGCGGCGCCCGTTGGAAAGGACACCGCCAGCCCGCCGGCATCCGCGAACAAGTCACCGCCCCCGGCAGCCGCGACGCAAGCTTCGAGCGCCCCGCCCGCTGCCGTACCAGCCGTACCGCTGCCGGAGCCGCGGCCCAACCTCAAGCCGGGCCGCGACCGGCGGCGTCAGCGTTACTATCGTCGTTATCGTCGCCGCCGATGAAACGCCCGCCCTCGCCCTCGATTCCCGAATTGGCCACGCCACCACGTCGCAAGCGCGGCTTGAGCGAAGAAGAGCGCGCGTTATGGGAGAGCGTTGCGAAACAGACGAAGCCGCTCCGGAAAAGGCCCCGCGCCGCCAAGCCGCCGGCGGATGCGCCGGTCGCGGATTCCCCACTTGCTGTGAAACCCGGGGCAATGCCAAGGCGCGTTGCGCCTGTCGCGATCACAAGTGCGCAAAAGCCTCCCACACCGCCGCTGGCGCCCATCGGACGCCGCGAGCGTTCGCAGCTTTCGCGCGGACGGAAGGAGATCGAGGCCCGGCTCGACCTGCACGGCATGACGCAGACCCGCGCCCACCACGCGCTATCGGGCTTCCTGCAGCGCGCCCACAGCGATGGCCTGACCTTCGTGCTGGTCATCACCGGCAAAGGCAAAATGGGGGCTGAATCCGAGCGCGGGGTATTGCGCCGCCAAGTGCCGCAATGGCTGAGCCTGCCGGAATTCCGCTCGCTGGTGGTTGGTTTTGAGGAAGCCCATATCGGCCATGGCGGCGAGGGCGCGCTTTACGTGCGCATCAGGCGATCAAAAATCTGAGATGCCTAAAATGGCCTGACGATCCCGACCCGCGGGATCAGCGTCACGATCCAGCCGAGAATGGTGGTCTTTCGATCATCCGCCGCTATCGGCGGCACGGGTTTCGAACCGGGCAAGGTCTTCACCGCGTGCAGGATCAGGAACATGCAGACCGCCCAGTTCGAGATCCATCGCGAATAGTCGAACACCATCGCAAAGATGATCAGATAGGCCGCGCTCACCATCACGATGGCGGAAATGACGATGCGTCGATGCACATCTTCCGCCAGCGACCGGATCAGGTCGGCAAAATATTTCCAGAGCGGTGCATGCAGCCAGATCAGCAACGCGAACACCGGCACGCCCAGAATGTTGGATGGCATCCGATTCCAGGTGTCCTCGATTTCCTTGGAAAGCGGCTGATACCAGATATAACTGAAACTGAGCAGGTCGGTCCGGCTCGGGTCGGTCATGCGGCTCTGCAGATAGCGGACGAACTCTTCCGAAGGCACTGTCACCGATCCTAGGAATTGCGCGGACAGAAACAACAGGCCGATGGCCGCGATCGCACCGATGCCGACGATTGCGTTTAGCCGCGTCAAACCCTGCACGAGATAATACCGCAGCACCACGATGACCGCGATGGTCGGCACATACATCAAGACATGAATGTGGTGGATCAGGATCAGGATCATCGAGGCAAGCGCCGCAAGCATCACAAAAATCACGGAGCGCGCCGGCACCAGCAGCAAGCAAATCGCGAATGCACAGCCGTAGATATCGAAATGCCCCAGCGTGTGCATGAAATTCTTGAAGAAGAACGGCGAGCCGGCCATCAGCACGAACAGCGGCATCTGCGCATCGTCAAAGCCGAAGGTTCGCCGGAACAGTTTGACGAACAGCGCAAGCGTGATCAGCCAGACAGCACCGCTGAGCGCGAATACCAGCCACACCGGCACCTTTGCGAAAAACAGCGACACCAGCGCGCCGATCAGCGCCCGCTTGGTAAAGCCGAAATGATAGTCGACCAGAAGATGGATGTAGGGGACGTAGGGCGCGCGCGTGATCTTGTAGAGAAAGACCCCAATGACGACGGCGATATTGACGGCGAGCATCAGGCGCCAGGGGTTTTCCCGCACACGCAGATTCATTCGGCACCCGGAAACAACGGCTCAATCAGGCTCGAACTTATCACACGGCAAATGTGCGGAGCGCAACGCGCCATTATTCCGGATGTCGTCCCGGCCAAGCCAATGGGTCCGGCCTTCGGCCGGCCCGATGACAGGCTCCGCGCGAGCCGGAACCCAGAGCCACAAATATTTAAGGCGCGAAGGCTGGAGCCATCACGCCGTCCACGACCAACATCGCCGGCTGGATCCCTGCATTCACATGCACCCGCAGGGACGACAACAAACTACAAAATAAACCGGCTCAAATCGGCGTTCTTGGCGAGATCGCCGACGTGCTTCTGCACGTAGTCAGCGTCGATCTGGATGGTCTCGCCATTGCGGTCGGGCGCGGCGAACGAAATTTCGTCGAGCACGCGTTCCATCACGGTCTGCAGCCGCCGCGCGCCGATATTCTCCACCGTGGAATTGACGGCCACCGCCACGTCCGCGAGCGCGTCGATCGCGCCGTCGGTGATATCCAGCGTCACGCCCTCGGTCTGCATCAGCGCTACATATTGCTTGATCAGGGAAGCCTCGGGCTCGGTCAGGATGCGGCGCATGTCGTCACGCGTCAGCGCTTCCAGTTCGACCCGGATCGGCAGCCGACCCTGCAATTCGGGCAAGAGATCCGATGGCTTGGCGATATGAAACGCGCCCGACGCGATGAACAGGATGTGATCGGTCTTCACGGTGCCGTGCTTGGTCGACACCGTGGTGCCTTCGATCAGGGGCAAGAGGTCGCGCTGCACGCCTTCGCGCGAAACATCGCCGCCGGTGCGGCCATCGCGCACGCAGATCTTGTCGATCTCGTCGAGGAACACGATGCCGTTATTCTCGACCGCATGGATCGATTCCTGCACCAGCTGATCGTTGTCCAACAGCTTGTCGGATTCCTCGTTGACCAGAAGCTCGTGGGAATCCTCTACGGTCAGGCGGCGGGTCTTGGTTCGTCCGCCCATCTTGCCGAAGATATCGCCGATCGATATCGCGCCCATCTGCGCCCCCGGCATCCCGGGAATCTCGAACATCGGCATTCCTCCGGAGGATTGCGTCTCGACCTCGATTTCCTTGTCGTTGAGTTCGCCGGCGCGCAGCTTCCTGCGGAACGAATCGCGCGTCGCGGCGCTGGAATTGGCGCCGACCAGGGCATCGAGCACCCGGTCCTCGGCGGCAAGCTGGGCGCGCGCCTGCACGTCCTTGCGCTTGCGTTCACGGGTTTGCGCGATCGCGACTTCGACCAGATCGCGAATGATCTGCTCGACGTCGCGGCCGACGTAACCGACTTCGGTGAATTTGGTGGCTTCGACCTTGATGAAAGGCGCGCCGGCGAGTTTCGCCAGCCGCCGCGCGATCTCGGTCTTGCCCACTCCGGTCGGCCCGATCATCAGGATATTTTTCGGCAGCACCTCCTCGCGCAAGCTGCCGGTGAGCTGCAGCCGCCGCCAGCGGTTGCGTAGCGCGATGGAGACCGCGCGCTTGGCGTCGGTCTGGCCGACGATGAAGCGGTCGAGTTCGGATACGATTTCACGGGGGGAGAAGTCAGTCATGGGCCCTAGGTAGGTTCAAAATGTTGCGGGGACAAGCGGCGTTGAATTCATTAGATAATCGGTGGTCCGGCCTGCCATTGCCGGATCGCATCAAAGGGGTGGACCAGCATGATGATGTTCAGGGTAAGATTGTCGCGAATGTGAAGTCCCACCAGAATCTCGAACGCGAGCGTGAGGCCAACCGTCAGCGCAACCGGCAGTTTTCTGGCCAGTAAAAATCCCGCGACCATCGACAGCGTGTCGGAAACCGAATTGACGATGCTGTCGCCATAATAGTCCAGCGACATCGTTCCGGTGCGGTATCGCTCGATGATCCAGTTGGAATTTTCAACGACCTCCCAGCTGCCTTCGACCAGCATCGCTACAATGAGACGGCCGGGCCAGGACAGGCGCGGCAGCAACAGCCAGGTCGCGGCGTAGAACAGGAAGCCATGGATGATGTGCGAGAAGGTGTACCAGTCGGTGAGGTGCTGCGAATTCTCCGAGCTCTGCACCACGCCGTGCCAGAACTTGACGTAGCCGCAGGTGCAGATCGGCACTCGCCCCATCGCAAACAGGATCGATGCTTGCAGCGCGAGCAGGCCGCCGGCGATCAGCAGCCAATGCCAGGGGGAAAAGTCGCGGGTGCCTGACGCGTCATGTTGCAGCGTCATGGATTTCGCATCATCAGCAGGGCCGAACCATCCGGCGTATCGATCATGCGGTCGCTTTGAAAGCCCGCCTTGGCGTAAGCGCGGACCGCGCGGCCATTGTCCGGATCGGGATCGGTCACGATGCGCGGAATTCCCGATTTCAGCAAAGTGTCAACGAATTGCCGGATGAAGCGCGAGCCATGTCCGCGGCCGATCATTTCGGGGTCGCCGATAAATTGATCGATGCCGCGTGTCCTGGGGGGCTGCGGGCCGAAACCCTGGTTCCAGGTGCTGAGTGCGTAGCACTGGATATAGCCGAACGGATGGCCGCCAAGGGCGACGATGAACTGGTCCATGTCGGGATGCTCGAGATCGCCGCTCACCAGCGCGTATTGTTCGGCGGGCTCCCCCCACCAACTCCTGACCTCCGGCGTCTCGAGCCAGTTCCGGATCAAGGGCAGATCGGCTCCGGCCATCGGGCGGAAGGCATAATCCGGCGCCATCGATCAGCCGCCCTGCAGCGTCTCGATGGTCACATTGCGATTGGTGTAGACACAAATGTCGGCGGCGATATCGAGCGCGCGGCGCACGATGGTCTCGGCATCCTTGTCGCTGTCGACCAGCGCGCGGGCGGCCGCCAAGGCATAATTGCCGCCGGATCCGATCGCCATCACGCCGGCCTCCGGCTCCAGAACGTCTCCGGTGCCGGTCAGAACCAGCGACACATCCTTGTCGGCGACGATCATCATCGCCTCCAGCCGCCGCAGATAGCGGTCCGTCCGCCAGTCCTTGGCAAGCTCGACCGCGGCCCGGGTCAGTTGCCCCGGATATTGCTCGAGCTTGCTTTCCAGCCGCTCGAACAGCGTGAAGGCATCGGCCGTGGCACCGGCAAATCCGCCGATGACGTCGCCCTTGCCGAGTTTGCGGACCTTTTTGGCGTTGGATTTAATGACGGTCTGGCCGATCGAGACCTGCCCGTCGCCGCCGATCACCACCTTGCCGCCCTTGCGGACGGTCAAAATGGTGGTGCCGTGCCAGACCGGCGACTCGGATTGTGATGCTTGCATGGAGTACCTCGCGTTCCGCCAGATTTAGGGACTAAGGCCGGGGGTTACAATCGGCGACGCTTTGGCGGCGGATTCCGGTCACCATAGCCCGAAGTTCGGTCCGAAGAGGACGATCCCGCAGTAGCGAACGCGGGGGGAGCCTGTTAAAAGGGCCGCGTTTTCGAGAGGGATAAGCACTTTTCATGCGCATAGCGACCATCAAGCGCAAGACCAAGGAGACCGACATCGAGGTGACAGTGGACCTCGACGGGTCGGGCGTGTCCAATATTGCCACCGGCATCGGCTTTTTCGACCATATGCTGGATCTGCTGGCCCGGCATTCGCGCATCGACCTCACGGTGAAGGCGGTCGGCGACCTCCATATCGACCACCATCACACCACGGAGGATGTCGGCATCGCGCTCGGCCAGGCGGTGAAGCAGGCGCTCGGCACCATGGCCGGGATCACCCGCTATGCCAGTATCCACATGCCGATGGACGAGACGCTGTCACGCGTCGTGATCGACATTTCGGGACGGCCGGTGCTGGTGTTCAAGGTGGAGTTTCCGCGCGACAAGGTCGGTACATTCGATACCGAACTGGTTCGCGAATGGTTCAATGCCTTTGCGATCAATGCCGGCGTGACTTTGCACGTCGAGACCCTATATGGCGAGAACAGCCATCATATCGCCGAATCCTGCTTCAAGGGTCTGGCGAGGGCGCTGCGCGCAGCGGTCGCGATCGATCCGCGTGCCGCTGGTGAAGTGCCGTCCACCAAGGGTCAGCTCGGCGGCTGATTTCCTGTCGTTCGCGGCGGAGAGGTACGATGCCGGTTTACACTGTTCACGCTCCCACAGCGAATGATGTGGGCATTCGCGCAACCGACCGCTTCGCATTCGTTCGCGACGGCTTTCACGTCTGGGCAGCATTGCTGGGACCGGTGTGGCTCGCCTGGCATCGGCTATGGCTGGCGCTGATCGGCTGGATCGTCGTGATCGCCGCCATCGACGTCGGAATGGCGCGCCTCGGCGGCGGCGCAGGAGCGATCTTCCTGGCCAATGTACTGATGGCGTTGTTGATGGGATCGGAAGCGGCCAGCCTGCAGCGCTGGACCTTGTCGCGGCGCAACTGGCGCCAGCTCGACATCGTGGTGGCCGACGACGAGGAATCGGCCGAGCGGCGTTTTTTCGATCGCTGGACCGCCAAACAGCGCGCGCTCGCTAACGATCAATTGGCGGTCGATCGCGGCGCGCCGCCGCCGACGCGGGATATTCCGGGGCAGCCGTTTTCGCGCCCGCCGCCGTTGCCGCAGAGCGAGATCATCGGATTGTTTCCGGAACCGGGAGCCTCGCGTTGAGCGTTGCCATCATCGATTACGGCTCCGGCAATCTACACTCGGCGGCGAAGGCGTTCGAGCGCGCATCGCGCGGCATGCAAGATCCGCAGAAGATCGTGGTGACCCGCGATCCTGAAGTGGTGTTTCGCGCCGACCGCATTGTGCTGCCCGGCGTCGGTGCCTTCGCCGATTGTCGCCGGGGCCTCGACGCGCTTGACGGCATGATCGAGGCGATGACGGAGGCAGTGCGAAGCAAGGCGCGGCCGTTCTTCGGCATCTGCGTCGGTATGCAGCTGATGGCGACCCGCGGCAAGGAGCACGTCACCACGGACGGCTTCAACTGGATCGCCGGCGACGTCGAAAAGATTTCGCCGCGCGAGGAGAATCTGAAAATTCCCCATATGGGCTGGAACACGCTCGATATGATCAGGGAGCATCCGGTGCTCGAACGCCTGCCGCTGGGACCGAAAGGCCGTCACGCCTATTTCGTGCATTCCTATCACCTCAACGCGACCAACGAGGCCGATGTGCTGGCACGCGCCGATTACGGCGGTCCGGTCACGGCCATCGTCGGCAAGGACACCGCGGTCGGCACCCAGTTTCACCCGGAAAAGAGCCAGCGTTTCGGGCTGGCGCTGATCTCGAACTTTTTGAAATGGAAGCCGTGATGGGCACCCCCCCTCCCCGACCCTCCCCCGCAAGGGGGGAGGGAGCAGGAAGAGCAACGTGATCCTGTTTCCCGCGATCGACCTGAAAAACGGCCAATGCGTGCGCCTCGAACAGGGCGACATGGCGCGCGCGACTGTGTTCAACCTCGATCCCTCGGCACAGGCGCGCGACTTTGCCGCGCAGGGGTTCGAATATCTGCACGTGGTCGATCTCGACGGGGCCTTCGCCGGCAAGCCGATGAATGCGCTGGCCGTCGAGGCGATGCTCAAGGCTGTCACCATGCCGGTGCAGCTCGGCGGCGGCATCCGCGATCTAGGTACCGTCGAGGCCTGGCTCGCCAAGGGCATTACGCGGGTGATCATCGGTACCGCGGCGGTGCGCGATCCCGAACTGGTGAAGGGTGCCGCCAAAAAATTCCCCGGCCGCGTGGCCGTCGGTCTCGACGCGCGCGACGGCAAGGTCGCGGTCGAGGGTTGGGCCGAGACCTCGCAGGTCACCGCGCTTGAAATCGCGCAGCGGTTCGAGGATGCCGGCGTCGCCGCGATCGTCTTCACCGACATTGCGCGCGACGGTCTGTTGAAAGGCCTCAATCTCGATGCCACCATTGCGCTGGCCGAGCGCATCTCGATTCCGGTCATCGCCTCAGGCGGTTTTGCGTCCATCGATGACGTGAAGGCGCTGCTGGCGCCGCGCGCCAGGAAACTCGCTGGCGCTATCGCGGGCCGCGCGCTTTATGACGGCCGGCTCGATTCATCAGCCGCACTGGCGCTGATCCGCAACGCGCGCGCAGCGGCCTAGGAGTTTTCGAGAATGTTCAAGGTCCGCGTGATCCCCTGTCTCGACGTCAAGGACGGCCGAGTCGTCAAGGGCGTCAACTTCGTCGATCTGCGCGATGCCGGCGATCCCGTCGAAGCCGCGATCGCCTATGACGCCGCCGGCGCCGACGAGTTGTGCTTTCTCGACATTACCGCCACCCATGAAAATCGCGGCATCATGCTGGATGTGGTGCGGCGTACGGCGGAAGCCTGCTTCATGCCGCTGACGGTGGGCGGCGGGGTGCGCAGCATCGACGACATCAGGACGCTGCTGCGATCCGGCGCCGACAAGGTTTCGATCAACAGCGCCGCGGTCAGCCGCCGCGAATTCGTCAAGGAAGCCGCCGAGAAATTCGGCGATCAGTGCATCGTGGTTGCGATCGACGCCAAGCGCGTCAGGCGCGGCGGCGGCTCGGAGCGCTGGGAAATCTTCACCCATGGCGGACGCAATTCCACCGGGATCGACGCCATCGAATATGCCCAGGAAGTAGTCTCGCTCGGCGCCGGCGAGATCCTGCTCACCTCGATGGATCGCGACGGCACCAGGCAGGGTTTTGACATTCCCCTGACGCAGGCCGTGGCGGACAGCGTTGCCGTCCCCGTGATCGCGTCAGGCGGCGTCGGAAATCTCGACCACCTGGTCGATGGCATTCGCCAGGGCCATGCCACCGCGGTGCTGGCGGCGTCGATCTTCCATTTCGGCGAATTTACCATACGTGAAGCCAAGGACCATATGGTGCGCGCGGGGCTGCCGATGCGGCTCGACCCCTGACGACACTTTCTGACAGAAGTGCTACCTTCCTCCGGACGAGTGGCGCCCCATGTCTGCCGGGCGCGTGAGTTGAGTTGATGTCACGTTTCACAATCCACGATCTCGCCGCCACCATCGATGCCCGCGCGGCGTCGGGAGGAGAGGCGTCCTACACGCGCAAACTGCTGGACAAGGGTGCAGAGCATTGCGCCAAGAAATTTGGCGAGGAGGCGGTGGAAACCGTGATCGCCGCGGTCGAGAACGACCGCGACCACCTGATCGCCGAAAGCGCCGACCTGCTGTTTCACCTGCTGGTGCTGTTGAAATCGCGCGGCGTGAAGCTTGAGGACGTCGAGGCCGCCCTGGCGCGGCGCACGAGCATGTCGGGTCTCGAGGAGAAGGCCGCGCGCAAGCGCGACGGCGCATGAAGGTTTTCGGACCAGACCAGGCCCCAATCTAGCAACCAAGGCGGCTTCATGGATATTCGCGCAGCGGACCAGCAGTACAATCCCTACCGGGTATTCTCGCGCGACCAGTGGGCGCGGCTGCGCGATGATATGCCGATGACGCTGGAAGCCGACGAGATCGCCAAGCTGCGCTCGATGCACGACCGGCTCGATCTCAGCGAGGTCGAGGAGATTTATCTGCCGCTGTCGCGGCTGTTGTCGATCTATGTCGATTCCATGCAGCGGCTGTATTTCGCGCAGCGGCGCTTTCTCGGCATCGAAGACCGCAAGATGCCCTACATTATCGGCGTCGCCGGATCGGTGGCGGTCGGCAAGTCGACCACCGCGCGCGTGCTGCAGGCGCTGCTGGCGCGCTGGTCGCCGCGGCCGAAAGTCGATCTGGTGACGACCGACGGCTTTCTGTTTCCCAATGCGGTGCTCGAGCGGCAAGGCCTGATGCAGAAAAAGGGCTTTCCGGAGAGCTACGACCTGCCGACGCTGCTGTCGTTTCTGAGCGATACCAAGGCCGGAAGGCGGCCGGTGCGGGCGCCGGTCTATTCGCATCTGACCTACGACATCATTCCGAACGAATGGATCGAGATCGACAGGCCGGACATTCTGATCGTCGAGGGCGTCAACGTGCTGCAGACCGGCCGGCTGCCGCGCGACGGCAAGGCGGTGCCGGTGGTGTCGGATTTCTTCGATTTCTCGGTTTATATCGATGCCGAGGTCGCGGTGCTGCGCGACTGGTACGTCAGGCGTTTCCTGGCGCTGCGCGATACCGCGTTCCACGATCCCCGATCGTATTTTCACCGCTATGCCCTGCTCTCCGACGAGGAAGCCACCGCAACCGCGCTGGCGATCTGGGAACGCACCAACCTCGCCAACCTCGAAGACAACATTCTGCCGACCCGGCCGCGCGCGACGCTGATCCTGAAAAAGGGCGCCGACCATGTGGTTGAGACGGTGGCGCTGCGGCGGCTGTAGCGTATCTGGATGGAATGACGGCACGTCTCACGCCGCAAGATGCCGCGAGGCGGCCAAGCCCGCCAGCGCGTCGGCCAGCTTTTCCCGATCGAGCGGCTTGATCAGAAAACCATCCATGCCGGCCTCGAAGCAGGCGTAGCGATCCTCCACCAGCGTGTTCGCGGTCAGCGCCAGGATCGGCGTCTGGCGGCCCGGCTGGCCGGACTCAAGGCTGCGGATCCGTTTTGTGGTTTCGATGCCGTCGAGTTGCGGCATCTGGATATCCATCAGCACCAGGTCATAGGGCGCGCCGGCCGATTTGGCCGCCAGCCACGATTCCATCGCCTCCTCGCCATTGGTGGTGATGACGGCATGATGCCCCAGGCGAATCAGAAGCGAACGCATCAACAGCGCGTTGATCTCGTTGTCTTCCGCGACCAGCACCGAAAGACCTCGCGCCGGCGCGATGCCCGGGCTCTCCGCAGGATCCGAAAGCTCGATCAAGCCGTCGCCGGCAAGGTCAGGCGCGGGAATTTCCGGCGCCATCGCCAGGCGGGCCGCGAGCGACGCCGCGCGCAGCGGTTTGATCAGGTAGCCGGTGAACGCGGCGGAGGCGGAAGGCTGCAGTTCATGCCGCGCGGCCGGCGTGAACATGACGATGCGTTGCGTCGCGTGCATGCGCGCCGCCTGCCCCAGCGATTCGACCTCAGCCGCGCCGAGGGCGCGGTCGAGCAGGATAGCGTGCCAGGAACGCTCGGGCAGCAAGGCCTGCGCCACCGCGATATCCGACACCACGCAGGTCTGGCCGCCCCAGCGCTGCAGCCGCCGGGCGATCAGCGACGCCTCGATGCTCTGCGGCGCCACCAGCATGATCGACTGGCCGGTCAAGTCCGGCGCCGCGAACGGCTTTTGCTCGCTGCCGGCGGCCTCGGACGCCGCGAGCGGGATCGATACTTCGAAGGTCGAGCCAACGCCCGGCGTGCTTTCCAGGCTGATGCGGCCGCCCATGCGCTTGACGATGCGCTCGGAGATGCTCAGGCCCAAACCGGTGCCGCCGTAGCTGCGGGCGATACGGTCATCGGCCTGCTCGAATTCGCGGAAGATCCGCTCTCGCGCCTCGGGCGCGATGCCGATGCCGGTGTCGCGCACCAGAAAAACGATTTCGTTGGGCCAGATGCCCGGCTCGACGATCAGCGCCACGCCGCCGCTGGCGGTGAACTTGATCGCGTTGCCGGCGAGATTGAGCAGCACCTGGCGCAGCCTCGCGGAATCGCCGATCACCTCCACCGGCAGCCGTTCGTCGACATAGGCGGCGATCTCGAGTTTCCTCGCCTGCGCCCGCGGCGCCAGCAGTTCGGTGATATCCTCGATCAACGCGGCGAGCGCGAACGGGCGGTGTTCGAGATCGATCTTGCCGGCCTCGATCTTGGAATAATCCAGCAGTTCCTCGATCAGCGCCAGCAGCGCGTCGCCCGAAGTCTTCACCGCCCTGGCATAGGTCGTCTGCTCCGGCGTCAGCGGCGTATCCAATAGCAGCCCGCTCATGCCGATGATGCCGTTGAGCGGCGTGCGGATTTCGTGGCTCGCCCTCGCGAGGAAACGCGACTTGGCGCGGCTGGCGGCGTCGGCCTGGTCGCGGGCTTCGGCCAGCGCGCGTTCGGTCTCGGTGCGGTCGGTGACGTCGCGGCCGACGCTCTGCATCTCCGCCGGACGGCCCGCATCCGACCGGACCAGGCCCTCGCGCCACGCGATCCAGCGCGGGCCGAGCGCGGTTGCGATTTTCTGGTCATGGATCCGGGTGCCGTTCGGCTCGAGCGCGGCGTCGCCCTGCTCGAGCACCGTGAGCGTGAATTTGCCGCCGATCAGCGCGCGGCGAGGCAGCTGCGCCAATTCGCAATAGGCGTCGTTGACGAAGGTGATGCAGCCGTTGCTGTCGCGCAGCACGATCAGGTCGCCCTGGGATTCGAACAGGCTGCGGGCGCGCTCCTCGGCTTCCTTCAATTCCCAATTGCGGTCGGCCAGCGCTTCGTTGTGCAGGGCGATCTTGCGAATTTTCCGGTTGACCCAGCGCAGCCGCATGCTGAGCGTCGCCAGCGCGACGCAGGCGATTGCGAACAGAAAACTGGCGCCGATCGCAAAGGCATTCGGGTCATACCCGGAATCCGGCGAACGGCTGCCGGCGATGAACCCATAGGCGCCGCCGAAGGCCGCGGAGAAGATCGTGAACGAGCGCACCGCCAGGGTGAGCCATGGATGGCGTCGCGAGAAGCGGCGTATGTGCAACTTGATCCGGAAACCACGCCCCATCGCGCAACTATCCCTGTGATGGCCCTGGACTGCGATCGTTTCGCGCGAGCATTTCAGACTGCCTTGACGCGCGTCTGTCCCGGCGCCGACGATGGCGAAGCGACATTGCAAAGTGCTTGCGGCCGGGCGGCTTCACGCGCCGCGATGAGAACAGGGTTAACAGCGCGTTAAGCCTGAAATTCAGAGAGAGGCGGCCTCGAGGCGATGGTGTCCGCGGCTGGCGCCGACGATCAGGGCCGCGGCCTCGCGCGCCGTGAACGTCTTCGAGCGCACGAAGATCCGGTAGTCGGCCGGTCCGTCCGGCGAGAGATAAATCACCGGCGCGGCCGCCGTCGCCGTTGCGAAGATCGCGACCAGCCGCGTCGCCGCATTGGCCTCGCAGGCACCGGCCTCTTCGCTGTCGACATCGTCGACCACCGCGAAATCCGCCGCCTCGGCACTGTCCACCATCTGGACCCGCACCGTCGCCAGTGCCGGATCGTCGGTGAAACTGACGTGAAGCTGGGCCTGCCAGGGCGCCGAAGCAATCTCGACCGAGGTCTCGGCAACGGTGATGCAGGGCCGCGGTCCCGGCAACAGCCCGCCGCGCGCGAACACGGCGGCAATCAACAGCGGAACAGCCGAAGCCAGAATCTTGAAACGCAACATTGCACACACTCACTCAACGACAGGCCTCGAGATCCGGGGCTTATGGTTGGCAGACGGTAAACAAAACTCGTTACCGTCGGGTTGACGGGACAGGCTGTGCGCCCGGACCATCCGCCATCCGCCATCCGCCATCCGCCGTCCGCCGTCCGCCATCCGCCGTCATTCCGGGATGGTGCGTTAGCACCAGACCCGGAATCTCGAGATTCCGGGTTCGCGCTAACGCGCGCCCCGGAATGACGGCGCCTGGATTGCGATTGCAACGCGTTCGATTCAATTTTCAAATAGCCGAGACGCAGCGAACTTCGACACCGTCATTGCGAGCGCCAGCGAAGCAATCCATGGATCAGCAAGAAAGAAAGTAAGTAAGAGTGGATTGCTTCGTCGCTTTCGCTCCTCGCAATGACGGCGAATACAGCCACACCTTCGCATTCTCGCGGCGCAGTGCGTCCGAGGTTTGCCAAAAACATCCGCCCTGAAAACAGAGGGCGTGGGGAATGCCGGATGCCCGATGCACCCGCAGCCTCGTGTGCGCTGGGGTAACAAGTATGCACACGAGTATTCACAGCGAGCCACCGGAATCACCCGGCATTCCCGCACGCAATGGTTTACGGCTTATACGTGATCTCCCCGGTGATCGGCTTTCTTGTCACCGTCGCTTGCCAAAGATTTGCAAACTTGATGCCGGCGTCGAGGCATCAGGACCACACGACTTCGCCGTCCGCGCATGCGCCTGTCGTCTGCAGCGCATTCGCGTCCACCGCATCCCGCCCCGCGTCCGTGACGATCGCGCGAGCGCCCCTCTTTCGGGACGGGACGGCGAAGGAGATAGACTGATTCGCGTCTTCGGAAAATCAGAATATTTTTTCAAAAGGGGCTGGACACGATTTTCGAGAAATTGCCTGACGGGCAAATCAGTTGAGCCAATCAGCTGACCTTGCCGCACCCAGAAATCGCATCGCGTTGCATTCCCTGTTCACGCCGCGCGCCTGAGATCCTCGGCCAGCGCGCGATACGACAGCGCCTCGGCCAGATGCAGCCGGCCGATTTTCTCCGCGCCGTCGAGATCGGCCAGCGTGCGGGCAACCCGCAGCACGCGATGATAGCCGCGCGCCGACAGCCGCATGGTTTCGGCGGCGTCGCGCAGCAGTTTTGTGCCCTGCGCATCCGGCTGCGCGATGGTCTCCAGCACCGATGCCGGCGCTTCCGCATTGGTGCGGATACCAGGCAATCCGGCCGCGGCGTAACGCGCCATCTGGATATCGCGCGCCGCGGCGACGCGCGCGGCCACTTCGGCCGAGCCTTCGGTCGGCGGCGGCAGGATCAAATCGGCGGCGGTCACCGCCGGCACTTCGATCCGCAAATCGATGCGGTCCATCAGCGGGCCGGAGATGCGGGATTGATAATCGGATGTGCAGCGGTCGATCCGTCCGCGCTTGCAGGCATAACCGGGCTCATAGGCGTGGCCGCAGCGGCAGGGATTCATCGCCGCCACCAGCATGAAACGCGCGGGGTACGTGACGCGGTGATTGGCGCGGGACACCGCGACCTCGCCGTTCTCCAGCGGCTGGCGCAGCGAATCCAGCACGCGCGGGTCGAACTCCGGCAGCTCGTCGAGAAACAGCACGCCCTGATGCGCCAGCGAGATTTCGCCGGGCTTGGCGCGCATGCCGCCGCCGGTCAGCGCCGCCATGCTGGCGGAATGATGCGGCGCTCGAAACGGCCGCCGCGCCGTCAGCGCGCCGCCCTGGATTTCGCCGGCGACCGACGCGATCATCGACACTTCCAGCAATTCCGACGGCGACAGCGGCGGCAGGATCGAGGGCAATCGCGCCGCCAGCATCGATTTTCCCGCGCCTGGCGAGCCGATCATCAGCAGATGATGCCCGCCGGCGGCGGCAATCTCGAGCGCGCGTTTTGCACTCTCCTGCCCTTTGATGTCGCGCAGGTCGAGCAGATTGGCCTCGGCCTCGTGCACCTTCGGCTGCGGCCGCGACAGCACCTGCGTGCCCTTGAAGTGGTTGGCGATCTGGATCAGCGAACTCGCCGCCACGATCTGGATATCCGGGCTCGCCCACGCCGCCTCCGCGCCGCACGCCGCCGGGCAGATCAGGCCCTCGTCGCGCGAATTGGCGCCGATCGCCGCCGGCAACACGCCCGCGACGGGCGCGATCGAGCCGTCGAGCCCGAGTTCGCCGAGCACCGTGAAGCCACTCAACGCATCCGGCGGTATCGCCCCGATCGCCGCCATCAGCCCGAGCGCGATCGGAAGATCATAATGGCTGCCCTCCTTCGGAACGTCGGCGGGCGCCAGATTGACCGTGATTCGGCGCGCCGGCAGCGCCAGCCCGGAGGCGATCAGCGCCGAACGCACCCGCTCGCGCGCCTCTGAGACCGCCTTGTCGGGCAGCCCGACGATCGCAATAGAGTTTACAATTAACCGGATCGGTGGTATCCGCCCGGCCTCCCAGTTGGCGGCCCGGCTACCCCTTGAAAACCCAAGCCTATTCCTACCTTCGGATGTCGACCGACGACCAACTGAAGGGCGACAGTCGTCGCCGTCAGCTTGAGGCGTCGAGAGCCTATGCCGAGGCGAATGGGCTGGAGTTAGCCCAGGGCGCCGAACTCGAAGACATCGGGGTATCCGCCTTCAAGGGAATGAACGCCCGCGAGGGTGCTCTCGGGCAGTTCCTGGAAGCAGTCAGGTCGGACCGGGTCAAACCCGGGTCCTACCTGATAGTGGAGTCCTTGGACCGGCTGAGCCGCGAAGAGGTGCTCAAAGCGCAATCCCTTTTCCTCAGCATAATCCAAGCGGGCATCAACCTGGTCACGCTGATGGACGGCCGGGTCTATCGAGCGGGAATGACTGATCTGGCCGACCTGATCATGTCGTTGGTGATTATGAGCCGCGCCCACGAGGAGTCCCTGACGAAGAGCCGCCGTATCGCCGCGGCCTGGAAGAACAAGCGGACCCAAGCGACTGACCGGAAACCGATGACGAAGTGGTGCCCGGCTTGGCTAGCGCTTTCGCCGGATCGAAGCCGCTACCTGCAGATCCCTGAAAGGGTCGAGGTAGTTCGGCAGATTTTCCGCGACACCGCCGCGGGCGTGGGAATGTACTCGATCGCCAGCCGTCTCAACAAAACCAAGGTCCCGACGTTCGGTGGCCCGAACGGGTGGCATCAAACCTACGTCGCCAAGATACTTGCCAACCGAGCGGTACTCGGCGAGCTCCAACCCCACGTTAGGGTCGAAGGCAAACGAGTCGCCGAGGGTGAATCGGTCCCGGGCTACTATCCCGCGGTCGTAGACGAAGAGCTGTTCTATCAAGCTCAGTTCGCGACCTCCCAGAGGAGGGGCAGCGGTGCGGGCCGCAAGGGGACGGCCTTCACCAACCTCTTTTCAGGTATCGCGAAATGCGCCTATTGCCGCTCGCCGATCCTGTACGAAAACAAGGGCGTGGGAGCGAAGGGCGGCAAGTACCTCGTCTGTGACGGCGCGAAACGCCAAAGGGGTTGCCCCAGCGCTCGGTGGCGCTACCAGGACTTCGAAGCGTCGTTTCTCGCCTTCGTGGAAGAATTGGACATCGAAGGCGTCATAAACGCGACATCTCATTCCGAAAAGCGCAACAGTCTCGAACGTGACATCGCGGCTCTGAGGGGCGAACTGCTGAGCGTCAACGGCTTGATGGAAAAGACGTATGCAGTTCTCAACCAGGGGGGTCCTGTGGAGTTCGTCACCGGCAAGCTCAACGAACTGGAGCAGCGTCGGACCGAACTAACCAAGGGCCTGGGCGCAAAGTCCCTGGAGCAACAGGAGCTGCTTGGCAGAGAGTCCCGGTACCATCGCGGAAAAGAGGAAATCCGGCAGCTCGTGGACATGTTGCAAAGTCCGTCCTCGGAAGACCTTTTCAAGATCCGCGCGAAGGTCGCGTCTCAACTAAAGGCGCTCATCGATACGCTTCTAGTAGCGTCGATCGGGGAGAGCCCGAGGATACGAAAATCGATCGATCAAATGAAGAAACTTGACGCCCAGGACTTGGAGGATGTCATCGCTCAAATGGAACAGCGCGCGGGACACCCCGATCAATCCAAGCGCTATTTTTCCGTAGCTTTTCGGGACAGTGCCATACGGATCGTCTTTCCGGCTGATGGTGATCCGTTGCGTTACCAGCAGCAAGTCGTCGCGAGAGGCGGCACGATCGAAGCCGTCGAGCTCGAAGACGGAGCAGAGGCCGCCAGCGACCATGGAACTTGAGGCCCGGGCGCGGCGCC
Organism: Bradyrhizobium erythrophlei; assembly: GCF_900129425.1. NCBI lineage: Bacteria > Pseudomonadati > Pseudomonadota > Alphaproteobacteria > Hyphomicrobiales > Nitrobacteraceae > Bradyrhizobium > Bradyrhizobium erythrophlei. Next base: position 8,665,522 of record NZ_LT670817.1, on the reverse strand, counting down.
CCGGCAAAGAAGCCCAAATGAAGCGAACAAAGGAGGATGAGGTGCCATTGGTCCGGACGTGCAGCCAATAGCACTCCTGCATCACCAAAAGGCCATGTGACTGCGGAAGCCTAGAGTTGGCATTCGATTCGGCTCATGACCTTATCCCCGCGCTTGTAACCGGGACGCGGGGCAAGAGATTTCAGCTTAGTAACAAAGGCGCCGGCGGCTTCGTCCAAGCGCAACAGCTTCCAACCGACCGGCTCGTGGCTGACGCTGCCGCCGGCGACTTGCCAGACGCGCATAATGGCGTGGTTCTCCTTGGTGATCCCGACGGCATGGACCTCAACGTCGCGGGTATAGCCATCGTATCGAAGCTGAAGGACGTGGCCTGACTGCAGGGCCTCACAGGCAGTTTGTGCCCACATCTAAGTCTCCGAGGGTTGGTTGGGGAACGTCTCCCCAAATACTGGCCCAGCTCTCCGTGCTGGGTAGCCGGGTTTCTCAGATCAAATTTCGGTCAGAATCCGCTGCAGAACGACCTTTGCAGCCGCAATCACCTTTTCCTTCTCATGATCCGCGCCGCCCGAAGGCGTGAAGGGGAATTGAAGGTTGAAAGATGCTGCAGGACCCGGCGTCGGGGTCGTCGGTTGATCGAAGGCGACCACATTGGCCATGCCGCCCATCAGGTCGATGCTTGCGACTTGAACTTTGAACGTCATTTGGAATCGCCAGTTGTTGCTCTGCGGCGTACAACTGCAGCGAGTCGCGAGGATTTGTAAAGCGGCACAATCCCCGGTCAGCTTCGGTCAATACGAGGATAGCCCCTCGCTCTGCTTACTGATGTTGAAAATGTTGGAGACTGACGAATCATCATCAGTTCTAGTCAACGAAAATTTCTGGCGACGAGCAAACTCAATCGGATCAGCCGCTTGTCAGGACTGATGATAGAAGAGATCAAATATAATCAATCGTCCGAGTGGCTCGGGCGATCGCCAGTATGGTTTGAAACAAAGCCCTCTCTCAAATGCCGCGCACTGCCCCACAACAAAGTGTTAGGCTGTCGGTCCCACGGGCGTGGTCGGGAGGGACACATGCGACGGCGGGAATTCATTGCGGTACGGCAGTCACCGCTTCAGCCTTAGCTAGGCAAGCGTGCGCTCAGAGGAGGTCGCCTTGCCAGCGGAATCTCTAAGCGTGAATCCCGACAGCCAAGCCAACCTGCTTTAGCGCGTCGACAACGACATCGGAGCAGCGCCCGGCCCAGAGCAACTGATCCGCGACGTAGAGAACGAGGGTCGCTATCGCTGTTGCACCGAGAGCTCGCATGAGCATCGCCCTTTGGTTCGATGAAGTATTGTTCGTAGACGCTGCATGCGACAAATGAAACCTAAGTAAAAATGCTGACGGTTTGCAGCACATGGGCAATTTTTGCTTAATGGTTCGCTGATATCTCGCGGACTGTCCCGGAGCTGCTTTCGCGTGCCGCGACCATTGGTGACAAGCATGCAAACAATCGAAACGACCGATCCAAAAGAAGCGAGACGCTGCCGATACGCCCAGTACCGAGGCGAAAAAGCGACGTTGACGTTAATGGGATCCACTATCACGGGGATGGTCCGGTCGGTGATGGAAGATAGGTCCAGCAGCCCCACACGTTGGATTGTCACGGTCGTTGGGATGCAGGGTCTCGCAGCCTAACCCATCGGATTTGGCGGCCGAAAAATAGCGAAGGCGCTGCATTCACTCGAATGCGACACCGATCCTGTTTGCACTTATCCAAGCGACCCGGCAGTTCCGGATCACACGATCCCTTTTGATCATCAACTGAAACCGATCTGGAACATAGGAGGGGCTCGGAACTTCGATCGCGGCCCCTTCAGCAGAGATGTTTAGCACGCGACAGCTCGTGCTCGATCCGCCGATTGAAATATACGCCGGTTCGTCAATCTCTGTACGCGGTTGTTGACGCCTCTCGTCCATCTCGGCGTTCTACACCATTCGTCTCAAGCAAACGTAAAGCCGACTCCTCAAACGAAAAACCCCGCCTGCCGCGCGGAGGCGTGAACTTCGGCTGGCACCGAACGGACATGCCGAAGCAGTCGCCTCATGTCTGTTGTTGGGGGAGAAGCGGACCTAGCTCAGATCCGCCCCGAGGTCCGAGTTTGACCCATCTCGGACATGCGCCACGCGTCGGGCTGTAGTTAATTTGTTTTGAGGTCGGATGGTCAAAATCAATGAAGCAATCTCGCGGAAGTCGCTGATGAAATTTCGAGCGTTTACGCTGGAAATGGGGAATGCTTTATGCTGTATTAAGAAATTAAACGAAAAACATAGGGGGGACGTCCATGAAATACGCCTATTTTAGCAAGGTGCTACCCGCATTTAGCCTAGTGACAATGGCGCTCGCGAGTTTTCCGGCCGCCGCCATCCCGTACACCTCAATGGTCGTCTTCGGCGACAGCCTCTCGGACAGTGGCAACGATGCCATACTTCTGGGGGGCTCGCAGGCGCAGACCATCACGGGCAACACGTACGTCCCCGGCGCACCCTATGCCACCGCGACCTCAAGTGGGACCTTCAGCAACGGACCCGTCTGGGCGTCGGACGCCGCGTCTGCGCTCGGTGTGCCGCTCACGCCCTCGCTGGCGGGTGGCACCAACTTCGCCTTTGGCGGCGCGACGACCGGAGGACCGGGTCCGATCCCTAATCTGCTCGTGCAGGCCAGCCAGTATCTAACTTCGACCAGCAACACGGCCTCATCCAGTGCACTCTATGTCGTCGCGGGCGGCGGCAACGATGCGCGGGCGGCACTCTCAGCAATCGCGGCAAATCCGTCCTCCGCTCCGGCGACCATCGCGGCGACCGCCGCTTCGTTCGCTACCAACATCCTCACCATAGTCAACGAACTCAACCTAGCGGGAGCCCAGCACATTGTTGTCTGGGACACGCCCAATCTCGGTCTTGCACCAGCGGTCGTGGCGGGAGGCGGGGCCGCTCTAGGGACGTTGCTCGCGGAGGATATGAACGCCGATCTTGCCGCACTATTGGCTGGCAAAACCGACGTATCGACCTTCGACATATTCGGTCTGGGCACGTCGATTGCGCTCGATCCTTCCGCCTATGGATTTACCAACGTGACGGATGCCTGCGGGGCTGTCGCTGGCGCGAATTGCAACACTTATGCGTATTGGGACGGCATTCACCCGACAGCGGCCGCGCATTTGGTGATCGCCGATGCATTCGTCGACGAGGTTACGGGAGTGCCCGAACCATCTACTTGGGCAATGATGCTTCTCGGCTTCGTTGGTATCGGCTTCTTGGCCTATCGTCGGAAATCGAAACCATTGATGATGACCGCATAATCCCTGACCAGCCAGAAGATTGGAAAGGCCGCCTCCGGGCGGCTTTTTGTTTTGGTGTGATTAAATGCGCCAATATGAGTTATTTGTACAATAATCTTAGCTTGGCCCTTGCGGCTCATCGTAAAGTTGTGCAGGCTGCACAAATGGGCGCGGAATTATGACGCGCTCGCGTGTTGTCGCAAAGCGGCCGACTACCGAATGAGCCGCTACTTCAATGGACAACACCTGCGCCAGCGGTAGGCAAAATTATATTCAACAAATGCAACGGCGAGCGGCTTTGTCAGGCTGCATCCGTCCGTTTGTGATCGGGGGCTTCATGAAAAAGTTTGGTTTGTATATTTTGTCCGTTCTGCTGTTGGGGGCTGCCGTTGGTTCGGCGACACAAGCCTCAGCCACTACGTACCTTTACACCGGCAATTCAGATCAAACTTATGGCACCGGCGATCACCTAACAGCGTCGGTTGATTTGAATTGTACCGATTCATGTATGGCGGGTACTTACTTCTATTCTACCGACATAACCTCTCTTTCTCTGAGCACGCTCACTAGCACGAATGCCCAGGTAACAACTCTCTCAACTACTATGCCGGGCGTATCAACAGCTGCTAGCGAATTTTTGACGCTGAACAGTACTGGACAGGTAATCAATTGGTTTGTCTGGCTCAATGACGCCGCCTCCAACACCTTCATGTACACACAAAATGATTACTCACAATGCGTATCCGGTTGCGGCAACCAAGACTACTCAACCGCTGTAATGGCAGGGTCGCCTTCCATTCTTCTGCTTATTAACAACCCACCAGGTACTTGGCAGGTCGCCGCCGTTCCCGAACCCTCCACGTGGGCAATGATGATCCTCGGCTTCGCTGGCCTTGGATTCATGGCTTATCGCCGGAAGAGCGCCGCACTCGCAACCTGATTAAAATTCAGATCGCGAATATGGAGCCGCCTTCGGGCGGCTTTTTCTTTGCGTGACTTGTATCCGCCACTTCCGTTCATGGCACTTTTGAGACATGCCTACGGACTCTGAGAATGTCCGTTCGTCGGGATAGACCGGAAGTGACCGGCCGAAGGTCAAAACGGCGCTGTCGACCCACATAGGCCATCAGTGATGTACGAGACGGCTCGAGGGTCTAGTGGTCGAATACCGGAACTAATTTCGGTCCGAGGGAACATCGGGGTGCCTCAGACTGCCGGCTTTACTTGATGTTTGTCGAGAGATGATAAGGCCCCTAACAACACCGACCGTATCCGTTCCGTATCTGCCGACTTCACAATCGATGGATCGAGATAGAAGTCCAAGCCAGGCATACGTTCCATCACGACGTCACCTCTATCAGCCGACGTATCTATCATACTGTCGACTGAATAAGGAATTACCTCGCGGCTGATACCCTTCATTGTAATCGGCGGCAGTGCATGTGAGGTAATTACATCGCTCACAAGCGCAAAGGTCTCGTAGCTGATGACAATGCCGCCGGGCTCTGCGATAGATTGTAGACGCGCAGCGAGGTTGGCTTCAGCGCCGATGATCGTGTAATCCATGCGGTCAGCGCTGCCGAAGTTGCCGACATTGCAGTACCCGGAATTAATTCCGATGCGTGCTTTGAACGGCTGCTCGATTCCTTGAGCCCTCCACTTTGCGTTCAGCTCGACAAGCCGACGTTGCATGCGCCACGCCATGCGCAAGCACGCTTGAGCGTCGGCACGGTCACCCTTCGTTTCCGGATCGCCGAAGAAAATCAGCATTGCATCGCCGATGAATTTGTCGATCGTGCCGCCATGCTCGTGAGCGATCGCGGACATTTCCGTGAAATATTCGTTGAGCAATTGAGTGATCAGTTCCGGCTGTAACCGCTCTGTCGTCGCGGTAAAGTTCTGGATGTCAGAAAAGAAAATCGTGAGCTTCTTTCGCTCGGTATGGATTGTGACATCTTTCTGACCGCTAAAGATGCTCTTATAGACCTGTGGTGAAATGTAGCGCGAAATCTTCATGGACAGGGTCGCCAGGAAGTCGTTGGCGGACTCAAGTTCCTGGTTCATCCCTTGGATGCGAATCGCCTGACGCCGCTGCATGCCCAAGAACGATATGCCGCTAACCGCAGCCAGCACAAAATACGCCAACAGATACTTGAAGGAGAACAAATTCGCGGCAATCGGCTGTGTAATAACGACTTCCTGTATGCCGCGAACATCGCCGACCTTCCAATCTCTTTTCGGACTTTCCGGGTGAGCATTGTGACAGCTCACACAGGCCGGCCCCATGACAACAGGAGCAACAAGACGGACGCTGTCACTGAATATCGAGGTGGAGGTGTCGACAATCTTTTGGTTTGGATTGTTGCGCAGACTTTCTAGCGCGCTCTTCTCAAACTCATCAAGCTGATGCGGCGTGCGGTTCTTGAATGGAAAGTCGGAAACGAAACGGTAGTTGATGTTTTCCTGTTGTGCGCCGATCACTTTGCCCAGTTCCAGTGACAGCGTGGCCGGAATCGGAATGGCCCCCGGAATCGCTTCATAGTTATGAACGACCTGAACCGAGCCTGGATTGGCCAGAACGCGCCCGACGACGTTAGTGGCGTAATATCCCCGAACGCTCGTGATCACGGAATTCAGGTCCGATGCCTGGCGTCGCAGGGCGGCCTCCGCGAGATTGGTCAAATCGAGCCACACCGCCAGCGGCAGCGATAACAATAGAACCGCAATAAGCAGGCTCGTTATCCACCCGCGGGAGCGGACGTCTTTAGCACTTGGCTTTTCCATGGGTCCACCGAATTTTAAATGGTTCAAAATTACTTGCCGATTGCGATGGCGGACTTCAGAGCCACAGCGAATCGAACGAAAAATCTAACGGACGAGCATGTTATACGCGCTAATTTAATTACCGGGAATGAGAGCGTGGACGGGCTGATGTCAGGTTATGGCACATAGCGTCAGTTATTGCGGTGCCGCGATATGTCCGAGAGTTGGGAGCCAGTGGACATGGCAAGCAGCGTCTGGCCGGAACGCAACGACCACGGCTTCTTGGAATGTCCGCAGTTGGCTTTTCGGGCATGGCGCGATGTCTGAGTTGAGTCCGTAATGCGCAGCAAAGCGGACATCGGCAGAGCCGCGCGCACGGCCAGTCAAACTTGGTAGGCGCAATCGCCGCTGCACGGGCGACCGGTCGCGGCCCCGGCGATCGGCAAATCTGGCGGTGTCCTGGTCTCGTTTTCTGTCGGCGACCGAACAGACAAGCTTTTGAGGACTGAGATATGTTTGCCCACGCGACCTAAGGGTCGAACAGAAAAGTTAAGGACACGGCGCGTCTCGAAAAGTGGCTGACATCACCAGACTCCGCAACCAAGTCAGGGTGAGCCATGGACCGCAAAGCAGCGTGTATAGCTCAAGCCTCAGTGTGTCGTGAAAACGCGCGGACTGACCCCGAGCGCCAAGAATACTGGATCGATGAAACGATTAGGTGGCTGGAGCGCGCCGTAGAGCGATCGGGCGACATCACGGATTCTTACGAGGTGAAAGACGGACGCCTTGTCGCAAAAGGCACTTTCGGCGATGGTGCGCGGTAACCCCCATTTCGCCAGATGGATGACTCAGAAAAAATGCTGGCGAAGCTGTTGGAGGACGCCCGAAAGCTCCCGCCAGGACAAAAGCGGCATGAGCTACTCAAGGAGATTGGCCGCTTCAGGGTAAAATTGGACGTCTTCAAGGAACGGAAAAAATCACAACCAGCGAAGTAAGTTGGCGGCTATTAATCAGGTCGCCGAAGTTGACCCATAGCAAGCCGCGCGGGGAATGTCCCTATACCAATGGCTCCGTCATTTGCCGAAGTGCCATACCTTCAGCCTCTCCGGCACTTAAGGCTTGCTGACATTGAGCCCCGGGGGGATGCTCTGCACCGCGGGGGCTCTTTTTATTGGGCGGCTCAATTGGTAGCCTCTAAGCCTTCTCTCGCTTTCTTCATCGCCCCCTTGCGGGCGTTGTCGCCTACCGGCTTATTCACCACCAGTTGATTCTCCCTGCTGTCGATGGTGATGGCGACCCTACCCACTTCCAGCCGATCGCTATTCAGAACTGAAATAAACCTTGTGCCGGGCTAAAGCGGACGTCGTATTGGGCTTGGCGCCAAAGCACCTGTCGCGATTGACCCTAAGCCGACAATCGGCCCAAGCCCCAAGATTTGGCAACGAGCCAACGTCACAGCAAGATCAATTCGGATCAAGCAGGCCAAGCACGCTGAGAGCCTAATCCGGCAGCAACGGAGGAGAATTCACATGGCATCATTCGTCCTTGTTCCCGGGGCAGGCGGCATGGCTTGGTATTGGCACCGCGCGGTCCCGCTTATTCGCGCGGCGGGGCACGAACCCATCGCGGTCGATCTACCGGGCGACGACAGCCAAGCCGGTCTCGCAGCGTATGCGGACATCGTCATCCGCGCGTTCGCGGAGCGAAGCGACGTTGTTCTCGTCGCTCAGTCGCTGGCGGGCTTCACGGTGCCCCTTGTTTGCGCGCGGGCGTCCGTTCGGATGGTCGTGTTCGTAAACGCGATGATCCCGAAGCCCGGCGAGACCGCTGGTGCATGGTGGGGCGCAACAGGAGCGGTCGACGCGCGGGAACAAGCTGCGGCGCGCCGCGGCTATGCGACGCAATTCGATGTGGGAACGTACTTTCTACACGACGTGCCGCGGGATGTACTGCGCGCCGGCCCCGAACAACCACGCGAGGAAGCCGAGACCGTTTTCGGCGAGCCCTGTCGCTTCGAGCGCTGGCCAGACATCCCCATTCATGTTCTTGCGGGAAAAGATGACCGCTTTTTCCCGATCGAATTTCAACGGCGTGTCGCGCGCGAAAGGCTCGGAAAGGAGGCGGAGGAAATTTTCGGCGGCCATCTCGTCGCGTTGTCGAATGCGGAAGGACTGACCGAGCGCCTAGTTGCGGCCGCACGAGTAGTACGGCTACCTTCACTACGCGGTCGAGTGAACTTGCGGCAGCTTTGAGGATGGTCTCGATGTTGCGTAAGGCCTGACGTGTCTGTTCCACCGACGACCTCGGTAGCTCCGCCCGCCGCTCGCGCTAAATTGAAACAAGCGTAATCGCAGACGGTTTGGTTGTGCCTATCTATTTTGAAGATGATGAGAAAGGACCGACCATGAGACTTACGACAATAGCACTGGCAACCGCATTTGCTCTCTCGAGCACGGCCGTCCTGGCGCAATCCGGAACAACTTATGGACAATCCGGAGTCTCCATTGGAGCGGTCACCGCTCCGTCAGTGGGATCGTATTATTGGCCGTCGGTAGGCACGACAAATGCAGTCCCCACCTGGAGCAACACCGGGCCTCGCGTGAGTAGCGCGCCCACTCCTAGCGCGCCTACAATCGGCACCGCACCGTTCAGCTCCGGGGTTCGCAGGTAATCCCGTCTCTCAATGGCCACCTTCTAGGGTGCGCATACGAGAAAGTGGCCAGCCAGCTCTCGGAGTGCACTCGGGCGGTTGCAACCAGAGCGACCTCCGCGGCACCGGCGGGGATGAACTCTTCTACTGCTTCGCTATTCAGTAAGGCGATATTCACAAGCTTGGCAATAGTGGCCGGCCCTTGCAGGTCCTGTGCTGCGGCGCATGAGTCGGGTATTGACACGTTTGAGACGTGCCACCCTTACGATGAATGTCGGCTTTCAGCGGCAAAGCGGAAGTAACGCTGACATCGCCAAACCGTCGCTTTTGACCCCTTGCGGACATTCCAGATCGATGCGAGAGGATTTTCGCTCGCGGATGAGCAAGGAGTCGAGCGTTGAAGAACATACAGATCATCGATGGCGCACTCAACGCAACCTTCAGTGTGTTTCAAGCGACTGAAGATGAATTTGCTGCTATCTTTCCTGCGGATGGCCAAGATATGGAGTTCGTCGAGGACTTTATCGAGCGCTGTGGGCAAGAGGAGGCCGGCCGCATCTTGGGGCCGATATGGGAACGTCCCATCCTAAAGCGGGATACGCAGGGCATCCACGGAACGTTGTATTACGAATACGCAGACCGGAGACAGTATTTACCGGCAACAAAGCGAGAAGTGGATTGGGACTATCACGCGATCAATTCCGCGCAGCGGCTGCTTTTTGCTAGCAAGCGCTGACTTCCGCATTTGGCACATCTCGGACATGGTGCGATGTCTGACTTAGGTCCGTTCTGCGCTCAGGAGCAGACATGGAAGCCGATCATGGATCGGTCATCGCGGGCTCCGCGTAGCATCAGGCATGCATCGCCTCGCCTTCCGAAAAGTGCCGGTGCCAAAGGGCTGGGGTGGTCGAACCCCTCAGCACCGGCTCGCGTCGCACTCCTCTTTTCCACGACGTAGATGGCAAGCACTTTCGTGGTCTGGTCCCTGACCCTTAACCTCGTGCATTCGTGCATAGCGCCGGGGGCACCGAACTCTGAAATTCAATTTAATGGTGTCGGCGGATTGCGAACCTACATCCGCTTCACGGGTTCGCCGCTCTGGTGAATCAGGAGCTTCCTAATGTCTAACAGAGCAATGAAAATCGCTGTTGCATTGTCCATAGTCTTGACCCCTCCTGCCGCCTCATTTGCGCGAGGGGGAGGAGGACACGGGGGATTTGGGCACCTCGGGGGATTTGCGCCCCTCGGGGGATTTGGGCGCCTCGCAGGTTCGCCGGGAACGGGAAATGTGCCGATCAGTGGTATTCCGCGCGGCCCTGGCAACGTTGGTGGAATAAACAATTCTACGGTCGATCCCAGCGGGCATAACGTTTCCAGGATAGCCTCGCCGCTGCTGCCCCACCTAGCGGTCCCGACACAGCCGGGTGGTTCCCGAATTCCGGCCGAACCTCCGCCGATGACTGGAGAACGGCAAGCGCTGGGGGAGGCACTGGGGGGAGGTGGTCGCCAGCCGCGCGCCGATCAAGTGCCCTCGCAGCAAAGCCTGATGGATCGGGAGTTCAATCAGGAGAACGCGGCAGTTGACGGCACGCTCGACATTTGTCGCGGTTGCTGACCGTCTCGCGTCAGCTTGCTATCGGCAAAATAACCTATGACAAATGATTTATTGTCACCAAAGACGATGAAGGAATTTCCTGAGCACAAGAAAATGCTGTCATGTTTTCCAGCTCCATCGAGGCGAGGTGCCTGTCGGTCAGCTTCGCTCCACCGTAGCAGACGATGACATCGCAATCGGCAGCGTAGCCTGACCGATGTCTGCTCTAGGGGGTAAAACAGAAATCCTATTTCAAGGGCGTCAGGACCGTTTTTGACCCGAACCGGACACTCGGTCGGGGCGGGGCTACTTAGCTAGATCGGATCAAGGCCGTCATCTATCGTCGCTGAAGTCGGCTTCCCGCTTGGCCAAAGGCTTGACCGCCGCCGGGGTCGGCATAGCCTCCACCGCCATCATTGGTCTTTACTGGAACTAGCTCGGTCGGATTTCATCACGCCAGTTTAGTTCAGTATGCCCAAGCACGTGGGAGAATTGTGCCATGCCGAAGCGCTCTTCCATAGGCAAGCGTCGGAGCAAAGCCTTACCCGCCTTAGGGTTTGCCGGCATGTCTCTCTCGATGGCAAGCGGTGCGTGCGCCTCAACTAGCGAAGCGTCGGCGAATACATCACCGCCCTCGCAGAAGCACGAAATCTTTCTTGGTGAGGAGGAAATCTCCGACGTCAGTTTGGCGACGTTCTATGTCTTCGACAAGGAAAATGCTGGACCACCACCGCTCTTCCAAAAACTAAGGCTGGCCGCCGGATGCGGTGCCGGCTGTGGCTGTAGCTTCGGCTGTGCCTACTGGCCGCAACCTCCGCAGCCTCCAAAGGCAACGCAGCCGACACAGCATCGAAAGAAGAAGCCTCCGCACCGCACGAACTAAATGGCGTCCGGCACAGCCGCCTCAGTCAAGCTTTACGCGACAGGCTTGCAATGTCCTAGAGTCCTCACCGTCAAAATTGAACTGATGTCTGCTTGTGGCACAAAACGGACATGGCGCGGCGTCTGATTTGAGTCCGTTATGCGCGGCAAAGCGGACATCGATCAGCCGTTACTACTAACTTCAATGATTGGGACCTGACTCTAATACGGCAACCGGGCGATGATCGCTCATCGCCCGGCTCTGATTATCAAGCAGCCTTGCGGGCCTTGCCGATCGATCCGGTCTTGGCAGCCTGGGTGAACAGGTCGTCCAGCTCCCCGGCCCGGACGGCCGCGATCAGGGTATCGATCACGGCCGGCAGCTTTTCCTTGGACGGGACGACGATGCCGGCCTTGCCCTTCTCGAACTCGATGGGCTTGGCCCCGAACTTGATGGACATTACGACCTGACCGGACGGGTCCGTCTTCCACCAGGGCCGGACGGCATATTGCTTATTGGTGGCCTGCCGTTCCCCGTTGATCTTGGTCCATCGCTGCACGGTCCGGACGTGGTTGGAATCTTTCAGGAGCAGCTTCTGCTCTTCCAGTTTTGCGATGAACTTGACTCGACGCAGCTGGACCGGATCGTTCGCGGCCTTGGGGAGAGCGGTGAACGAGAGTGACTTGAGGACTGGCATTTAGGTTCTCCTTGGTTGGATAAAACCTCGCCGATCCTAATCACGTGCATGACACTGTACATGCCGAGAGCGAAGGCTAATGGGCCTCCGGCTCAAGACCCTGCGCCCATGTGATTAGCGGCTGCGAATTGATCGGAGGGCATCGCGCCCGGCTCCTCCGCCGGCACGAGAGTGCCACGGCTGTGGGAGTAGTTGAGGGTCCCACGATTCGGAGGAGCTATCCATGCAAACGGTTACGACAATCGGTCTCGACATCGCCAAGTCGGTGTTCCAGGTTCATGGGCATGATGGCGCCGGCCAGGTAGTCATCCGCCGTCAGTTGAAACGGCGCTCTGTCCTGGCGTTCTTTCAGAAGTTGCCGCCGTGCTTGGTCGGCATTGAGGCCTGCGCTTCGGCGCACCATTGGTCGCGCGAACTGCAAGCGCTGGGTCACAAGGTACGGTTGATACCGCCGGCCTATGTGAAGCCTTACGTCAAGCGACAGAAGAATGATGCGGCTGACGCGGAGGCGATTTGCGAGGCGGTCACCAGGGCCAACATGCGGTTCGTGCCAACCAAGACTCTGGAGCAGCAGAGCGGCCTGGTGCTACACCGCACGCGCCATCTGTTCATCCGTCAGCAGACCGCGGTGATCAATGCCATTCGGGCCCATCTTGCCGAGTTCGGGATCGTTGCGTCGGTTGGGCGCCACGGTGTCGAGGAGCTGCTCAATGTCGTGGCTGATCCAAACGACAAGCGAGTTCCGGAGATGGCTCGTGCGTGTCTCTCGGCATTCGGGGCTCAATTGCGCAGGATCCAGGAGCAGGTACTGGAGTTCGACCGACTGATCAGGGCCTGGCACCGATCCGACGAGATGAGCATGAGGCTCGATGAAGCTCCTGGCGTCGGTCCGGTGCTGGCCACTGCTGTGGTCGCCACCGTGGCTGATCCAAAGTCCTTCCGATCAGGACGCAACTTCTCGGCCTGGATCGGTATCGTGCCGAAGCAGCACTCGAGTGGAGGCAAGAACCGGCTCGGCAATATAAGCAAACAAGGTGACCGCTATCTGCGCGGCCTGTTCGTGGCCGGCGCGCTCGCCGTCATCCGTTACGCCAAGATCCATGGCACCAAACATCGCCCCTGGCTCACGGCGTTGCTGGCGCGACGGCCGACCAAGGTTGCGGCTATTGCGCTTGCCAACAAGCTCGCGCGAATGGTCTGGGCCATGATGGCCAGGGGCGAGCGATACAAGGAACCCGTCGCGCTTGCGGCGTAAACGAGATCGCGCCGGACAACCGGCGTGATGTGAAGGTTGGGAGGGCGAACAGCACGTAATGCAGAGCCGGTCGATCCGGCGATCAGGACAACCCACTTGGGTCGAGGCATTGTCAAATGCGCGAGTTTGATCGGGACCTGATCCGCGGAGGGCATTATGGCCAGCGGTCATGTGAACCGCGTCAAAAGGCCGGACACATGGCTGCACCGACCAATGCTGCAAAACGTGAAGAAAGTCCTTGCCAATCCGGAGCCGTCCACACATGACACCCATAGGCGACATCGAGAGACCAAATCACCGCTGGCGAATGTTGGCTTCTGGGCAGAGGCTAAGTGTTATCGGCCGGATGCATTAGACCGGTCTTGCGGGTCCCGCCCCATTATCAAGTTCCTTGTATACAATTTGTTTGGAACGAAAACTCGCGCTCCGCGTAAAGGCAGCAGTCGAACTCGGGAGAGTTCCAGATGCCCAGATTCTATTTCCATAAGCACTTAAATGGGCAAAAGGTGCCGGACCGTCGAGGCACTTCGCTTCGCAACGAAAACGAAGCATGCGCCCACGCCGTTCGCTGCACGCCTTTGGCTCTCAGGAAATCGGTCAGCCGCGAAAAGAACACCTACCTTGCCTGGGAGGTGTCGGACGGCGAACGCACGATTTATATTGTAAGAGGAAAAGTCGTCGTAGAGAAGCTCTAAGGCCCACTTCGGGGTCGGCGGCCTGGGAACATTTTTCCCAAGATGCCGTTTTTATAGCCAACATTTACCGAGCGGCCATGAGGGAGGCGCTGTTGCGGTAAATGTGGGGGCCCGGTTACCCTCGCCGGGTCCGTCTCAGTTGTCGGCTCCAGCCGCCGCAAGCGCGCCGGGGCACCCCGCTCTCACCGTCGCGCTCGGCGAAATGCGTAATCCTACAAATCGACGAAGGTTGGCAGCGTCGTGAGCGTGCGCACACCCAACGCGGACATCGACATGACATGCAACAGCTGGGCGCAAGCCCAATCAGTGCGAACCCTTCGCTGGTACGGGCTATTCGCCGGTAGCGTCGCCATCCAGATGACCGGTAGGTCCTCGACTAAACACCCCGTAGTTGCTGGATTTCATGCCGTTACCGGCGGTCGCATTCGCCGCGAGGCCCAGTTTAAGCAACTCGCGAACGGCGGCGGCTCGGGTTGGCATACGATGCTGAAATCTGAAGTCGTCAATCACGGATAGTTCTTCCGGCGAAAGCATGATCTGCAATCGCTCACCACGGAGATCGTTCATGGCGTCCTCCAAGAAGAGTTTTTTCAGCGTCTAACGCGAAATTAGTAAAAATACTCAATTCACTCAGTCAACCGAAGTTCGTTTGAATACTACAAAATCCAAAAATTAGTAAAAGATATAATGATATCAATGACTTACTTCTTTACAGCTTGGTTTCTGACGAGTACGCTACCGAACATCGTTGCCGAAAATGTCCGGTCCATCTGTGCCATGAATGCCACAACACGCCCGATTTGCCTGAAATGCCACAAGCCCATGAGGCTCGCGCTCGTAAAGGGTATGCGGGGCCGCAAATATCAGTGCATCGATTGTGAAGGCGAGGATCCTTGGCGCTCGCGCGACATCAGCAAGTTACTGGAACACCTGCGACCCCCCGAATAGCCCGCCAACATGATGCGCCAATGGAAAGACAAGCCCACCGCTCGGGATGTGAGATGAGCCGCTATTTTTTTCATGTCGTGGGTGGCGACCGTGAATACCGGGATGACAACGGCCTACGCTTCGACTCGTCGCAAGATGCAGCCGCCCACGCAGCCAAAATCGCTGCTGAACTTGCACAAGATGGTGATCAATATCGGGGTTTCGCCGTCGTCGTCACCGATGAAGATGACCGTGAACTCAAGCGGGTTTTCGTCAAACTGACGGAGGCTTCTTCCTGAAGACACTGCTAGTTGGCCCGACCTTTGAGGACCATCCGGCGGAACAAGCGATGCCCAAAATCGATCGTCAGCAAGATCAGCGTCCATCGAACGGCGCGGCACTTGCCCAGGAGTTTCTGGAGGCGGAGAACGTCAGCCTTCGGCTTCTGTTGGCGCAGGCCGAAATCGATGCCCAGGGCTTGCTCGCTCAAGCTGGCATCGAGGCCAGGGAGCGCGAGGCGGCGGACAAGCTTCAGAAGTTGATCCTCGAAGAACTGCACCATCGCATCAAGAACACCCTCGCGACGGTTGGCGCCATTGCCTCTCAGAGCCTGCGCAGCGTGGCGGGCGCCGAACATGCGCAGCATGCCATCGAGGGCCGGCTCCTGGCGCTGGGGCGGGCTCAAGACCTCCTTTTGGAAGCACAATGGAACAGCGCGGATCTCGCGAAGATCGTTCGCGGCGCCACCGAAGCTTTCGACAATCCCGATGTGCCGAAATTCACGATTGCGGGACCTGATGTTCGGATGACGTCGGGAGCCGTAATCGCGATTGCGATGACCCTCAACGAACTCTGCACCAACACCACGAAGTTCGGCGCATTGTCGGTGCCTGCGGGCCGCGTCGACATCGCATGGATGCTTGACCCGAAGACGCAGCGTCTGCATCTGAAATGGACTGAGAGGAACGGCCCCGCGGTTCAGGCTTCGGAGAAGCGCAGTTTTGGGACGCGGCTGATCGAAACGCTCGGCAGGCAACTCAAGGGCGATGTGCGATTGACGTATGAGCCCAGCGGCTTTGTGTACGCGTTCGACGTGCCGCTGGCATCGCTAACGTCGATGGCGAGCGAATAGCCTAAACAGAGTCTCCATGTTGTGGGCAATGTCGCCTTTTGGCAGCACAAAACGGACATGCCGACCCTATTGAGCGATGTCCGTTGTTGGGGCCAAAGCGGAAGACATCTGCTCGCAGCGAGTATTTCGCCTTTTGACCCAAATGCGACATCGATTGAACGGACGGCCACCGTTTCTATGGACCCTAGATTTGAATGACATTGGCGGACGGAACCGGTAGGCTCGGGGCTTCCGGCAGGAGATGCCCGATGAATCTGCAGCAGCTGTCGGACACGATCGGCGTTATTTACGATTGCGCACTGGAGCCAGAACGTTGGCCACAAGCGCTTAGCCAAGTCGGAGAATTGTGCCAGGCACCGTTCGCCTTTGTGCTGGCGCATGACGTCGAGCGGAACCAGCCCGGACGGGTGTTTCAACATGGTGGCCGCGCTGAGTGGATGATGAAATATTGCGGGCAATACGCGACCATCAACCCGCTATTCACGGCCTCATGGCTTCGCCCGATTGGCGAAGTCTACACCCCCGACGATCTCTTTAGTCGTGACGAATGGTTTGAGAGCCGGTTCTACAAGGAATTCATTCAACCATCAGGTTTCGTTGATCTGATGGGGTTGATGGGGCTTCGCTCGGGAAGCCGGGCCGTCTGGTTTACTGCCGCGAGAATGGGCGAGGCATCCCAATTTTCCGGCGCGGATAACCAGGCTTTCCAGCTGCTCTCACCCCATGTCTGTCGCACGATCAAGATTTCGCACGCTTTGGACCTGCGCACGCTCAAATCTGAAAATTTGGAGGCCGCACTCGACGCGTTGTCTACTGGAGTGTTTCTTCTCGACAGCCAGGCACGCGTCATGCACGCCAACCGCGCGGGCGAGCGACAGGTTAGGACCGGAAACGCGCTGCGCATCGTCAACGACCGGTTTTCCCCAACTGATAGCTCTGCGAATGCAAATTTTATGAAGGCTCTTTCGCCAAAAACCGATTGGGACCGCAAATCAGTTGAGAATATGCATTCGATCGCGATGCCGGCCAACGATGGCGAAGGTTTGATTGCGACCATACTGCCGATCGGCGACGGCCACCGTTCGAGCCTGATGGCGCCTTGGTCAGCACAATGGGCGGTGTTCTCGCAGAACCCGATGTCCGTTCCGCAAATACCGGGGGAGGCTTTTGCACGGCTACACGGACTAACGGGTGGTGAATTGCGCGTTGTGCTCGCGGTGTTGCCTGGATTGGGCGTACCAGAAGCAGCAGAACTTCTCGGCCTAAGCAAGGAAACAGTAAAAACACACCTTCATCGTGCCTTCGAAAAGACGGGGACAAAAAGACAAGCCGAGTTGGCCAGGTTGTTCATGGCTTCCACACCGCCGACACACGGGTAGCCCCAAACAGCAATTGCTGCGACGTATCCCCACGCATTCCCGCGAACGGCATTGCGCCTTATCTCGGCGATGCCTCATCTGGTCCGTACACAGTTGAGGGGACAATCAAAACCACCTTGTTTACAACAACTGGCACACATCATGCTGATTACTGACTATTTCCATAATCCGCTTATCAACCGATACTTTCATTGACTCCGGTCGAGTATCCCCTGATCGGGTGACGCGCGCCTGCGTACGATCCGCCATCATCATAAAGTCGTTCTTTCGGTAGGGCGCGCGTCCGCTGACTACCACGATCGGCGGTCAGTACCAAAAAAAGTGAGGAAGCATCATGACCGACACAAATCGTCGAGTATTCCTTGGCGGCCTTGCTGTCGCCGCCGGTGGCCTTGCCGCGACACAGTCACTCGCCGCCGGCAATGACGGCCACGCTGCAGGATATGACGTCGCTCCCGCCTCGGACTATGTACCGCTGATTCCGCGGCGCACCGGCGATCCCGTCACATTTACGGCCTCGCTCGACAAATCGCCGATCAAGTCGACTTCCGGCGGCTGGGCCCGCGACATCACCACCAAAGGACTGCCGATCGCCACCGGCATCGCAGGCGCGCATCTGTTCCTCAGCGCCGGCGGGATCCGCGAGATGCATTGGCACAATTCCGCGGAATGGGCCTACGTCTTGAGCGGCCATTGCCAGGTGACCGTCGTCGATCCCGAAGGCGAAACCGAGGTGGCCAACTATGCTCCCGGCGATCTCTGGTACTTTCCCAAGGGACATGCCCATTCGATTCAGACGCTTGGACCCGAGCCTTGCCACGCCATCCTTGCTTTCGATGACGGCTTGTATGGGGAGCACGGAACATTCGGCCTCAGCGACTGGATGAGCCGGTTCGATGCGGGGATGCTTACGCAGGCACTGGGTCTGCCCAAAGACTACGTCGCCAAGATTCCGGCCGCCGAGGTCTACATCCGGCAGGGCGACGTGATCGGCCGCGATAGCGCGGAAGCGCGCACTGTTCGCGTGCTGGATGGAAAGCGGACGCATCGCTTCCCCCTCATGGCGCAGAAGCCGCGTGTCAGCTCACCTGGGGGCGCCATCCATGTTGCATCAGCCAAGGAATATCCGATCGCAACGACAATCACCGGGGTTGTCACAAGATTGAAAGCCGGAGCAATACACTCACCCCATTGGCATCCGAACGCCAACGAATGGCACTACGTTGCCAAGGGGCGGACACGGGTCACCTTGTTTGCACCCGACAAGCGAATGGCTGTGGCTGAGCTCTCGCCGGGCGACTGCGCCTATATTCCGCGCGGGTGCGGTCATTCCGTGCAGAACATCAGCGCGGAAGAAAGCGAAATGGTCGGCGTCCTGGACAGCGGTACGTATGCGGAAAGCTCGCTGTCCGACTGGATCGCGAAGGCGCCTCACCACGTGCTTGCCAACAATCTCGGCCTGCCGGCGGAAACCTTCACGACAGTCACGAACAGATCGGTGATTGTTGCAGCGAGCTGAGGGCCGTTTGTCCCGCTTCGGCTCAGATAGTCCGTTCGTCAAACCGATAAATGGTCCGGTACCATGAGTAGTAGCCACAAATATTGCAGGCGCGCATTGATTGCCGCAATGCCACGCGCGCTCGTATTCGCTCTCGCATTGGCTGTGTTCGCAACGGCGGCGTCCCTAACCCTCGCCGCGGATCGGACGATCATTCTGAAAGTCGGTGCCACGTCGGCGCTGCTGCTCGAGAGGCCATTCAATACCATGTTGATCGGCGATCCCGACGTTGTCGATGTCCTTGTGCGCGACGATCGCTCGGTGATCCTGCAGCCGCTGAAACCAGGAGCAACAAACATCATTTTCCTTGATGGGCGGAGCATCGCGATCACCAACGTCGGCATTCTGGTCTGCAATCTCGGCGTGAGCGCCATCACCTACCCTGACAAATCCGTTTGCGAGCACGTCGATGAACAGCCAACTTGAAACCGGTTTGGATGGTCTTCACGCGCGCTTCTGAGCGTGGACATAGGATCGAATGGGAGAACGTAAATGAGCGTAGTCGAGCGATTTTACACCCGATTTCCCACCGAGACTGCTGAATCCGTTGATGACGGTGCCGCAATCTTTTGTGGGATCAGCCTGCTACTTGCCGCCGTGGCGGTGATCTTCAGTTGGCTCGGATCGTCTGGCCCGATTTTCTACTGAGACGATCAAATAATGGCAGGCGCCGGCTTGGCGCTCGATTTCGGCGATTTAACGTTACCGCCAGCGGCTTGGGGCACGTTCAATGAATAATATCAATCTGCTGTTCGTCTGCCTCCTTCTCGGCATGGGTCTTCGCACCACGCGACGGCTGCCGGAAAACGCACATGTTGCGCTCAACGCGTTCATCATCAACATCTCCCTGCCTGCCCTCATCGTCCTGCAGATCCACCACGTTGCCCTCCAAACGCAACTGCTATTCAGCATCGCGATGCCGTGGTTGATGTTCGCGCTCGGTGTCGGCTTTTTCTGGACGCTTTCCTCGCGTTTGAAATTCTCGCGCGAAACCACCGGGGCGCTGATGCTGGCCGGCGGGCTCGCGAATACCTCTTTTGTCGGACTGCCGATGATCGAGGCCTTTTTCGGCGCTTCCAATATGGCGACCGGCATCCTCATCGATCAGCTGGGTAGC
Organism: Bradyrhizobium erythrophlei; assembly: GCF_900129425.1. Classification (NCBI taxonomy): domain Bacteria; kingdom Pseudomonadati; phylum Pseudomonadota; class Alphaproteobacteria; order Hyphomicrobiales; family Nitrobacteraceae; genus Bradyrhizobium; species Bradyrhizobium erythrophlei. Next base: position 8,645,570 of record NZ_LT670817.1, on the reverse strand, counting down.
TACCTGGTCCTCAGCACGTTGGGGATCACGGTCGCCGCCATTTATTCGGCGGGTACGGAATCCAAAACCGCTGTCTTCAAGCGGGTCCTCACATTCCCGCCTCTGCTTGCCCTGATCGCGGCATTCATTCTGATGCCCTTCGAGTTCCCCGATTGGGTCTCCGACGCGCTCAAGCGTTTAGGCGACACCCTTTCCCCATTAGCCCTCGTTTCAGTCGGTTTCCAATTGAGGTTTGACCAAACCACCGGGCTCAAGACCGCGCTTGCGACGGGCCTGGGGTTCAAGCTGTTCCTGGCCCCCATCGTGATCGCTTCCATTTACTTCATCGTGTTGGGCACCGGCGAAGAAATCACCCGAGTGACCCTGTTTGAAGCTGGGATGGGCCCGATGATCGGCGGTGCAATCGTCGCGGCCCAGCACGGCCTGAACCCGCCACTGGTCTCGTTGATGGTTGGAGTTGGCATATCACTTTCGTTTCTCACACTGCCGCTATGGTCCTACGCCTTGCACCACCTTTGACGGTTGAAATCGATGATGGCTCTCAAAAATGAAAGGGAAACCAATGAAAATCCTTGAAGCGCTACAATCATACGAAGTTCGCTCCAGTGGAAGAGATCTGCACTTCATTTTCGGCTATTTCGGATTAGCAATGTGTATGTTGGGTGCGATCTATGCTGCCGCGTTGTCTCCCGGAAACACGGTCAGCGATTTGGCATTGATGTCCGTGTTTCCCTGACAATCCAAGCTCTGCCGGCAAGGGCGTCGTCCGCTATCAGTGGTGAGCCGACTTCCGCTGTTGGCACGAAACGGACCAGTCGGCCCGGTCTGACGATGTCCGTTCATCGGGGTAGAGCGGACTCTCCGCGAATGGCTCACCACTTCCGAGATTGACCCCATAACAGACATGCGATATGCGCCTGAAGCTCTGGTCCGCGCTCACTCAGAGGATCCAATCCCCTTCAACGTTGCTGGGATCCCGCTCCACGCATGCCAACACGTCAATAGACGCCCTTCGAGCACGGCGCGCTTTGTCACGGCAGCACATGGTCGGTTGATCTTGGAAGACGACCTTCCGAGACCAGCCGTAGCAGGCCACAATCTATTCATTTACAGCCATCCAGCATGCGAACGGATCACGCGCTCACTCGTCGAACTTCTTGATGGCCTCGGCGCTGACCGGCGTAAAGAAATTGACCAGGTTGCCGTCCGGATCGCGGAACAGGAGCGAGCGGTTGCCCCACGGCATCGTTGTCGGCTCCTGAACCAGGGAGTCGCCAATTTCGTCGACCAGCTTTCGATACTCTGCATCCACGTCGTCCACGCGAAACTCGATGATAGCGGTGTGATTGTCAGCGGGTCGGGCGACGTCGCCGCCGAACAGCTGCAACGTGCGCGTGCTGCCAATCGCCAAGGTGCAGGCGGGCGTTTTCAGCTCCCCGAAGTCTTCGGTGTACATCGTCACCGAGATGCCGGTCATCTGCTCGTAGAAGCGCGCCAAGCGCTTGATGTCGGCAGTGATGATGCGGATCGAGACGAAATTCATGATGTTCTCCTTCGGCGGGCCAGCCACAATTCGGCATAGGGCTGTTGTATCTGAAGCCTACTGACAGCGTGGTGTCAGCATATTGGCAGCAAGGAGTTTGTAATGCGCCGTGCCGATCGATTATTTCAGATTATCCAGATCCTGCGCCGTTCGACCCAGCCGGGAGCCTCCGCAACCACTTCCGTCATAACTCAATCAACGTCCCGGTCTGACCACCGAGGCGGTGTTTGCGTTTGTATCGACGAGAAGGGCTGAAGGCCGAAGACGATGGCTGCATAGTAGGCAGGCCCCATTGCGAAGGTCGGGCTACTTCCGCGTCTGGCACTTATCGGACATGCCGGAGCGGTCCGACTATGTCCGTTCCTCGGGGTAGACCGGGAGTGGTCGGTCCGGAGTCAGAACGACGCGATTGACCCCGAAGCGGCCATCGGTCAATTGGCGCGCCCTCAGCATGTAGCGTCCCTTCCACGTTGACGGAATAAGACGGATGCAACACTTGTTCTTATGCCTGAAGGAGCAAGAGGTGGGAATTCAGCGACGGTATCAATAACCCCAAGGGAGGACTGAAATGAGCAAGTCGAAGGCACTTATTATTGCGGCGCTGGCACTGGGTGTAACGTCGGGGGTCAATGCACAGCAGCAGCCGGCGCCACCACAATTGCCGCAAGCACCTAATATGACGTTCTTTGTCACCGGCGCCGGGCCCGGCAAGGGCGCCGATCTGGGCGGCATCGAAGGCGCCGACCAGCATTGCCAGATGCTGGCGCAGCGTCACGGCGCCGGAGGGAAAACGTGGCGCGCCTATTTGAGCACCCAGGAGGCTGACGGTAAACCGGCGGTCAATGCACGCGACCGCATCGGCAACGGCCCGTGGCAGAATTTCAAAGGCCAGGTCCTCGCGACCAGTGTCGACGATCTGCACAGCGACAACAATAAATTAGGCTTCGACACGTCGTTGAGCGAGCGCGGCCAGATCATTCCGGGCGTTGGCTTCGCGCCGAATCGTCACGACGCGTTGACCGGCTCCACCCCGGAGGGCCGCGCATTCCCGCCCGGCGAGGATCGCACCTGCCGCAACTGGACGAGCAGCACCCAAGGCGCGGCCATGGTGGGCCATATCGACCGCAAAGGCTTGCGCGATGACGTCGCGTCGCGATCATGGAATTCATCTCATCCCTCGCGCGGGCCCGATGGCGGTTGCAGCCAGAGTGACCTCCGCGGCACCGGCGGGGACGGGCTGTTCTATTGCTTCGCTACTCAGTAAGGCGGTATTCGCAGGCTTGGCGATAGTGGCCGGACCTTGCAGGACCGGCCACGGCTTGTTGTTGGTTTGCTGCGGTGCATGAGTCCGGTCTTGGCACGAAACGGTCATGCCGGTGCTTTCACCGCAAGTCCGCTATGAAGAGGTGAACGGACCTCGCTCTGTTGCGGTCCGAGGGCCGAATCTGACCCAACTGCGACATGAGCAGGAGCGGTTTGCTGCGACGCATAAGCGCCGTTGCGCTCGTTTTGGTCAGCGTGGCGACGACGCGGTGTCGTGTGTGGAAGGCTTTTTGCTCGCCATTGTTTTCAATGCGATCCGAAACATCAGATCGAGTCCGGATAGGCTATCGGCGATGAAATGGTCGAAGACCTGTATCACGGCAGGCGTGAGCTGAACCAATTGCCCTCCGCGGCCGGACAGCTGAACGAAGCCGGCGCGTTCGGCCTCGAGCAAAATTTCGCGCACATGCGTCCGCGATACCCCGAACAGTGCACCGATGTTTGTGTAGGAAAGGCCCGTCCGGGATTCGTTCGTGGCAGCGTGTGTCATCTGGATCAACTTGATCAGGATCAGCATGCCGGCATCGCGGCTCATGAACAGCATGACCCCCGGATTGCTTGCCAGAATGTGGGCGCCGTGGCCAAAGAACTCGATTGAGGCCAATCGCTGGGCCAATTGAAACGCCCGATCACGTTGAACCATCGGTGCAAATCCAGCGTCGGGGAACAGGATATGCAACGGCAGATAGTGCGCGGCCAGCCAGTCCAGATCGTGGTCAATCATCCGCTGGGTAGGGGTGAGGATGCGTACACGACGATCCTGCCTTGAGGGGACCATTTCAAGAAATCCGCTATGCACGAGGCGGGCTACGAGCGCCTCCACACGGCGAGGGCTGGACAGCCCGAATTGAAGCATCGATTCGTTGAGCCGGCCTATGGTCGGCCAAGTCGACCGATCGGCTTCGTCATAACGGGCGTGCAGGCACATGATGTTGGCAAAGGTGACGAAGCGTCCGGCCTCAAGAATCAGCCGGGTCAGAAACGGATCTCCCGCGTAAAGGGCGAGCACCGCGTCAACAAAAGCGTTTCGCGCCGGCACGAAACACGGATGCGTCAAGATCTCCTCTGATGAGCGATATTTGACGTCGGCGAGGCGTCGACCGGGATTGTGAATCATCTTCTACCAAGCGGGATTTTGGGGAAAGAACTACAGGGCCCTGCCAATACCGCAATGGCAGGCGATTAAATTTACCCGGGCAATCCACGCAAAAAGTTCCAATCCTTAACGACGTTTTGGTATTTGGGCTTGCCTGGGCTTCGCGTAATAAAACTTCTGATCGAAGGATCGTACCGCAATAAATGGGGCCAGCCATTTGAATTAAAGACTCCGCTGGAGATTGTTTATCGACGCGCCGATTGCGTGCCTACCAGGACCACCCAAAGGATCAAAAATGCGAAACCATCTCTGCGCCGCGGCAGCCTTCGCGGCCGCGCTGATAAGCCTTTCCGGAGCAGCCAACGCTGCCGCGATAGAATATACCAGCGCCGCTGCATTCGATGCAGCGACAACGGGTGTTACGACGTATGGTGTTGCTGGGTTGGCGCCTGCCGATAGCTACACGACGTATGATCCGAATGCACATGTCGGGCCGGTAGATTTCTTCTCATATGTGAACATGTACGCCGAGGGCGCCTCGTCCCCTTCCAATCGCTTTGGCGTGGCAGATCTGGTTACCGAGTTTTCCCCTGGTTCCAATCTATACAATCTAACGGTGAACACAGGTTCCACGACCGCAATCGCTTTCGATTTCGGCACAGAATATAACCCAATAGCACCCCAATTTAACATTACGCTGAGTACCGGAGATGGTTACACTGTTACTTACCCAGAACTGTACGCGCATGATTTTATAGGTTTCACCTCCTCGGCCCCGATCACATCCGTAACGTTCAGCAATTTTGCGACTCTTAGTTTTTTCGACGTCCAACTTGCTTCGGACAACGTCTCTGCCGTTCCTGAGCCGTCCACCTGGGCCATGATGATCCTTGGCTTCGCAGGCCTCGGCTTTATGGCCTGTCGACGGAAGATCGGCGCACCGCAAATAGCATAGGACGACATCAATCATGGTTTCCGTAAAAACGAAAAGCAGTGCTACGGCATTGGCCGCAGCGCTCATTATTCTGGCGCAAACGCCGGCTTCAGCTGCAGTGTTTGATTATACGCTAACGAACGGTTTGTTCACTCCCTCAGGGGCGGTCCGTCGGTCCAATTCACGGGCACGGTTGATGTGATAACAAATGGCGTTGGTGGTGGAGAGGTCGACGGCGCGAGCATTAGGGCTGGTTCTGAGTTATTCGATATTGTTCCGGGTCCCGGTATTACTCAGGGTCCGTTCGAAAATACTTCAGATTATCAATTCAACGTATATAACGAAGATTATAACGCACGCTCTTACCTTGATCTTGTGGTGAATACTGCAAGTTTACTCAGCGGCCAAACCATGCCGTTGACTGGTTTTTCTTATGTCGTCGATGAGGGTGGTCTGTGTGGTCAAGCTGAGGATTGTAGAACAATTACCGGTGATCTGACGCTCGCCGGCGCAGTCCCTGAGCCATCGACCTGGGCGATGATGATCCTCGGATTTATTGGCGTTGGCTTCATGGCCTATCGCCGGAAGTCAAAGGGAGCATTGATGGCCGCCTGATCATCGATCATCTGGTTTGATTAAGAGCCGCCTTCGGGCGGCTTTTTGTTTGAGATAACTACAACCGTGATGTCCGAATCTGGCACCAAACGGACATGCCGACCCTATTGAGCGATGTCCGTTGTTGGGGCCAAAGCGGAAGACATCTGCTCGCAACGAGTATTTCGCCTTTTGACCCAAAGAGACATTTCTCGCCATTGCGGCAATCGTGTTTATGCTGGTTTAAAGTACTTGTTTGAGCCGTTAGGATGGCTTGTCTGAGGGTGAGGGCGAGCATGCGGCGGCGGGATTTTCTCGGTGTTTTGGGCGGCGCGGTGGCGTGGCCCGCTATGGCGCACGCGCAACAGCCGACCAAGACCGTCGGGGTCCTCGGCGCTGGCGGGGCGGCCGCGTGGGCTCCGATGATCGCGGCGTTCGAGCAACGCCTTCGCGAACTCGGCTGGATCAATGGAGGCAACGTCGCGATCGTCTACAGGTGGGCAGAAGGCAAGAGCGAAGGCTTCCGGGATATTGCTGCTGAGTTTGTCAAGCTGAAGGTTGACGTCATCCTTACGGCGGGAAGCGCTGTTCCGGTAGCTAAACAGGTGACTTCGACGATTCCGATCGTTTTTGCTGTTGCCGTAGATCCTGTCGCCAGTGGATTCGTCGAAAGCCTCGCCCGACCCGGTGGCAACGTCACGGGGCTTTCGCTTCAGTCGAGGGATATCGCGCCAAAGCGTATTGAAATTCTACGCGAGGCCATCCCGGGCCTTAGCCGCATCGCGGTGTTGGCTAATGCAGGGTATCCGCCCTCTACCCGAGAATCCGAGATCGTCCAGAAAGTTGCCGGCAAGGTTGGAATTGGGGTTAACGCTCTCAGGATCAACCGTGCCGTAGATATTGCACCTGCGATTGCGTCGCTCAATGGCGGCTCACAAGCGCTCTACGTGTGCACCGAGTCGCTCGTCGTTACCAATGCGGCCAATATCAACGCCTTGGCGCGTAGCGCTCACGTCGCGACTTTATGGGGTGCGCGCGAGTTTATACGCACGGATGGATTCATATCTTACGGCCCTAATGAGGTGGATCAATTCCGGCTCTCCGCTGATTATGTTGATAAGATCCTCAAGGGTGCAAAGCCAGCCGATCTTCCGGTGGCGCAGCCCACCAAAATCGACCTTGCAATCAACCTTAAGACCGCCAAAGCGCTGGGTCTCGTCATAGCAGAGTCGTTTCTCGTGCGTGCCGATGAGGTGATCGAATAGGACGCAATGCGGCGTAGCACGAGTCCGGTTGTGGCACGTTTCGGACGTCCCGATCCTTTCGACGAAGGTCGGCTATGAGGGGCAAAGCGGAAGTGACGGAGAGGTCGTCAACCCGACGCTTTTGACCCGATACGGACAGAGAACCCATTTTTTATCTGGCACAATTTGTTCATGGTGACGTTGATGAAAAAGAGAATCTGTCCATATCGGGAGTGAGCTTATGAAACGCCGTGAGTTCATGGGGCTGCTCGTCGTCTCGGCGGCAGTGCCAATCGTTGCGCGAGCGCAGCAGCAGCCGATGCCGGTGATTGGGTTCCTCCATGCCGGTTCGCCGGAGGCTAATGTCAAGCAAGTGGCGGCTTTCCGCAACGGTCTGAGCAAAGCCGGCTATGTCGACGGGCGCGAAGTGACAATCGAGTACCGCTGGGCGGAAAATCGCGACGATCGACTGCCCGAACTTGCAGCCGATCTGGTCCGCCGCAGGGTTGCGGTAATAGCGACGCCTGGCACGACGCAAGCAGCACTCGCGGCTAAGGCCGCGACCACGACGATTCCGATTGTCTTTAGCACTGGCGGCGACCCGATGGCGCTCGGCCTCGTCGTCAGCTTCAATCGGCCAGGCGGAAACGTCACCGGAATCGTCAATACGAGCGCTCGGCTTGCCGGAAAGCGGCTTGGGCTGCTGCGTGAGTTGGCACCTGAGACAAAGCGTTTTGCAGTGCTTGTCACTCACGATGGGCCGCTCACGCAAGCCACGTTGAAAGACCTGCATGCAGAAACCCCGCAGCTCGGGTTGCCGGTAGAAATCCTCTATGCTGATACCGCGGACGAGATCGAGGGTGCTGTGACGAAACTGTCGGCAGGTTCCGGCTCCGCATTAATGGTTGGTCCGGATGCGTTGTTCACCAATCTGCGCACACGAATCGTCACCCTTGCAGCGCAGCGTGCGGTACCAGCAGTCTACTCCGTGCGAGAGTTCGCTGAGGCGGGCGGGCTCTTGAGTTACGGGCCAAGCTTTTTAGATACTTATCAGCAGGTAGGCGAGTATGCTGGTCGCATCCTCAAAGGCGAAAAGCCGAGCGACCTGCCAGTCATGCAGGCGAGCAAGGTCGATCTGGTGGTCAACCTCAAAGCCGCGCGTGCGCTTGGCGTAGCTGTACCGGATAAGGTCCTCGCGATCGCTGATGAGGTGATCGATTAGGTCACTTCCCTTGTTGGCACGAAACGGACATCAGGACCCCGCTTGTGAATGCGTTCTTGAGCGTGAAGCAGACCTAATCCAGAGCTTGCCAACAGTCGATTTCAAAGGCTTAATTGTATGATGCGGTACACGATGGAAAAGTTACCGGGTCGCGACCTGTGGGCAGTTATTGATTCTGTCACGCACCGGCCTGCGTTGGTGAACGACGTGGAACAGATCGACCTTGATCTTGATGACGCCGACGACCTTACCGACCTGCTCAACAGGCTCGATCGAGAGGCTTCCGCTAGTAACAAACACTGATGCCAATGCCGGATAGACGAGTGGTCAATAACAATCAACCGCCCTTGTTTTACGCTGTTGTCGAGGTTCAAGCCCTTAAGCCTCATTGGATGCGCGGTGTTTGTAATTCGATTATAGCGCTGGTGTCGGGCTCTTCGTCGGCTCGCGGCCGTCATCGTCACGCGGCGAGCCAATGTCCCTTGTGAATATCGAACTTCACTACGCCGTCGTCGCGCATCTTCAATAGGAGCGATTGGCAGTCGTCCTGGTTCTTTATGTTAACCCGCTTCATGATCTCGAAAGTCTTTAGCGGCTTTTCGCGAAGGGCGGTCAGAATCTTTTCTCGATCAGTCATGAGGATACCCTACGTCCGGAGTCTCAGACATAGCGCCAAGATTGGGCCGAATAGCAAGGGGGCACGAAATTCTTCAGCGAACTTCGCGATCAATTCATGGCAAAACGACTACCGGAAGACCAGAAAAACATCAGTCCACGAGTTCATCGACTTCAAGATTTTGAATTGTGTGTCCCCTTCTTCCACCTTGCCCAGTTCTTGCCGTGCCCTTTCTCCGAAGAATGCGTTGGTTCGCCGCCAAACTCTTTCCTGAAAACTTCAGCGTCGGCCTCTTCAGCAAACATGAACACCTGATAGTACTCATGCTTCCAGGTGACGGAGTGACCGTGGCGAGAGAGGGAAAGTTCGCGCTCCCGGGGCAGAAGTCCCGGAGCTCGTGGTAGTTCTGCCCGATGCACTTGTCTTCGTGGAGCGATACCCAGAGATGCTCGAAAAGCCGCATTTTTTCCAGGTGAATTTATCGGCCGCGGTTCACTTCATCACCCTGCCACCGGAAGAACAGGAAGATCACGCCCAGGACGGCAAGCTGTTGCAGCATGCTGGTGCTGAAGGCTAGCATCGCTGATCGGGTCGCGTTGTAGTTATAGAAGATCGCGAATGCGAGTGCGACGACATAGAGGATGGCACCGGCTGCGATCGGCGCATGGAAGAGAGGCACGTTCGGGTCGTTCAACTGGCTAAAGGAGCTGAAGCACATGATGACCAGGGCGATCGGACAGGCGATGACGCTGGTCCAGGTCGAGCCCAGGCTCCAAAAATACACGTCCCGCTTGTGAAGGGCCATGACGGTCATGACGATCCAAAGAAGCACGAGCGCCGGCACCAAGACTGCGACGACCTCGAGTACAGTCGAGCCGTCCGCGCCGGCCCAGATATAGTCCAACATTCCAACCCCCTTGTTACTGACGCTGGACACACCCGTCGTCAGTTCACTAATACAGCTTGAGGCTTTAAAGCGGTGGGATAGTAAACCACAGGTTGGTTGGCTGGGTACATGAACCCACGCCAACTTTTGCGACCAATCTCCGGCGCATCCGGCATGAGCGGAATCTCTCAGGAACAACTGGCCCATGACGCCGGGGTGGATCGTGCGTATGTGAGCCGGGTAGAGCGGGCCGTGACCTACGTGGGGTTAGAGATCATCGGGAAGCTGGCCTCCATCCTCGAGGTCGATCCGGCTGAGTTATTCCAGCGACCCTCCAGGTCCGGCTCTCGCACGAAGGTTGGCTAGCTGGCCTGCCGGCCCGACCCATCACTTGAGACCGGCCGGCCCCGTATGTCCTTCCCCGGGATTTCAGTTTACCGCCAGCATCCTCAGGAGACTGGAGGCCCAGGGTGAACATCGACCGTCGGCAGCTATTAATAGGCGGGACTTGCGCCGCCATGGCCGGAACGTTCGGGGCCTTGGGTGCCTGTCCCCTCCCCTTCATCCCAGGCGAGGCTCGATGGCACCCGTTGACCCGATCCCTCCTCGAACGTGCCCGAATCACCGGCCGGGGCTGCCGTGCTCCCGACCGAGCCATGGTCGACCGGACCATCCGGCAGTTCGCCGACCGGTCGGGCTGCACCAAACCTCTTGTTATAAAATGGATGGACACCCCGACGGAGGCGTTCGACCACCTCAGCCGGTACGGCCTCGACGCGCTCCTCGACATGGGAACGGCGAGTTTCTGGCGTCGGGCTCAGCCCCCGGTACCGCGTGACGAGGAAACGTTCGACCGTGCCTTTGAAGCCCGGATGATGGCCAACGAACTCCTCGGCATTGATGAGAGCGACCGGACCCTGATGGCTCCGAAGCTGCTGGCGAAGTCCAAAGCGAAATCTGAGAATGCTTCCGACGAAGAGGTGTTCCGGGTCAGGGCGGTCTCGGCTCAGATCGGCTGGCTGGAAACATCCTTGGCCGAAGCCACGGCGCAGGCCATTTCAAACGTCGAGCTGCTCCTGCGCACCGGGGCGTCCGAAGGCTCGGTGGCGATAGATCATCAATTGAAGATCTTCGAGTCCTACGAGCACGGACTGCTGGCGACGTGGGAGACGCCGGAGGCGCTAATCTGTGTGATCCAGTTTTAAGCCGTGTTCATTGGACGGGCGGTTCGGCAGTGTCTGTTCCTGGGCAAGAGGGTATTCGCGTATCAAACGCCTCGGCGGCCTTTCCCCTATTGTCTCACAGGTTGAAATCCGCGAAATATGCCCGTTGGTTGATCCAGAAGCTCAGGGAAATGAGAGAAGACTATGGCAAAAAAAACCACACTGAAAATTATCAAGGAATCGAACGGCGGGCTCAAAAATCAGCGGTCAACTGGCAAGCACGATTTTGAACTGGGGATGCGTATTCGGTTGCGCCGGATGGAGATGAAAATTTCTCAATCGGAACTTGCCGACAAGCTCGGCGTCAGCTTTCAACAGGTGCAGAAGTACGAGAAAGGCGTCAACCGGGTGGGCGCTGCTCGCCTGCAGCAGGTCGCCACGGCGCTCGATGTGCCAGTGACGTTTTTCTTTGACGATGATGGACTTGGAAAGCGCGCAAGCGATGGCAAGCGTGAGGTCGAGAGCTTGCTGTTTATCGACAGCGCATTCAGCCTGCGACTGTTACGGGCTTATGCCTCTGTGAAAAGCCAAGCGGTGCAACGCCAGTTTGTCTCACTTATCGAAAGCATTGCAGCCGACGAATGATTCAGCAGCTTACTCCTCCGTCTAACCACGAACGTGGCAACCGGGCGACGATCCCTCATCGCCCGGCTCTGATTATCAAGCAGCCTTCTTCGCCTTCCCGATCGTTCCGGTCTTGGCGGCCTGGTTGAACAGCTCGTCCAACTCCCCTGCCCGGACGGCCGCGATCAGGGTGTCGATCACCGCCGGCAGCTTTTCCTTGGACGGGACGACGATGCCGGCCTTGCCCTTCTCGAACTCGATGGGCTTGGCCCCGAACTTGATGGACATTACGACCTGACCGGACGGGTCCGTCTTCCACCAGGGCCGGACGGCATATTGCTTATTGGTGGCCTGCCGCTCCCCGTTGACCTTGGTCCATCGCTGGACGGTCCGGACGTGGCTGGGGTCCTTCAGGAGCAGCTTCTGCTCTTCCAGTTTTGCGACGAACTTGACCCGACGCAGTTGGACCGGATCGTTCGCGGCCTTGGGGAGCGCGGTGAATGAGAGTGACTTGAGGACTGGCATTTGGGTTCTCCATTGTTGGATAAAACCTCGCCGATCCTAATCACGTGCATGACACTGTACACAGTCCGAGCGAATTATTGGTCGAAACATAAGGATGCTCGCAACGATCATTCACGACCGCGATGCTTCTAGCGTGATCGGCCGGTGGTGTACCGATTCGCAGCCTTCCCTCCGTACCTATCGAGCAAGCCGCCCGGCTTCACTAACCGCCGACCGAAACTCTGTTCAAAACCGGAGGGGGTCTTTGCAGGTGAACAGGCTATCAGGTAACAGTCAAAGGTAGTCCTGTCCCTCATTTAGCAACCGGAGCCGCATGTCCGACCAAGTTGAGCAGCCGTTGGTTGAGGCGATAGCCGGCGGTCGCGCGGTGCTTTTCCTGGGAGCTGGCGCCTCTCGCGGCGCAACGAAGCCTGACGGAACCAGGATACCGCTCGCCGATGATCTGAAGAAAGTTATCGCAAAAGAGCTGTTAGGGCCGGGGTATGACGGCTTCGATTTTGCTCAAGTTTGTGATTTCGCGGCTTCTATGCGCAGCGGCCGGGAACTGCAGCAGTTGATTCATCACGAGCTGATAGGTTTCGACCCGTCTCCTTTCCACAAGTTGATACCAACCTTTGTTTGGGGAGGGATCGTCACGACAAATTACGATCTGATTATCGAAGACGCATACAAAGCGGTCGGGTCTCCTGCTCAAACTCTGGTCGTCAACCGTAAAGACGGGGATGGTGCGGCGGAGCGGCTTGGTGAGCGAGGCGTGCTATATGTGAAGATTCACGGCTGCATTACGCAATATCAAGATATGAAGCCGCCGCTTGTTGCAAGCACCGAGCAAGTCCTCAATCACCGCGAAGGGCGAAGCGGTCAAATAGCACAATTTCTCGAATGGGCCCGGACAAAGACACTCATCTTCGCTGGCTACGGCATGTCAGACCATAACTTTCGGTCTATTTTTGATGAAATTCGACGCGAAGGCGACGCACACCCAATTCACTATCTCGTGCGTCCAGGCATACTTCAAGCTGAAGAAAACTACTGGAGAGATCGCCGCGTAAAATGCATAAATTTAGACTTTGAGAATTTCCTCAAACAGATTGACACAAAGATCAACTCTGCAATCAGACCGCTTGCTCAGATTGCGGCAGCGCAATCAAACACGACGTTCACGCGCTTCATCTCTCGCGCCCATGTCCGGGAAACGCTCTCTCTCGTTCGGTATCTCGGAGCACAATGCAAACACGTTTCTACTGAAACACCTTCCGGAATCGGCACAGCAGCAAAATTCTACAAGGGTTTTGAGCTGGACTGGTACCCCGTTGCAACGTCCTTGGACGTTTCTCGCCGCTTGACGCGCGACATATTCGACGAGTTCATTGTTAGCACGCAAAAAATATCTTCTCCTCGCTTTGCCGCAGTGAAAGGTCACGCAGGAAGCGGCAAAAGCATCATATTGCGACGGCTAGCGTGGGATGCCGCTCACAGCTCCGACCGGTTAGTATTTTGGGTTGGAAGCGGGGAGGATCTGGATCGAGACGCATTTGAAGAAATAGCAGGCCTTACAAACCAAACAATTTACATTTTCGTAGATGACTTGGCTTCTGACGCCAACGCGTTCTCTCGCTTCTACATTCACGCCCAGCGTCAAAAGTGGCCGATTGTTGTGATCGGTAGCGTACGGGTAAACGAATGGAATATGCGCTGTGAAGAACTTGAGTCGCTAACAGATGAGGAGTTCGAGCTTGGATACCTGAGTGAGTTCGAGATCGAAGGTTTGCTTCGCCTGCTTGCCATCCACGACTGCCTCGGGCATTTGCAAAAACTCTCATCCGAAGAGCAGAAAAAAAAGCTAAAAGAGCTTTGGGGTCGTCAGTTGTTAGTCGCTCTACACGAGGCGACGGAAAACGCGGAATTCCGAGAGATACTTGCCGATGAATATAAAAAACTCTTTCCAGTAGATGCGCGCCTTCTGTATCTCGATATCTGCTCTCTACATAGGTTCGGGCCGCCCGTGAGAGCCGGGCTGATCTCTCGCGTGCACGGCATCAACTTCGAGCAGTTCAACGAGAAGTTTTTCAAGCCGCTTGAGCAGGTTATACACCTCACCCGCGATGCCAAATCCCAGGATTGGGTGTACCGCGCCCGCCACCCCGTTATTGCGAACTTAGTTTATGAAGTCGCATTGCCGACCACCCAAGAGCGGTTCGACAACCTCATTCGTATTTTAAGCAAGTTGAACCGCTCCTATTCATATGACCGCGAGGTTCTAGCCGAACTGATTCGTGGATCACGACTATCGGAACTATTCAAAGATCGGAGAATGGGCAGCTCCATCTACGACGCCGCCGAAAAGATATTCGGCGAAGATAGCCATATATTCCACCAGCGAGGCATTTACGAAATGCGCCTCGCCGGCGACGTAAGTGCTCTCGATCGGGCAAACCGGTATCTGGAAGATGCGCTCGAGCTTTCGCCGGGGAATCCGACTATCAAGCATTCGCTTGCTGAAATTGCTTTGAGGTATTCATCCGTCTCCTCGAACGAGGTGGAGAAGGCGTCTTGGATCAGAAATGCAGAGTCGCAGGCAAATGCACTCATAAAAAATACAAGAACGTCCCACCCACATCACACACTGGCGAAAGCAGCTATCGCCGGAGCGCGGGATGCCATTGAGAGAGCAGAAAAAGACGACAACGCTCTTACTCAAGAGGGCGTGGCTCAAGCCCTAAAGAATGCCGAGGATGTCCTGCGTTCTGGCCTGCAGAAATTTCCCAATGACGATCGCCTCCTCAACGAAGAGGCTACGCTCGGTGAGATACTCAAGAACGCGACGCGAGCGCTAAGTGCTCTCCGAAAAGCGTCCGACGCCAATCCGCGTAGCGAATTGATCGCAAGGCGCTATTCTCGGACCCTCCGTGCCAAAGGCCAAACCTCGGAAGCCATTAATGTTCTTCGGAAGACCTTGGACCTTAATCAGGGAAGTCAGTTTCTGCATTTCGAATTGGCCCGAGCATTGATGGAAGAGGCCCCCGACGCTGACATAATGCAGCGCGACACTATACTTTACCATCTTCAGCGATCGGTCGCGCCCGGTGATAGAAACAATGAGGCGAGGTTCTGGCTTGCACGGCATCTTTGTATCTGTGGCAAGGCTGAGGTTGCTAATACGCTTTTCGAAGACTTAAAGAAGCTCCCAGTTCCGTTCCGACAAAAACAAGGCATTCGTGGAATTGTAAAGTCAGCTTCAGGAGATCCAGTCGAGTACTATGGCCAAGTCTATTCAAAGCGACCCGGCTTTGGCTTTCTGCGCGGAGATCAGGACGGGCTCGAGACTTTCTTCAGTCCCGATCAAGCCAACGGTGCTTTTGAAACGATCGAGGATGGTCAAAGAGTAAGATATCACCTGGGGTTTACTCTGAGAGGCCCCACCGCGCTCGACGTACAGCCCATAGACCAATAATTTCTGTCCGCGCGTGGACTTGAGCTCCGTATACCGGTGCGTCAGATGACTGATGATGGAATTACTCTTCTATCATCAGTTCCAGGCTTTGGGCGACCCTGCTTGGGAGCGCAGCGGCTGCACTGCGCGGAATGCGAGCTAAATCGAGAACTTTCCCGACCGTCGAGCCCGCTCTACGTTATCAAGAGCGAGCCGCAAATTAGATCGTCAATTCGATTTTTTAAATGGCCATTCCAGAATGCGGCGCCACAATTTTTTCCACCACGGCCAAGCCACCTTGGCAAAATAGGCGGCCTTGACTGCTTCATCATGCATCCTGCCAGTGGCGATCTGAGCGGGCGTCATCGCCGCAGCCCATACAACTCTATTGTTCCTAATCCAATAGTGAGCTTGGCAAGGATGATTCCAGTTACCTATTGAGGGTTCGAGAGATACTGCACCATTGACTTCTGTTAGCTTGTATTCCGTCTCGCGCAAGGGCGTCACAATTTTTATTCCGCAACCACAGCAGCAGCGGTGGCTCGCCGTTCGAAATCTTCTGGAAACGTATAGAATCCCGTCGTCAAGTTCTTTCGGGATAAATTCGACCTGCTCCGCACGAAGAAAGGACTGTTTCACAGTCTGTCCTCTTTCGTTAACCCGTGAGTCGCTATCGTGTACAGTGAGTGATGCTCGCGCATCGTATCCGCGTAGAAGCCACGAAGTTTCTTCCACTTCATCACAGCCATTGAGGCATTAAGCATATTCAGGTCCGCTACCTGGATGTTGCGGTAAATGTCATCATCCGGGACCTTACCAAACGATATTACCTCCGGCATATGCGAATGGCATTCTGGTGTAGCGACGGTGAACCGCGAAATGCCGCGAAGCGCGCCGTCTTTATCAAAGGCAATGTCGATACCAACATCAATGAAGGGTACGCCGAGCCCGATCAGTCCCTCAAGGATAGTCTTTCGCGCCTCGGGATCGTCGATCGCGACAAATACGAAACTAAACTCCTTGAAGATAGGAATGTGCTCGGCCAAAACATGATGGGGATGCCGGATTATGCCAGTGTGCATCCGATCATAGATCGCATAAAAATGATCCACTTTCTTTGGCTTTGTTAGTTCGTCTTTGCTCGGTGCGCCGGGTGCTCTAAACGCATTATGAAGATCGAACACGTCACCGTCAAAGATGTGGATCTCGTTTATCGGGCTCTTCGCTAGGAGATCGAGAATGTAAGACCCGGTGCCACCGAGACCTATGATAGCTACCCTATCGGATAATAATTTCTCCGTGGCTGCTCCGATGCCCGCTCGAGTAGTCGCCATATCGGGGTATCGAAAAGTTCGCTTCTGAGCTTCGACAACCACTGGGATGGGCTTTTGGCCACGCGGGTCGCATTTGGGATCGATTAGCTGAGCTTCATGCCAGATGAGTCTTACATACGTCCAAATCTTCTCGTGGAGGTCGCTATAGTCGGCCTTGTCTCCGCGTTTTCTGGAAAACGCGACGGTTGTCTCTATCCCGTCGCCTTTGCCCTCCTTGGCGTTGTGCGAGATCATCTCCTGCATTAGCCGACCATTGGCGTCGCACGGTGGCTCGCCAATCCACCAGCACTGGTGGTTGGAGCAAGGGATTCTGGTCTTTCCCTCCGCATCGAGCTCAAGGGGGCAATAAAGGCTGCCAAGGACCACCTCCCTTTGTGAGGTGACGGCAGGGATGCCCTCGATCAGGAGGTGGTTTGCTGATCCTTGGATGATCCGGAGGCGGAAACCTTCCGCCTCCAGTCGTTCAAGATCTGGGCTACGACTTGTCAGTGTTGCGGACATCGAATTCCATATCCTTGACTACGTCGATTGAGTGTCCCGGACGGAGGGACCCTTCCTGTCCGTCCGGTTTGGTCCATGAGACGCTATAGCGAACGTCTCCACCGGTAGGACCGGTGGGAAAAGCCAGCGCAACAACCTCCTCGTAGGTAATGCGATGGTGGTGCCACTCGTCAGCGACACCATTCACTGCGATTTTGATCGTAAACTCGCGGCGTTCGCCGCCATGGTCATTTTCATGGTTCAGGTGTTCCACAGCATTTTCCTTCATTTTCGCCGCGACTGGCGCAACTGCGCGCGTTCTTCGATGTAATTCATTGTTCTCACATCGCTTTTCTAATAGCATGCTTCGGTTGTAGCTCGATGACCGGTGCCCCTATTGGTGTATGCCCACCAGACCGGCGTTTCGGACTCGATTATTTTTGTCCGAAAGGATTCTCTGCCCGGCATGCGAAGTATGAAGCCATGGACGACGTGACCGAGCCGCCCATCACGGATCTGGCCCTGCCCGATGCGGATTACCTTGACTATGACGAGGTGATCGCAGCGATCGACGCCTTGTCAGCCCTGGACCGGGCTCGACTTGACCGGTTGGAGCTGCGCCATCTGGGCGGCACCGACTACGTAGAAGGCGACCTCCTGCATGAAGCCGTCTGCTCGGCTATCCTTGAAGACAAAAAATGCCCTCGCACCACGCCGTTCATCGCCTTTCTTGCCCAATCGATGCGGAACATCGCGGGTAGGCAGCGAAAAAAACTTCGTCGGCAGGTTCCGATAGACGGCGGCGCAACTCGGGATGATGACAGTGATGACTTCGATATCGAGGACGATTCGCCAGGCGCAGAAGTGCAGATCATCCGCGCCGAAAACGATAAGCGTGCGGCCGAGGTCTGGGCCACGCTCGAACCGCACTATCGGGGCGACGAAGAGATGCAGCTGATGCTGCTCGGCTGGGAAGAAAGCATGAGAGGCAAGGAACTTCGCGAGTTTGTCGGAGTGACTCAGGAACGGTTGGATTACATCGCCAAACGGGTCCGGCGGATCGCGGCCAAACACTATCCGAAAGGGTGGCCGTTATGAGCAAGAAGCCGAGCAACGCTGATCGACTGTCGAAGATCGACCAGGCGATCGACGAGAGCATTATCCATGCCAGCGAGAAGGACCTTCGCGAGGATTTCGCTGAACAGGGCCACGATTTCGACAAAGCTGTCGCGCTCGTCGGATCGACGATCGAAAGAGCGAAGGTTACCGCCGCAAAGATAAAGTTCGAACGGGCGAAGCGCGAGATGAAGGCGTTCCGCGACCAGCGCAACGTCCGTTCGTTGGATTTGGCGAGGGCTCGAAGCCGATTCGACAGCATGAAGACAGGGAACGCCACCGACACTATGATGGCCGCGCGGAAAGGCGGCAATCTGTCGGAGAGCGACGAGGATGGCGTCGTGGACGACATCGCCCAACTCGAGGCGCTCGAAAACGAGGCCCCCGACGAAGGAGAAGAGTGAGACCGTGTCGCCGGCGGAACGCACGCTGATGGATCTCGGCATCACAGAACCGAAGGACATCGATCTCGACACGATCGCATGGACCCGAGGGGCCATCGTCAACTATCGGCCCATCGACAGATGCGAGGCCACCATCGTCGGCTCGATGCGCCGTGCAGTCATTTCCATCAACAGCCGCAGCATGCCGGAACGAAGGCGATTTTCCTTGGCCCACGAACTAGGTCATTGGCACCATCACCGCGGTCGCGTTCTCTTCTGCGGCAAGAACGATGTCTGCAATTTTGCGAATGATGCCCTGAACCCAGAACGTCAGGCAGACGGCTTCGCGTCAGATCTCATTCTGCCGACCTACATGGTCGATCCCCGCCTCCGGAAGATGAAAAGACTGACGTTATCGGCAGCGCGTGAGTTGGCGGACGAGTTCTGCACCAGTCTGACGGCGACGCTCTTCAAGATGACGGTGCTAAATCGCTTCCCGATGATGATCGTATGCCACAATAGGGAAAGGCGCCGCTGGTTCGAACCGTCGAAGATGATTCAGCCGTGGTGGCGTCCTGTCAAAACCCTGGACCGTCAGACGTTCGCGGCCGACATGCTCTTCAATGGTGCGGCAGAACAAAATTTCCCACGGAAAATGCCGGCCGATGCCTGGTTTGACTTCAAGGGATGCGACCGCTTCGAGGTTGAGGAGCAGTCATTCCTTCTTCCAAACGAGGAAGTCATGACAATTCTAAAGCTGCCTGACGAAGCTATCGCGTGACCCGCTAGCGCGCTTCACTAGCATAATCGCACTGAACACTGATGATAGAATTACCATTCTATCACCAGTCCTTCCAAGTCCCTGAACGGCGTCGATAAATTTCTGGTCGGCATGTACGACCATTCCTGACTGATTACAGTCCTGCGTCCTGCTGCCGGTAAATAACCGGTCATGGAGGACGTTATGGCATTAGGGAAACAAGCGAAGACGTTGAGCAAGGGCCAGGTCGAGGCCGCCCTGGGTTACTTGGCTAAGACCCGTCGGCCAGCGAGAAATCGGCTGATCTTCCTGCTCTCAGCCAAAGCCGGTCTCAGGGCCAAGGAAATCGCCCGGCTGACTTGGTGGATGACGAACGACTCCCAGGGTGAGATAGCGCCGGCCATCTGCCTTCAGGATTCTGCTAGCAAGGGCAAGTCCGGCCGTGTCATTCCCTTGAGCGACGAGGTCAGGAACGCCCTGATCGAGTATCGGCGAACCGTTCCGCATGCGGGCCCCTTCGTGATCAGCACCGAACGCTCCCTGCAGACCTCGCCCCAAGCGATCGTGAACATGTTTCAGCGATGGTACCGTCACGTCGGTTTCGTCGGCTGTTCGAGCCATAGCGGGAGGCGCACTTTCATCACCAATGCAGCCAGGAAGATCTCGACGGTTGGGGGGTCGCTCCGTGATGTTCAGGTGTTAGCGGGACACACGAACCTGCGGACGACGCAGCGTTACATAGAGCCCAACGCGGAAGCGCAGGTGCGCATCGTGGAGTTGGTATAGATGTGTCGCCGAAACATAATCGGTTCTGGTCAGTTTCTTCCCCGGATCAAACGCCTCATAGTGCCCACTGCTTCGAGGCTTCCAGATGCTTGAAGCCATAGCGCCCACACCGTCGTCAAAGGGTTGATGAGCGTGACAGACACCAACTTCCAGATAGATTTTAACGCTCCGGCCGTGCTCAGAAAATGGCCGTCGATTAAGAACGAGCGCGTTAGTTCGTCCCTCGGCGCGAGTCCCTACCTCGTAGCGGAGGGGACGCTGGATGAGTGCATGCGGCAATTCATGGCGAAGCCGATCAACCAGCATCACCTTTACGAAATCCACACCGCTCCGCAATCCGATGTGGTCAGCGCGATCCTTTCAGCTAAGCACATCGTTGAAGGCTCGGTTGCGAGATTCCCTCTGATGGTCAAGGATTTGGAACGGAGATGCCAAAATATAATCAGCTCCGAGGCATCTTGACCCTTGAACCTCAATAAATACCCCGAAATCTCAGTATCGGCGCGAGATCAGAAGCGTCCCGTAACCTCCTAGGTGTGAGGCACTGCGGAAACCCCGGTGGCCTGAGACACCGGTCGGAGCGTCCGGGTCACCCTGACCTGACGCCATTCCTGGAAATGAACGACCGAAGTCGGGCACGGTCGCTAAACCAAGCCCGACGAGAGACGGAAAAGCTGTATACCGTCGAAGGGTGGCATGATCGTCGGATCGGTCTTGCTGCCAACTTTGCGCAGATAAGCAGAGCGGAAACGGGGCTCACCGCACTGCCGGTCCCGACCACGCCGTGGTTCCTCTGATCCGATGTATCCCGAGGCCGTTAGACGCACGATTTCTGGATCCGCTTCGCCTGAAAGGGCGAAGTGTATCACTCAACCGTTTCCGCACACGTTGACAGCTGCGTTAACGGTGTCCCGTTTCCGAACTGAAACTGATACGGGTTGGAAAAACCTGACAACGCCCGAAGGGCGCTCACCCGAACGAAGTGAGGGTGAGAATTAGGGTTGAAAATTTATAAATTGAGCGCGATCAAACCGTTTACCAACTCGCTCCAGGATTTGAAAACCTCATTTCCTAAGCTGACGGAAAGAGACCCGTGCCAAGATTCCCCTCAACAAGATCAGGAAGGGGAACGGGTCAATGTCTATCGTTCGAGCCATCGTGGTAATCGTCCTGTCTGCCTACGCGGGATCCGTAGTCGGCGGCCTTCAATTTACCGACCCGGTCAAGGCCGGCACGGAGCTAAGCCAATCTGGCATCGAGCACCGTTGATCCGATCCGAGCTTTAACAAGCACACGCATTATCTAGACACGTTAAAATGCTAGGCTTTTAGCCAGCAATCTTTTGAAATGTCGGAGATATGAAGGGCTTTTCCGAGAACGGTTGTGCGGGGGCTCCTCTGGATGCGTAGTTTTGGTTACATTTTATTTGCATTATTCTTCTCGATCTTCAGCATTCCCATAGCTGGGGCCACAGATTCATTGGTCATGCCGGCGAAAGGCGACACGTGCAGGCCCACCCGGATGGACGCTGATCACGCGGCCGAGGAAAGCGAGTGGCGATGCCCCGGGCCAAGCGGTTTCAGCTTGAAATACTACGACTCCACCACACAGGGTGGAATTGTCATTGGCTTTCACGGCAAGGACTTGCCTAGCGACGGCATGACGTGGGCACCCGCAAATTCGGGAATCAGCAGTCGAGTAGAATGGCGTCTCCTGGACGGAATGCCCGTTGCTGCCATTGTTGGTCGCTGGCGACTGGCGGATGAACAGAACGGGTCGAACGACTCTGCCGTCGAGGAGTTGTTGGTAATCAAGGTCACACCGACGGGTGCCTGCGCCATCGCGGTCATCGGCGGTTTATCACCTCAGGCGATGGATGTTGCGCGTGAGCATGCTGAGCTCAACGGACCCAGCTTCAGGTGCAAAATCGATCGACCGTTCACCAACACGAATCCGGTTTCGGACGCCGTCAGGACACTGGACGGTCGCTTCTCAACCCGGGAGACCTTGGAGCATAATGGGTCAATTGTCGAACTGCAGGAATCTCGCGCCGGCGCAATCGAAATCCGGTACAGGGAGCCACGAACGGCTCTCGCCATGGAACCGGGGACCCTACTCTTTCGCGGCGCCGAGCACGACGGTCAAGTCAAAGGCGAGGCCTTTGTTTTCAAGGCCGGATGCCAACCTGCGAGTTATGAAGTATCGAGCCGCCGAGAGAATGGCCTTCTATTCCTTGAGGGTGCCGCACCGCGACGCGGCATTGGCTGCTCATTGGCCGGCCTGTCGAAATCGTCAAGGCATTCGCGTTTGGTTTTTGAGCACGAGCCGGTCACGACCGCGGCAACGGCGGCAGGAGTGGACTCGCTGCCGATAGAGCGGGGCTATTACGTCCGGAGCGACAGTCCCTGTCAGCAGGCGTCGAACGCCACAATAATGTTCTACGATGGCATTTCGTTCGGGACGGCACACGTCGAGTGCCGAAATCACTCAATCCAAAAACTGGCCGATGGTTCGCACCAAATCGCCGAACAATGCAGAGATACGCAGGTAGACGGTGGCCCGTGGACGGCTTTAACCGCAAGCTATGCTGTCGTGAGTCGAACCGAATATATTGGGACAACTCCGTTCGAGAAGGCCTCCTATAGGTACTGCAAGCAGGCTGATCTACCCGGGCCCTGGGGGACAAACGACCTTCGCTCACTCGGCGTCAAATAGAGTCCATCTGCTGGATTCGAACTACTATAGTCCAGCGCGGTATGTGAACCCACGCCGTAGGAAGGCAACGTTGGCCATGGCGCTCACCGACAGATGAGAGCATGTTCACCCGATGAGCCCTCGATCAATTCGAATCATCTGCGCCTGATATTGGTTTCACTCCACATTCAACGAGGTAATTCGCGAGTTCATCCATCTCCGCTACAGATCTCGTCCGATCGTGCTCGTCACCGAGTGGCACCCATATGACCATCCCCTCTCGTGCTCGGGTCAGAAGGACGCGGTACTTGTTGATGATGTATTGACGGTCTCGACTTTTCCTTACGGCATTCCAACTCGTTCCACGAAAGGTGCGCGGGCTCAACTCTTTCTCAGCAAGGGTGAGGTCCCATCCCCAGCAGACCGCCACCCGGTCGAGTTCGAGGCCTTGGCACTCAAACTCAGTTGCCGCCGTCTCTAGGGCGAATGAAGACCTGAGGTCACCCTTCGGCGCCGTGAACCATTCGGCATAGTCCAGCTCCTTCCTAAAGCCGGCGGACACCTCGATGCCGTAAGGTCGAAGACGTGAACAACCTGAACTCGCGACGAGGCCGAAGCGTCGAGATCCCAGTGTTGTTGCGCGAAGCCATCGGCGCGCTTCGTCAAGCTGCCGAACCAAAACAACAGGAAACTCTTCATGATCTGCATGGAGACGTGCCTCCACCGGTTTTCCCCTAAGGACGGCATCAACCCATGCAGCGTATGCTGAAGCGCGGTGACTGCGAACCGAAATGTTGAGATGCATGCTGGACGACGTCTCGGCGTCTACCTTCACAGGATCCGCACGACCAAGTTCAAGGGCGCTCGGGCTGCAAATGAGTCTCCAGTGCGGATAATCCTTGTTCCGGGCTGCTATCCACTCTCCAACGCCGGCCTCGCCATCATGGATCTCCTGCCCACTCCCGCACAGGGCTATCACGACGGCGCCTTCTACATGGCGATCCATTACGGCAAGGATTTGTGACGGTTCAGAGGCCTGATCGAGTTGGGGTGCCAGTTCGGACACGACGCCGAAGCTCCTTTGTCGGCCCGCCATCTTCTGCATCTTTGCCGCGTCCCAGGCACGCTGCGCTTCATCGAAGATTATGATGTTTTCCGAAGTTGGAGATTGGCTCTTCTGCGCTTCCGCAAGGTAGGCGTGAACGCTGTGTAAAAGCGATTCCGCATGACGCTGCGCAAGGGCTTTGGTGCAACCCTGTCTATCTTTGTAGTCCGCGGCCAACGCCGCCTTGAGGACTCTGAGTAGAGGACCGTTTCCCGATAGAAAGACGCTTCGCCAACCCGTCCGTAAACTATCAGGACTGTGAGCGATACGAAGGCCTGTTAGCGTCTTACCCGCTCCCGGCACGCCCGTAAGGAGGCAGAGCGTCTTCTGGTTCCCATCGCGAGACTCCTCAATGATGCGCTGTATCGCCTCGATGGACCGATCGATCGTTCCTCGGTCGGCTAGCGCGGCTTCGATATCTTCTGCGCCATGCTTATTGAACAAGCTGACCGTGGTCTCGATTATTCCTGGGATAGGACGGTAAGAACTCGAACACCAATGTTCATGGGAGATCGAACCATCAGGGCTCTTGGGGTCCTCAGACGCGAGTTGCAGCAACAGAGCCGAAAGGTCTGACCCACCGGCGCAATGGATGTCGCTTATCAGAGTCTCGTTGGATGCGGGCAGCAAATGACTCGATAGCGCCTCCGTTGAACAGACGATCGGGACAATCTTCTTTCCTTGACTTTGCGCATGGTAATAGGCCAGGTCGAGGCAGTAGTCCGAAACTTGAGCGATAGCCTCGCTTGTGGCGGACGAGCTTCCCGCTTTGAACTCGATTACTGCGACGGTGTTGCAGAACAGAAATGCAGCATCAAGACGCTTCTCCCTGCGCGGTATCCTGTATTCGAGAACCACCCCGACGCCGGAATGTCTATGATCGGCGGCTATAAGCTGTTCGCAAGCCGACTTCATGAGTCGAATGGCTTCTCCCCAAGACCATCCTTGTTTGTGGGAGAATTGACTGAATCCAGATACGGCATCGCTCCGAACAAGCCGTGCAAAGATTAAGTCCTCTGGTGCGTTCAAAAACTCCTCAGCCGTGTAGCTCGCATAGGCAACCATCCTGAATCCGCACCCCGATCTTGACTTCCAGATGTTATTCGTCTGAACCAATCTGAGCCGGGTTGCAATTGCGCCTACTAAAATTGTTTGTGAGGTGCCGGCCGCCAATTGTCGGGTTGATGAAAAGAACTTGGCTCGGGTGGTTCTCTCGTGGTCGAAAATACTAGCGACGCACGGGGGGTGTTTCAGCAGAAAATTTGATGACGCTGTTCTCACTAAACTCAAACCGGTTCTGATCCAACCTGCCGCGAAACAACTCATGCCGGAGGGACCGTCGCTCGCCAGCATTCGCTCGACATCCGTCAGATTGTGCCGAATGATACAAGGCCCTGCACAGGAGTTCACCGGCGAATGGCGACGAACCATAAGACTTATCTGCTCGATTTCCTGGACGAGATGAGGCCGCTTCCTGGCGAGGCCCTACGTCGAATCGAGCCAATCGAGTTCAGCCAGATCGTCGCTGAAATTGAGCAGTCACCCGATAACGCTCGGATCATCGAGTTGTTTGAGCGCGCCGGTTCGGACTACCGGGACCTGCGGGCATGGCTGGCGATGATCGGGCTTTTCGCCGATCAGCTTCTGATAGAGAAAACCGGGGGTAAGCCAAAGACATGGGACCGACCGTCGGCCGCAATTCTTCGGCGCGACTTTACGTCTTGCGCCCGGCGAAATCCTAGCAGGAGCGGCATGCTCATCGTTGAGAAGATGAAAGAAATCCATCCCAAAAGATACGCTGCTCCGGCCGTCACCATTCTTCGTTGGCTTGAACTGTCCGAGATCAGCATCAAGCAAGTGAACAAAGGCATAAGCGCACAGTCGCGCAGCCTGAAATAGGACAAACCCGGTGATGGGTACCGCTTAGGCGTATCCTCGCGAGGAGTTCCGCCTAACTTTTCGAAGGTCCAGGGTCCCCCAGCGTGATTTCCACGCATTGGGAGACCAACATGACCAACGAAACTAAGACTCCTCGGCAGCGAATGGGATCTTCGCCCCCGGACAACAAACCCAATCGGGACGCTCTGCCGCCACACCGGCGGTTCCTGCCGATCGAGGCTGACGATGCGCTGCGGCAGCAGATCCTAGCCGATCAGATGATCGATCCCGAGCATCTCGGCACGCTCAATGACTTTATTCTTTTGCGAACCTCCGACGAGGAAAAAGACCGTGTCTTCCTTTCCACTCTGGGCCCGGAGAGCGCTGACATCTTGGACGATCTCATGGAAGTGGCCATCAGGGAGATGCAAGTTGAGCAGGCGACGGTGGTCGGTCTCGCCAGTGTGATAATTACTAGGGCGCTCGACCTCTGTATCGCAATTCAACGGCAGGAGCTCGGGAGACTGATCGTTCTACGTCGTTCATCGGAGGGCATCCGATGAAGCGTCTTTTCATGGAAGGGGCTGGTTCGGCGGCACTGATGCGCCGAGCTATCAAAAAGAGCCAGGTTTGCGACCACGAGGCACTCAACGGCCTTAGCGCCGAGTTCCGAGAAGGCGCCAAATGGTACGGACCTGAAACCCCCGCAGATAGCGAGGGCATGGTGGTCGGCATGGTTCGGCTGCCCAACGACGAACCTAACCCCACCGAGGGAACAAGCTTGGTCTTCGTCGACCGCAGGAACCACAGGGGAAAACCGGAAGAGATCTCGCTGGAATCTATGGGGCAGTTTTGGACGGCGAGCCTAGACTACATCCGAGCGATGCCGATCGAATGGTACAAAGCGGGAGCGGTCATCTGGGATGACCTGAAGTTTTCGGTGGGGTCCGACTGGACAGCCGGAATGCTGGGTCTGAGGCAGGCGGACGAGGCCACCGGTCGCGCGTATCAAGCTGCACTGGTCAGCGCGGTCACTACGAATGTGGGCACGACCGACCTCGAAACGGTGCACGTTGCGCTGGCGACGTTCATCCACGCACACCCTGCATTCGCGAACGTAGTCGATGAAGCGAAGTGGCACCTGCCCTACGGCGATTCGACCGCGTACAGATTACTGCGGCAGAGTTAGAGACCTACTAGTTCCCGTTATCCAACGAAGATGATCGCCGCCCCACGGGGCGGCGCTTTTTTCGGCCCGCACGGAAACGAACACCGGCCTTAGGCGTCGCTGCTGGCAACGCTCGACGCGCCCATGATCTTGGACACCACAATGTCATCAATCCCCGCGACGTACCCCGTCAGCATCAACGCGAACATCATCGGCAAGCCAACAGCACCTGGGCCGGTGAACTATGCCAAGGACTGGCAGCCGATGGATGTTATTGATGAAGACTTCATCGGTCACATATCGCAGGGCCGCGCGTATTCGGCGCAGTTCGTCGACGGCTACCGGAAGACACGTAATTTCATCCGCTGTGGTTTCGTCGCTGCCGATTTCGACGGGGGCCCTTCGCTTGAAGAGGCCCTCGACCATGCATTCATCCGGCAGCATGCCTCATTCGTGCACACCACGGCTTCGCACACTGCGGTGAAACACCGCTATCGCGTAGTGTTTCTCCTAGATGAACCGGTCCCGAATGCTCAGGATTTTGCGGACGCTCAGCTCGGGATCGCGCTTACCATGGGCAGCGACCTGTCGGTCACTGACGGCGCAAGGATGTTCTACGGAAGCACCAGCGCTATCGTTCACCGGATCGGGCGCACCCTCCCACCCGACGTCTTCGCTAAGTTGCGCGCCAGAGGCCGCGACGCTCGCGAGGCGCGGTCACCCCGGAACGGCGGCTTGCTACCCGTCGATTCATCCCGTCGCCTCGCCGGGCCCGAACTGATCAAGCTGGCGTCGGGAGTGATGGTCAGAATGGACGAGATCCGGCGTGGTGAGAAAGTCCACTGCCCTCACCACAACGACGGCGACCCGAGCGCCTTCGTCGTTCCGTCATGGTCACGGAGGGGCGGCATCGGCATCCACTGCTCGGCTTGCAAGGCCACGTTCTGGCTCAACGATGCGGTGGATGACTACGACTTCGCCGGGTTCGACCGGATGTGCGAGGAGGGCCGGGCGAGCCCGCCGGTCGACCCGTTCGCAGAGGGCCTCGACCGATTCTTCCCGCCGGAGCCGACGTTCGAGAAATGCCAAGAACGTTACCTGCCGCGGGTTTTCTACAAGCCGGGCATCACCCTGATCAAGAGCCCGAAGGGGTCCGGAAAGACCCAGGTTTTGGTTCAGCTCCTGGACGACATTCGGGCCGGTCGCTACATGCACGGCATCAAGCGAAAGGATCGCCCTAGGTCAATCCTGCTGGTTGGCCACAGGCAGACGCTGCTGAGGGAAGCGGCGGCCAAGCTTGGGTTGCACTGCTACCTGGACCAACCGACCGAATCGGAAGGGATGCGCACGCTGGCCGTCTGTCTGGATAGTCTGCCAAAATATAACGAGCCGTACGTGGCTCGCTTCGACGGCAGGAGGCCGATCTACGAGCGCGCGCCCCCGTTCGACCTGGTCATCATCGACGAGGTGGAGCAGGTCCTGAGCCACCTTTTGAGCGATACCCTGCAACAGCGCGCTGGCATCGAGCGCTGCTTCGACGCACTCCTGTACGAGGTGGCGGGCGCAAAGGCGGTCATC
Source organism: Bradyrhizobium erythrophlei (assembly GCF_900129425.1). NCBI lineage: Bacteria > Pseudomonadati > Pseudomonadota > Alphaproteobacteria > Hyphomicrobiales > Nitrobacteraceae > Bradyrhizobium > Bradyrhizobium erythrophlei. The sequence goes on along the minus strand of NZ_LT670817.1, from coordinate 8,617,085 downwards.
GGCCTCGACGCCGACCTCGGTCTCGTCACGTCACACGCCATGCGGACTATGAGGCCCGAGGATTGGGAATCCCGCTGCCGGATCATCTGCAACGCGCCCGTGGTGCCGGTGGTGAAACGTACCCTGCGGCTCTTCAAGCGCAAGAAGGCTCTGGAACATGAGCTGATCGAGGCCATCAAGAAGGGCCAGCGCTGCTTCGTCACCAGCAATTCCAAGAAACTAGTCGACACCCTCCACAGGATGATCCTGAACGAATGCGGGGAGGGCGTCTCCGTGCGCAAGATTACCCGGGACAACTCGCGGGACGCCATGCAGGTGCAGTTCGTCAAGGACATCAAGACGGAGATATTGACGGTGCAGGTCTTGGTCTGCTCGCCCTCCCTCGGCACCGGCATCGACATCACCTTCGCCGACGGGGAATGCCGGATCGACCGGGTGTTCGGATTCTTCTATTCGTTCGTGAACACGCACACGGACATCGACCAGCAGCTGTCGCGGGTCCGGAACCCGGCCTCTGTCGACGTCTGGATCGATCCAGGCAGGTTCAACTTCACGTCCAACGTCGACGTGGTCATGGACGACCTTGCCCGGGCCTATACTGTCAAACGCGCCGTCAAGGGCCGGCGCGAAGACGGCATGGTCGAGTACGACCGCGACGATCCGCTACTGCTGATCTGCGCTCACGTGACGGCCGTCCACCGGGCTTCCAAGAACCGGTTGCTGGAGCTGTTCTGCGAACTGCGCGAAGCCAACGGATGGTCGATCGAGCGCGTCGATCCCAACACCGGTTCCGGCGCCTACGGCGAAGCCAAGAGGATGCTGGCCGAGGAGCGTGCCCAGATGCTGCTTGCCGCGGAAACTCTCCCCGATCCCGAGTTCATCGAACTGGACGCCCGGGTCACCAAGGGCGCTGCCGTGACGCCCCACGAGCGAATCGCCCACGAGAAGAACCACTTCGAGCGGACGGTCGGAGCTGGCCTAGACCTTGAACTCATCGAACTGAACAAGGACGGTCGCCTGATCGAGAGGATCGTCGCGCTTGCCGACGTCACCGCGCACTGGCGCCGGGCTTCGGATGTCATCGACCACATTTTGCGGGAGGCCGCGAAGCCGAAGGCGCGGCTGAGCCGGATGAAGCCGCCTCGCCTGATCGCGGTGCTGATGGCGGCTGCCGGCTTGGCGGACGCCGATGGCATCAAGCCCGACCACATTGTCACTATCGGTGCTCTGTCGGAGTTCGTGGAACTGTGCAGGGAAAACCGGACCATGATCGAGGAGGCCCTCTCCGAGCCATCGAGGGGCGACCTGGCGGAGAATCCGGTGCGCCAGTTGAACCGCTTCCTCCAACGGATCGGCCTCAAGGTCGCGCCCGCGGGCAGTGTGAAGGTGCAGGGGATGAAGATCCGACGCTACGCGTTGGATCGGAAAAGATTGGAAACGATGGAGATGCTGGCCAAGTCTTACCGCATCGAGGAGGACCGCCGGGAGCACGAAAAGGTGCTCGTAGTGGGATAACACGCCCGAATCGTGTGGCCACGGGGTCAGCGTGCCACAACAGGGACAATAAAAAGGACGCATTTATTAGAACAAGTATCGGCCTACTGTCCCCCAAAGCTTCTATCCGACCCGGCCCCCTCTTCGATGGAGACATCGCGCCCCAACAGGGACAGTAGAAAAAGACGCATTATTGAAACGAGTATCGACCTACTGTCCCCGGAGCGCACTCGGCGTCGGTGAACGTTATCACTGGTTCACTCTGATTATATTTGGGCCATTCTATAATCAGTCTCGCTTTGCAGATCCGGGTTAATCGCCCCCACCATTGCAAAAGCCGGCAATCCCGGTGCGACCTGCACCTGCACGTCGACGGCGCGGGCCTCGATCCCCTCAAAGGCTACCGTGGAAACGCGCTGGACCATGCTGCCCCTCTGCCACAATCGAAGGTAGCGGAAGGGGCGGCGGTTGGCAAGAACATTAAGGGAACGCGACAAGTGCTCCGGAGGAGCGGGCATCAACCCCCCTCCTCCGAAACTCCAATGTTCAGAGCGTCAACACCATCGGCGCGGGGATATAATGAAAACCGTCGCCGTTCTTGACGACGTGTCCGTATCCCGGCCACGGGTAGTGGTAGGACATCACGGGGATTTGGTTGGCCGCGAGCATGCCCAGCATCTTCACGCGAGATTCCGCCGCCTGGTTCGGATCGGTGTCGTAGGAGAATTGCATTCGCGGCTTTTCCATCAGCAAAATCTGATGGTGGGTGAGGTCGCCGAGGAACGCGAACGACTTGCCGTCGGACGTGATCAGGAAGATGTGGTGACCCACGGTATGTCCGGGAGCGGCCAACGCCTGGATGCCGGGCAGAAATTCCTGGCCGTCCTTGTAGAACGACAGGCGGTCGTTCACCGGCAGCAGGTTCTTGCGGGCGTGGACGATGAAATCCTTCAGGGGACTGCCCATCTTGCCTTCATCGGTCCAATAGTCGAAATCGCTCTGGGCAATGTAGAACTGCGCATTCGGGAACAGCACCTTGCCGCTGTCATCGACCACGCCGCCGATGTGATCGATATGGGCGTGCGAGAACACCACCGCATCGATGTCTTCCGGCTTGATGCCAGCTTCCGCCATGCTCTTCTGCTGACGGCCGGTGGTCGGCCCGAACGCCTTCGACGTGCCCATGCCGGTGTCGAACAGCACGAGCTTGTCGCCCATGTTGACGATCGGCGAGTTCTGCTCGAGCACGATGTTGTCGGGCGAAAGGAAATTGTCAGTCAACATCTTCCTTATTTCTTCATCCGGAGCGCCGACGAAGGTGCCCTTGGGAGGGCCGAGCGGCAAAGGACCATCGGAAACCACGGTGACCTGGGCGTCACCGTGATTGAACCGGTAAAAATAGGACGGCTGTGTGCCGAGTTTGGGGGCACTTGCCCGGGCCCGGCCTCCGATCATGCTTGCGCCGAGACCGGCGCCGAGAGCGAGCAGGGATCGTCGCGAAACATTGCATGTCATGCGTCTTCCTCCACTGTTTCTGTCGCGTTGATTTTGCCGCCCGCGCGGAAGGGTCCGCTGGATCAACGGGCGCCGGCAGGCTGCCCCCGGTTTGGCAGGCTGGCAAGAAGAATTGGGTTTTGCAAAGCGCGCAGCAGGAGCGCGTCAGCCGCGCATCGAAACGGGGAAGGTTATTTTCCGTTCCGTCCGGCCTCGATCACGCGCGCGGATATCAGCAGCGGCGTCGGGCGCTAGGTGCCGGGAGTGCCAGCCCGGAGGCGATCAGCGCCGAACGCACCCGCTCGCGCGCCTCGGAGACCGCCTTGTTCGGGAGCCCGACGATGGCGAAAGCCAGCCGGCGCCCGTGGATGACGGCGCAAAGGAAGTCACATTTACCGAACTATGTACCGTGCTTCAGTCTTGGGACGGGCTGCTGGCGGGCAAGAACTGAAGTTTGGCTAGCAGGTTGGAAAAGTCGATTTTCAGCCTCAAAATCTGCAATGCGGACGCCTCAAGTTCATCGGCGGTCACTTGATCGCTGGTGGTGCGTAGACGGTTGCCGCGGACGCGAATCGCCATGCGCTTTGCTGTGTTTGTAGTATCGCCCGCGCCCCATACCCCATGGGCTGCGGTGTTTCTGAGTGAGTAAGCGCCTTCGATGCGACCGAGTATGGCCTTGCATTCTTCGGCCAAGGTTTCGTCCTTGATCGCGCCGCGCATTGAGAGAATGCGGAGTAGTGTTAAACGGTTGGGAAAGCTGATGTTTGACGTGAGAACTAGGCCGCGATCCGGGTTGATTTCGTAGAGTCCCAGGATCGCGACTTCCATCTGCATTTCGATGCCTGACCAATTGACAATGATGGCCCCGATGGCGCGAAGATGAGCGTCACTAAGAAGGGAGGGTGATTTGATGGGTGACGATTCCATGAAAGATGATCCTCTTGAAACAAAGCAGGTCGTGGCTGAGCTGTTGCGCTAGCCGCCAAAGCATCACGACGAAATAAAGATCGGGAAGCGGAAGGCGAAAAAGACCGCGAGTCCCAGGCGGAAGAAGGCCGCGAAACGGTAAGATTCGACGGTGCGTTGCTGCGAATCGTGTGGCCTGTACGATTCGGGGATGGTCAATTTTGGCGCACTACCTCTGCCCCTATCCCCATCCTCTTCATGGTTTCGGAAACCACCGCTTCAAGTTCAAGAAAAAACTTGTCTGATCGCATGGATGTCATTTGCTTCATGCGATTTGATCCAGCCTCTGCGGGATCAGTTTCTATACGACCTATTGCACCCATCACCGCACTTTTCAGATCATGCACGGCTGCTAGTGCCGTTGGGGGATTCTGGCCTACCAGACGCAAAATAAGCGCGGTCAGCGTGATCCGAAAAACCTGCAAATCGGCAGTGTTTTCGTTGAGGAAAATTTCGAAGCTATCGATAGGCGCGGCCATGGGAATATCCTCAATGGGCCAGCGCAAAGCTTGACGTGAATCGCGAACAGGACGATACGAAAATGGCGCGATTAGCGCACCGCCCTGCATCGGCGGTTTAATTTACGCCCGGACGCTTCCAACGTCCGGGCGTTGCTACTTTAGGGTGATTCGCGGCTTGTCTTGAGTCATTCGCCGCTTTCTCCACCGAACGAATCGGCGGGCGAGTATCTTAGCTGATTGCCTTGTTAGTCGGTCGGTACGTGAGACGCTTGCCCTCGATACCCTTCATGGCAAGAATCGCACGTTCCCCATCGTTGACGCCAAGCGCCACGCGGTTGAAATAGCGGAAATCAAATTCGGCAAGGTAGCGATGCAAATGCTTCTCGGAGCAATGCGTAGTGTTGCCAAGACGTGGATGCCCGGCACGAGGCCGGGCATGACGAAATCAGACCGTAAGGCCCTACCCCCGCTTCCCCTCAATCACATCCCAGATCATCGCCGCCACATCCGGCCCGCCCAATCGCGCGATGGCGCGGATGCCCGTTGGCGAGGTCACGTTGATTTCGGTGAGGTTGCCGTCGATGACGTCGATGCCGACGAACAGCAATCCGCGCGCGCGCAGGGCCGGGGCCAGGGTGGCGCAGATTTCGCGCTCACGGTCGCTGAGGTCGGTGGCTTGCGCAGCACCGCCGCGCACCATGTTGGAGCGCAGGTCGTCCGCTGCCGGCACGCGGTTGACGGCGCCGGCGAATTCGCCGTCGACCAGGATGATGCGCTTGTCGCCGTGCTTGACCGCGGGAAGAAAGCGCTGGATCACCCAGGGCTCCTTGAAGGTGACGGAGAACATGTCGAACAGCGAGCCGAAATTCATGTCCTGCGGCATGACGCGAAACACCGCGGCGCCGCCATGGCCGTGCAGCGGCTTCATGACCACGGCGCCGTGCTCGTCGCGGAACGAGTTGATCTCGTCGAGGTCACGCGAAATGAGCGTCGGCGGCATCAGATGCGGAAAGTCCATCACGAAGATTTTTTCCGGCGCGTTGCGGACGCTGGCGGGATCGTTGACGACCAGCGTCTTCGGATGCAGCCGCTCCAGAAAATGCGTCGAGGTGATGTAGGCGAGATCGAACGGCGGGTCCTGCCGCAGCAGGATGACGTCGAATTGCGCCAGCGGCTCGCGCCGGGGTTCGCCGAGGGTGAAATGGTCGCCGGCATCGTCGCGCACGCCGAGGATCCGGACCGGCGCGACCAGTTCCTCGCCGCGCAGCGAGAGCTTGTCCGGCGTGTAATAGGACAATCCGTGGCCGCGCTTTTGCGCTTCCAAGAGCAGCGCGAAGGTCGAATCGCCGCGGATGTTGATGCGCTCGATGGGGTCCATCTGGACGGCGACGTTCAATTTCATTGTGGGGTCCGCAAGTTGGGTTTGTTGAATGAGATTTCAGGTGCTGGCGTCGAACGCCGCCAAAAGATGGCGCGGCAGCCGCCGCGGCGCAATCAGCATGGCGTCGAAACGCAGTTCGAATTCGGCATGTTCGGGATGCGCCATCAGCCAGGCCTGCGCGGCCTCGATGATGCGCGCCTGCTGGCGCGGCGTCACCGCATAGGCGGCGTCGTCGAGGCTGGCGCGGGCCTTGACCTCGATGAACGCCACGAGGTTGCGCCGCCGCGCCACGATGTCGATCTCGCCGTAGGGCGTGCGAAAACGTTTTGCGAGGATGCGATAGCCTTTGGCCATCAGGTAGGCGGCGGCGCGGGTTTCGGCGGAGAGGCCGGTGCGAAACGCGGCGACGCGCGCCGGCGAAGCGGGCTTTGTCAGTTTATCCGAGGGGGAGGCGCCGTTACTCTTCGCCATCGTCGCCCTTCGCGGTCGTTTCCTTGGCGAGTTCAAGCGCGCGGGCATAGATCTCGCGGCGCGGCCGGCCGGACAGTTCGACCGCATGCGCCACCGCATCCTTGACGCTGTCGCGCCGGAGCGAAGCCCGCAGGAGATCGTCGAGTTCATGCCCGGCCATGGCCTGCGCGCCCGCGGGCGGCGGGCCGATCACCAGCACGAATTCGCCGCGCGTCTCCAACGTGTCGGCCGATCGCGCCAGTTCGGACACCGGCGCGCGCCGGATGTCCTCGTGCATCTTGGTCATCTCGCGGCAGATCGCGGCATCGCGCGCGCCCATGATTTCGGCAAGATCGGCCAGGGTATCCTGCATGCGGTTGCCGGATTCGAACATGACCAGCGTGGCGTCGATCCGCGCCAGTTCGGCCAGCCGCGCCCGGCGCGCGGTTTGTTTCGGCGGCAGAAACCCTTCGAAGAAAAACCGGTCGGTGGGCAGCGCCGCCACCGCCAGCGCCGATAGCACCGAGGAGGGTCCCGGCAGCGCGATCACGGCATGGCCGGCGGCGCAGACCTCGCGCACAAGCTTGAAGCCGGGATCGGAAATCAGCGGCGTGCCGGCGTCCGAAACCAGGGCAATCGAGGCGCCCTGCGCCAGCCTTTCCAGGATCTTTGGCCGCGCAAGCGCGGCGTTATGCTCGTGATAGGGTTTCAATAGCGCCGAGATGGCGTAGCGCTCGGTCAGCCTTCGGGTGATCCGGGAGTCCTCGCAGGCGATGATGTCGACGCCAGCCAGGGTTTCCAGGGCGCGCAGGGTGATGTCGCCGAGATTGCCGATCGGCGTGGCCACCAGGTGCAGGCCGGGAACCGGCTTCGGCGCGGTCAGGACATGGCCGGCCACGGCAAACGTCCGCTCCGCGGGTCCGGTCAGGCCTTCAGTTCTATTTGTGGAAGCCGCTTTTGGGCGCATAACGCTAATCTAGAGGGAACACAGCGCGCACGCCACAAGCGTGCGGGCTCAGAAAGTCTCCGTGCCGGTGAGGAACCGGGAGGCTGCAACTGGCGACTGTTCCGCAGGCCATAATCCTTTTGTTTTGGTTAACTATTCGCCGACAATATGCCTGAATCCCCCCGCCTATCATCTGGCAGGGTGAAGTCCCGACCGATCTCGGTCGGTCTAGAGAAGAGATACGATGGGGTCCGGAAATTCCAGGGAACTGCCAAGGCCCGAGTCTTCGGGGGCCAAGTCTTCGGGAGCCACCCGGCGGACGGCGGTAGGCCTGATTCTCGGCGCGCCGCTGCTCGGGGCGTGCGCCGGCGTGCAGCAGAGCCTCAGCCAGTTTAGTTCGCCGTCGGCGGCCGGACCCGCCGGGCCGCCGCAGGAGCCGCTCGCGGTCGGCAAGGGGCAGGTCAAGGTCGGATTGCTTCTGCCGCTGTCGGCGTCGGGCAATGCCGGCGTCGCGGCGCAATCGATGAAGAATGCCGCCGAGATGGCGCTGGCCGAGTTCCAGAATCCCAACATCCAGTTATTGATCAAGGATGACGCCGGCAGCCCGCAAGGCGCCCAGCAGGGCACCCAGCAGGCGCTCGACGAGGGCGCGGAGATCATTCTCGGTCCGCTGTTTGCGCTGTCGGTGCCGGCGACGGCGCAGCTGACGCGCGCCCGCGGCGTCTCCGTGATCGCGTTCTCGACCGATTCGAGCGTGGCCGGGCGGGGCGTCTATCTCCTGAGCTTCCTTCCCGAATCCGATGTCAACCGCATCATCGAATATGCCACCAGCACCGGAAAGCGATCCTACGCCGCGCTGCTGCCGGAAAATGCCTATGGCAATGTGGTGGAGGCGACCTTCAAGCAGGTGGTCGGCCGCAAGGGCGGGCGCATCGTCGCATTTGAAAAATACGGCGCCGACCGGGCCGGCCCGGCGCGAACCGTGGCGCAGGCGCTCGGCAGCGCGGACGCGCTTTTTCTCGCCGACGACGGCGATTCGCTGGTGACCGTGGCCGATGCGCTGACCGCGGCCGGGGCGAACCTGAAAAACATCCAGCTGCTCGGCACCGGCCTGTGGGATAATCCGCGGGTGTTCGCGAGCCCCGCCTTGCAGGGCGGGCTTTATGCCGCGCCGGATCCTTCGGGCTTTCGCAGCTTCTCGGGCCGCTACCGCGCCAAATACGGCGCCGACCCGGTACGCACCGCGACGCTGGCCTATGACGCGGTGGCGCTGGTCGCGGCCCTGGCGCGAACCCAGGGGCCGCAGCGGTTTTCGCCTGAAGTGCTGACCAATCCTTCCGGCTTTGCCGGCATCGACGGCCTGTTCCGCTTCCGCGCCGACGGCAGCAACGAGCGCGGCCTTGCGGTCATGCGCGTCGCATCGAGCGGCGGCGCGCCGGTCGCCGGCTCGCCGAAGAGTTTTGGGGCGTAGTTTCTCTCTTGTCGTTCCTGCGAAAGCAGGAACCCATAACCACCGGCGTTTGCTGGTCACGAAGGCGACTGCCACATCGCTCCAATGAGGGGCCGCGGCGTATGGGCCCCGGCGTTCGCCGGGGCGACAACGAATTTTTTACGCCGCCAGATCCGCTACCACCGCATCGAGCACCGGAAATCCGGCCTGGGTGACCCGCAGCCGCCCGCTGTCGTCGACCACGATGGCGCCTTCGTCGCGCAGGATCGCGATCCTGTTGGGATCGAGGGGGCGGCCCGATAAATCAGCGTAGCGGCGGGGGTCGATGCCCTCGGCGAGTCGCAGGCCCATCAGCAGAAATTCGTCGGCGCGCTCTTCGCTGTTGAGGCGATCGTCGGTGACGACGCCGTGGCCATCGGCCTCGACCCGCATCAGCCACGCCTCGGGGCGCTTTTCGGTTGATATCGCGTGCCTGGCGCCGTCGATGTCGAGCCGGCCATGGGCGCCGGGACCGATGCCGGCATATTCGTCGCCGCGCCAGTAAACCAGATTGTGCCGGCATTCGGCGCCGGAGCGGGCGTGATTGGAAATCTCGTAAGCGGGCAGGCCATGTTGCCCGCAGACTTCCTGCGTAACATCATACAGCGTGCGCGCGGTCGCCTCATCCGGCGTCTGCAGTTTGCCGGCGGCGTGCAGGCCGAAGAACGGCGTGCCTTCCTCGATCGTGAGCTGATAGAGCGACAGATGTTCGGCGGCTTCTGAGATCGCGAGCTTCAATTCGTCCGTCCACATCCGCGGTGTCTGGTCGGGACGGGCGTAGATCAGATCGAACGAATAACGATCGAACGCGCCGCGCGCGATCGCAACGGCGTCCAGCGCCTCGCGCGCGGTGTGCAGACGCCCCAGCGCCTTCAGCGAGGCATCGTCCAGCGCCTGCACGCCGAGCGAAACTCGGTTGACGCCGGCGGCGCGGTAGCCGGCGAACCGCGTGGCCTCGACGCTGGTGGGGTTGGCTTCCAGGGTGACCTCGACGCCCGGCGCCACGCGCCAGTGCTTGCCGATCGCATCCAGGATCGCACCGACGGTCTGCGGCCGCATCAATGAGGGCGTGCCGCCGCCGAGAAAGATCGACGAGACCTCGCGGCCCGGCGCGCGCGCCGCGGTGGTTTCGATTTCGCGGGCGAAGGCGCGGGCAAAACGGTCTTCATCGACAGGGGCATGCCGGACATGGCTGTTGAAATCGCAATACGGACATTTCGACAGGCAGAACGGCCAGTGCACGTAAACGCCGAAGGCCTGCTTCCCCTCGCTCGCCTGCGGGGGAGGGCCGGGGTGGAGGCTCTTTTGCAATGTGGTCAACGTGCCCCCTCCCGTCGCGCTCGAGCGCGCGCCGACCTCCCCCGCAAGCGGGAGAGGTGAAGAAAGAAAGAGGCGCCGCCCGCGCTAGTCAAGGCAGATCTCCGCCAGCTTGACGAAGGCGCGGGCGCGGTGCGACAGGCCGAGCCCGAGCGGCGGCAGGCCGTGCTTCTCGATGCTGGTCATCTCGCCGAAGGTCCTGATGTGGCCGTCGGGCATGAACATCGGATCGTAGCCGAAGCCGGCGCTGCCGCGCGGCGGCCATACCAGCGTTCCCTCGGCGCGGGCCTCGACTTCCTCGAGATGATCGTCAGGCCAGGCGACGCATAACGCCGACACGAACTGTGCTTTTCGCTGCGGAGGTGTCGTTGCCCCGCGTTCCGCCAGCAGACGTTCGATCCGCGTCATCGCGGCGCCAAAATCCTTGCCTGAACCGGCCCAGCGTGCGGAGAAGATGCCGGGCGCGCCGTCGAGTGCGTCGACCGCCAGTCCGGAATCGTCGGCGAACGCCGGCAGCTGGGTCGCTCTTGCCGCCGCGATCGCCTTGATCCGTGCATTGGCGGCAAAGCTGTCGCCGGTCTCCTCGGGCTCGCCGAGGCCGAGCTCGCCCGCCGATACCGCCTCGACGCCGTGCGGCGCCAGGAGTTCGCGCATCTCGGCGAGCTTGCCGGGATTGTGGGTCGCGATCACGAGTCTGCTTGTGATTCGGCGGTGCATGCTTTCAGTCTATATCGGCCATAGCGCGCTCTGGAATCACGCCACGGCCATTTTCTGCAGATCCACCAGCCGCGTCACGCCTTTGCGCGCCAGCGCCATCAGCGCCAAAAACTCGTCCTGCGAGAACGGGGTCTTTTCCGCCGTGCCCTGCACTTCGATGATGCGTCCATCGCCGGTCATGACGAAATTGGCGTCGGTATCGGCCTCGGAATCCTCGGCGTAATCGAGGTCCAGCACCGGGGTGCCGTTATAGATACCGCAACTGATCGCGGCGACGTTATCGCGCAGCACGTTGCCCTTCACCATGTTTCGGGCCTTCATCCAGGAGATGCAATCGGCCAGTGCGACCCAGGCGCCGGTGATCGAGGCGGTGCGGGTGCCGCCATCGGCCTGCAGCACGTCGCAATCCACCGTGATCTGGCGCTCGCCGAGCGCCTCGAGGTCGACGGTGGCGCGGAGCGAGCGGCCGATCAGGCGCTGGATCTCGACGGTGCGGCCGTTTTGCTTGCCGGCGGAAGCCTCGCGGCGGGTACGCTCGAGCGTCGCCCGCGGCAGCATGCCATATTCGGCGGTGACCCAGCCGCGGCCCTGGCCCTTGAGCCACGGCGGCAGCCGTTCCTCCAGCGTTGCCGTCACCAGCACGTGGGTGTCGCCGAATTTGACCATGCAGGAACCCTCGGCATATTTGACGACGCCGCGTTCCAGCGAAACGGCGCGCAGTTCATCGGGCGCACGGCGGCTTGGCCGCATGGGAATCCTCCGAAAATTCAGGAAAAGTTGTTACCTCGCGGTGCTTGTAGGAGCGCAAGGCAGCAGCGGCAAGGCCCTTGGCCGCCCCTTTTGGGCCGAATGCCTGCTTGTAACTCACCCGCGAGATCGACAAATTAGGGGGCAGTTGTCAGGAGTACCCAGTGGCCCACCACGAACCGATTGGCCTGATCGCGCCGCATGCCGGGCTTGCCCAGCTCAATGAGCGTTCCCGGGACATCTTTCGTCAAATCGTCGAGAGCTATCTGGCGACCGGCGAACCGGTCGGCTCGCGCAACATTTCGCGCCTGATCGCGGTGCCGCTGTCGCCGGCCTCGGTCCGCAACGTGATGTCGGACCTCGAGCAGCTCGGCCTGATTTACGCGCCGCATACCTCGGCGGGACGGCTGCCGACCGAACTGGGCCTGCGGTTTTTCGTCGATGCCCTGATGCAGCTCGGCGATCTCACCGAACCGGAACGGCAGTCGATCCAGAGTCAGCTTGCTTCGGTCGGCAAGGCGCAGTCGGTCGAAGCCGCTCTGGGCGAAGCTCTGACGCGGCTGTCCGGCCTGACCCGGGCCGCGGCGGTGGTGCTGACCGCGAAATCCAATTCGCGGTTGAAGCATATCGAATTCGTGCGGCTGGAGCCGGAGCGGGCGCTTGTGGTGCTGGTCGGCGAGGACGGCCAGGTGGAAAACCGCGTGCTGTCGCTGCCGCCGGGCGTTCCCTCCTCCGCGCTGATCGAGGCCACCAATTTTCTCAATGCGCGGATTCGCGGCAGGACGCTGGCCGAAGCGCGCCTCGAACTGGAAACCGCGCTGGCGCAGAATCGCGCCGAGCTCGATCAGCTGACGCAGAAGGTCATCGCCGCGGGGATCGCAAGTTGGTCCGGCGGCGAAAGCGACGACCGCCAGCTGATCGTGCGCGGTCACGCCAATCTGCTGGAGGATTTGCACGCGCTCGAGGATCTCGAACGGGTGCGATTGCTGTTCGACGATCTCGAGACCAAGCGCGGCGTGATTGATCTGTTGGGACGTGCCGAGCGCGCCGAAGGCGTGCGGATTTTCATCGGCTCGGAAAACAAGCTGTTTTCGCTGTCCGGTTCTTCCACGATCATCGCGCCTTACAGCGATGCCGCGGGTCATATCGTCGGTGTTCTCGGCGTGATCGGGCCGACACGACTCAACTATGCAAGGGTGATTCCGACGGTGGATTATGCAGCGCGCATCGTCAGCCGGATGCTGGGCGGATGATCTCGCCGATACGGCGTCGGTTGCGCTTGATTTTTGGCGCTTAAAGCACGATATCCCGGCCAGCCACTCTCCTCCCCATTGATCCCAGACGATTTTTCAAGAAGGCAGCCTATGACCGATCCCGACCGGCAGAAGGACGATCCGGTGAACCCGGCGCAGTCCCCCGAGCCCGTGGTTTCCAAGCCGTACATCATGCCCGACGATCCGGAAGTGGGATCGGCCGAAGCGCTGGCCAAGGAGCTCGCGGAATCGCGCGACAAGATGCTGCGCACGCTGGCGGAAATGGAAAACCTGCGCAAGCGCACGACGCGCGAGGTCGCCGATGCGCGAACCTATGGTATCTCCGGTTTCGCCCGCGACGTGCTCGATATCGCCGACAATCTGCAGCGCGCGCTCGACGCGGTTCCGGCCGACACCAGGGCATCGGCCGATCCCGTGCTGAAGGCGCTGATCGAAGGCGTCGAGCTGACCGAGCGGTCGCTGCTCAACGCGCTCGAGAAAAACGGCGTTAAAAAATTCGATCCGGCGGGCGAAAAATTCGATCCGAATTTCCAGCAGGCGATGTATGAGGTCCCCGACGCGTCGGTGCCCGCCGGAACGGTGCTCCAGGTCGTGCAGGCCGGCTACATGATCGGCGAGCGGGTGTTGCGGCCGGCGCTGGTCGCGGTCTCCAAGGGTGGCGCCAAGGCGGGCGCGCCGGCGAACGGCAACGAGCCGAACAGCGCAGCCTGAGCCCGCCGTCGAGCGAGGCTATCCGCGCGGCTGAATGCCGTCGCGCACGGCGCGGAAGCGCGGAAATGCCTTCGCCCACTGGTCGCGCGGCGCGCTTCCAATGATGCGCAGCGCGTTGGGGCCGCCGCCGAATTTCAGCCATTGCACCACGGTGACGGCGGTATTGTCCTTGCCGCTGGTCGCATCGATCCGCGTTTCATAACCTGGCGTGCCGTCGATGCGGAGCGGCTCGGACATCGTGATCCGGGCGTCGCGTACCCCAGGAATCGTCGCTGCGATCTGCTGGGCGAAGCGGCCGCGATCTTCCGGCTGTGCCGGCGCCGATCCGATCACGCCGATCACCATGAAGGGCGCGGCCTCAAAGCCGGTTACCTCGTCGCCGTCGGCGAGAATGAGGGCGGCGCCAAGCGCCAACGTGCGGACATTTTTGAAATCGCTGAGTTCGCTGACCTTGAACGGCATCTGGCCAAGCTGCTCCTCGACCGGAACCTCCTTGCGAATTGCCGCCGTCGCGAACATCTGCCGTACCGCGTCATCGCTGTAGATCTTGGTGGCGTTCTCGGGAACCTGCACCGCGACATAACCGGAGAAGGAGCCCCCCGACAGAATCATCGAATAGCGCCGTACGGGGGTTGCGCCATCCTTGGCGGATTCAGCAGTATAGTAGGCAACGCCGGCTGATGTCTCGATGCTCTCGGGCTTGATGCCGCCGCTGCCCGCGGGATTGGCCTTGAAGGCATTCATGACCTCGCCATAGGCCTCGGGCGGAAGCTCCGCCACCAGGACCTTGACGCTTTGGTCGTCGGTTTCGAATCCCTGGAATGTTTTTGCCTGGACCATGCCCACAAGGGGCGTCATCCCGATCCGCATACCCGGCGGAAAGACAACGTCCGCGGCGAAGGCGGGCGATAGGGCCGGGAGGAGCAGAATAACGGCGGATATTAGTCGAATGAGCTTCATGAAAATCTACTGGGTTTGCATTGAGGCCGTTCAATGGTCGGCCGGCCACGGTCTTCATTCCCGGAGGTCACGTTTCAGGCCCCCCGCTTTTAGCGGTTTTAACGGTCCGGCGACAGACCAGGCCGCCCATTAACCCTCTCCGCCGGCCGCGCTGTCCGGCCCAGTGAGGGGGACACTATCTTTCAAAGAGCGAGGTTTTCATGGGCCAACGTTGCGTCCCGGTCCTTGCAGGCCAGTGCCCCCCTCCTATATGAGGCTCACCGTCGCAATATCGCGAGCATTTGATCGTTTGGGGGTTTGGATTGGTGCGCCGTCAGGGCCTGGCCAACCTGCCGCAAAAAGAAGGATATGAGGACCATGGGAAAGGTCATTGGGATCGATCTCGGCACCACGAATTCGTGCGTCGCCGTAATGGATGGCAAGACAGCGAAAGTCATCGAAAACGCCGAGGGCATGCGCACGACCCCGTCGATTGTCGCCTTCAGCGATGACGGCGAGCGCCTCGTCGGCCAGCCTGCCAAGCGCCAGGCGGTAACCAATCCCGAGCGGACTTTCTTCGCAGTCAAGCGCCTCGTCGGCCGCCGCTATGACGACCCGATGGTGGAGAAGGACAAGAAGCTCGTCCCCTACAAGATCGTCAAGGCGTCCAATGGCGACGCCTGGGTCGAAGCCGACGGCAAGACCTACTCGCCCTCGCAGGTCTCCGCTTTCATTCTGCAGAAGATGAAAGAGACCGCCGAAGCCCATCTCGGCCAGAAGGTCGACCAGGCCGTCATCACCGTTCCCGCCTATTTCAACGACGCGCAACGTCAGGCCACCAAGGATGCCGGCAAGATCGCCGGCCTCGAAGTGCTGCGCATCATCAACGAGCCGACAGCGGCCGCCCTAGCTTACGGTCTCGACAAGTCGAAATCCGGCACCATCGCGGTCTACGACCTCGGCGGCGGCACCTTCGACGTGTCGATCCTCGAGATCGGCGACGGCGTGTTCGAGGTGAAGTCGACCAACGGCGATACATTTTTGGGCGGCGAAGACTTCGACATGCGCCTTGTCAGCTATCTGGCCGATGAGTTCCAGAAGGAGCAGGGCATCAACCTGCGCAACGACAAGCTTGCCTTGCAGCGCCTGAAAGAGGCCGCCGAAAAGGCCAAGATCGAATTGTCCTCGACCACGCAGACCGAAATCAACCTGCCGTTCATCACGGCCGACCAGACCGGGCCGAAGCATCTGACCATGAAGCTGACGCGCGCCAAGTTCGAGGCGCTGGTCGACGATCTCATCCAGAAGACCATCGAGCCCTGCCGCAAGGCGCTGAAGGATGCCGGCCTCACCGCCGGCGAAATCGGCGAAGTGGTGCTGGTCGGTGGCATGACCCGCATGCCGAAGGTCCAGGAAGTGGTGAAGCAGTTGTTCGGCAAGGAGCCGCACAAGGGCGTCAACCCGGACGAAGTCGTCGCCATTGGTGCGGCGATCCAGGCCGGCGTGCTGCAGGGTGACGTCAAGGACGTGCTGCTGCTCGACGTGACGCCGCTGTCGCTCGGCATCGAGACGCTGGGCGGGGTGTTCACCCGCATCATCGATCGCAACACCACGATCCCGACCAAGAAGAGCCAGGTGTTCTCGACCGCCGAGGACAACCAGAACGCCGTCACCATCCGGGTGTTCCAGGGCGAGCGTGAAATGGCGGCCGACAACAAGGTGCTCGGCCAGTTCGACCTGATGGGCATTCCGCCTTCGCCGCGCGGCATGCCGCAAATCGAGGTGACCTTCGACATCGACGCCAATGGCATCGTCAACGTGTCGGCCAAGGACAAGGCGACCGGCAAGGAGCAGCAGATCCGGATCCAGGCGTCCGGCGGTCTGTCTGAAGCCGACATCCAGAAGATGGTCAAGGACGCCGAGGCCAACGCCGCCGAGGACAAGAAACGCCGCGAAGCGGTCGATGCCAAGAACCACGCCGACGCCCTGGTCCATTCGACCGAGAAGGCGCTGGCCGAACATGACTCGAAGGTCGAGGAGAGCGAGCGCCGCGCCATCGAGGACGCCGTCAGCGATTTGAAGGAAGCGCTGAAGGGTGACGATGCCGAGGCGATCAAGGCCAAGACCAACACGCTGGCGCAGGCTTCCATGAAGCTCGGCGAGGCGATGTACAAGCAGCAGGCCGAAAGCGACGCGGCCAAGGATGCTGCCAAGGATGACGTGGTCGACGCGGAGTTTACCGAGGTCGACGACGACAAGAACACCAAGAAGTCTGCGTAAACGGCTGTAACCATGGCCCTCATTCTGAAGAGCACGCAAGCCGCGTCTCGCAGGATGGGGGTCATTTTTCGTTAAGCCGGAGACTGCATTCTCCAGGACGCATTCTTCGGGATGAGGACAAACCTCGGGCGGATTTGACGGATGTCCACCAAGCGCTGCTACTACGAAACCCTTGAAGTCGAGCGGAACGCGGACGAGTCCAAGCTCAAGGCTGCCTTCCGCAAGCTTGCGATGAAATGGCACCCCGACAAGAACCCGGGCGACGCGACCAGCGAAGTCCGTTTCAAGGAAATCAACGAAGCCTACGAAGTCCTCAAGGACGGCGACAAGCGCGCCGCCTATGACCGGTTCGGCCATGCGGCGTTCGAGCAAGGCGGGGCCGGTGGTCCGGGCTTCGGCGCCGGCTTTGCTTCGTCCTTCTCCGATATTTTCGAGGACCTGTTCGGCATGGCCGGGCAACGCGGCCGCGGTGGGCGCGAGCGCGGCGCCGACCTGCGCTACAATATGGAAATCACGCTGGAGGAAGCCTTCCTCGGCAAGACCGCCCAGATCGAGATTCCGGTTTCGGTGACCTGCGAATCCTGCTCGGGCACCGGCGCCAAGTCCGGTACCAAGCCGAAGAGCTGCTCGATGTGCGGCGGCGCCGGCCGGGTCCGGCAGGCGCAGGGATTTTTTACGCTGGAGCGAACTTGTCCGGGCTGTCAGGGCCGCGGGCAGATGATCGAAGACCCCTGTCCCTCCTGCTCAGGCTCGGGACGGGTGACGCGCGAACGGAACTTGTCGGTCAATATTCCGCAAGGGGTGGAGGATGGCACGCGGATCCGGCTGGCCGGCGAAGGCGAGGCCGGCGTCCGTGGCGGACCGCCGGGCGATCTCTATATTTTCCTCTCGCTGGCCACGCATCAATTCTTTCAGCGCGACGGCGCGGACCTGCACTGCCGCGTGCCGATCTCGATGGTGACGGCGGCGCTGGGTGGCGAATTCGAGGTGCCGACCATCGACAAGGGCAAGACCAAGGTGAAAATCCCGTCCGGAACCCAAACCGGCCGGCGCTTTCGGATCGCATCAAAGGGCATGCCAGTGTTGCGGTCGCGTCAGACCGGCGACATGTATGTCCAGGTCGCGGTCGAAACGCCGCAGAATCTGACCAAGAAGCAGCAGGAATTGCTGGCCGAATTCGAGAAACTATCGTCCGGTGCAACCCAGCCCGAGGCAGCGGGTTTCTTCACTAAGGTCAAGGACTTCTTCGGTAACCGCGGGGCCACCTAGAGGGCTCGCCGCTTGACCGTATCGGTTGCTACCTATACGTCTTTATGACTATTTTCTGACACTGCCGCCGAAGCGCGGTCCCGCCTGGTAGCGACATGCCATTGCAATCGTCCGTGCGTGCGTTGAAGAAACCTCTTCGTCTCGACGATGAGGTGCGTTTTCTCCGTTCATGGATCGAGAAGCCGCTTCGCATGGGCGCGGTGATGCCCTCGGGGCGGCTGCTGGCGCGCACCATGGCGCAATATGTGAACATCGATTCCGATGGGCCGGTCGTCGAACTTGGGCCCGGGACCGGTGCGATCACCAGCGCGCTGATCGAGCACGGCGTCGATCAGAAGCGGCTCGTACTGGTCGAATATAATCCGGGTTTCTGTGCGCTGCTGCGGGACCGCTATCCGCATGCCAAGGTGGTGCAGGGCGACGCCTACGCGCTGCGCGATTCGCTCTGGAACGTATTGAGCGCTCCCGCTTGCGCCGTGGTGTCCGGCCTGCCGCTCGTCACCAAGCCGATGCTGACGCGGCTGAAGCTGGTCCGCGATGCCTTCGCGGCGCTGTCGCCGGGTGCGCCGTTCGTGCAGTTCACTTATTCGGTCGCGCCCCCGATTCCGAAATCGCTGCCCGGCGTATCCACAGAAGCCTCCGAGCGCATCTGGATGAACCTTCCGCCGGCCCGTGTCTGGGTGTATCGCAAGGGTTGAGCCGTCCGACACCGCCAAGGCGGCGGGTTCGTCCTGAACGCGATTTTAAATCATGTCCGCGCTGAAAATCCTGGTGATCCCCGGCTCGCTTCGCACCGGCTCGCTCAATGCGAGGCTCGCGGCGGCAGCCGTGCATGAATTCGCGCAAGCCGGTGCCGAAGTCACGCGCATTTCGCTCGGCGATTTTCCGCTGCCGATCTACGACGGCGACCTGCAGACGAAATCCGGCGTGCCGAAGAATGCGATCAACCTCAAGCGCATGATCGGCGCGCATCACGGCGTCCTGATCGTGACGCCGGAATATAATTCGTCGGTGCCGGCGCTGGTCAAGAACACCATCGACTGGGTCAGCCGCGTGCAGGATGCGCACGAAACCCGCGGCCAGATATTTCGCGAACGTGCCTTTGCGATCGCGGCCGCGTCGGAAAGCCGACTCGGCGGAACCCGTGCGCTGGCGGCGCTGCGGCTGATTCTTGCCGCCTGCCAGGCCACGGTTATCCCGCATCAGCTCGCGCTGTCGTTCGCCGGTGAGGCCTATGATGATATGGACAGACTGAAACTCGCAGCCGATGCCGAGGCGCTGAAAGCGCTGGTGCGGCAACTGATCGACGTTTCCCAGCACATGATGTGAGGTGACATGCAGCCATCCGTTATCGCCCCTCGCGACCGATTGATCGTGGCGCTGGACCTGCCCGATGTCGCCGCCGCGGAAGCGATGATCGCCCGGCTTGGCGACAGCGTGACATTTTACAAGATCGGCTATCAGCTCGCCTATGCCGGAGGGCTGCCGCTGGTTCGGCAGCTCGCTGATGGCGGCAAAAAAATCTTCATCGATCTCAAGCTGCACGACATCGGCAACACGGTGGCGCGCGGCGTCGAGAGCGTCGCCAGGCTGGGCGCGACATTCCTGACCGTGCACGCCTATCCGCAGACCATGAAGGCGGCGGTCGAGGCCCGCGCCGGATCGGGATTGAAAATCCTCGCCGTCACGGTGCTGACCTCGTATGACGACGGCGATCTGCACGCCGCCGGCTACCGGCTGGGTGTGTCCGATCTGGTCGAGGCCCGCGCCCGGCAGGCGCAGGTGCTGGGCGTCGATGGTCTCGTCTGTTCGCCCGAGGAGGCGGCAGCCTTGCGCGGGACTGTCGGTCATCACATGAACCTGGTCACCCCCGGCATTCGGCCCGCGGGCAGCGCCACCGGCGACCAGAAGCGCATCATGACGCCGGCCCGCGCCATTTCAGCCGGCGCCGATTATCTGGTGGTGGGCAGACCCGTGATGGAAGCCGCCGATCCCAGAGGAGCAGCGGACGCCATCCAGGCTGAAATCGTGCAGGCGCTGGGCTGAACAAAACGGAGAGATTCGATGGCAAAGGGTTACTGGATCGCGCGCATCGACGTCCACAACATGGACGGCTACAAGGAATACGTCGCCCAGAACGGCGCGGTATTTGCAAAATTCGGCGCCAGGTTCCTGGTGCGCGGCGGCAAGCACGAGGCCAGGGAAGGCTCGGCGCGGTCGCGCAACGTGGTGCTGGAATTCAAGGATTATGAGACCGCGCTGGCCTGCTACAATTCGCCGGAATACACCCGCCTGGTCGCGATCCGCAGCCCTCATGCCGAGAGCGACCTCGTGATTATCGAAGGCTACGACGGGGCGCAGCCCTAAGGTTTGGAATACCACCCGGTCTCCGTCATGGCCGGGCGCCGTCCCGGCCATCCACGTCTTGCTTTCTGGTGGTGCCAAGGCGTGGATGCCCGGCACATAGGCGAGCGGAAGCGACGCCGTCCTTCGGACGGCTATGCCCGGGCATGACGAGACGTTGCCGGAACAGCCTGCCCCGGCTATACCGCAAGGGCGAGGTCTCAAAATGTCCGACATGCGCTTGATCGTTGCAGGGGCCGGCGGCCGGATGGGCCGTGCGCTGACGCGCGTCATCTCGGAAACACCTGGTGCGGCTCTCGCCGGCGCGCTGGAAGCGCCGGGTTCGGAGCTCCTTGGCAAGGATGCCGGGGTGCTCGCGGGCCTGCCTGCCAACGGGGTCCTGCTGTCGGCCGACCTGTGGTCGATGTCGGCAAAAGCCGACGGCATTTTGGATTTTACCGTGCCGGGAGCGACCATTGCCAATGTTGCGATCGCCGCCGAGCGGGGCCTGGTTCACGTTATCGGCACTACAGGTCTGTCGGCGTCGGACGACGCCGTGATCGCGAGCGTCACCTCGCGCGCCATTGTCGTCAAGTCGGGGAATATGAGCCTCGGCGTCAATCTGCTGGCGGCGCTGGTCAAGCGTGTCGCGCAGTCGCTCGATGAAAGCTTCGACATCGAAGTGCTGGAGATGCATCACCGCGCCAAGATCGATGCGCCCTCGGGCACCGGCCTGATGCTGGGCCAGGCCGCCGCCGCTGGCCGCAAGATCGCGCTGGATCAGCATTCCGCGCGCGGACGCGACGGCATCACCGGCGCGCGCACGGCCGGCGACATCGGCTTTGCATCATTGCGTGGCGGCACCGTCACCGGCGATCACAGCGTGATTTTCGCGGGTCCGATGGAACGCATCGAACTGACCCACCGGGCGGAGGACCGCACGATGTTCGCGCAGGGCGCGGTCAAGGCCGCGCTGTGGGCGCGCCAGCGCAAGCCCGGACTGTATTCGATGGCCGACGTGCTCGGGCTCGGCGACTTCTGACGATTTGGCGACTTCCAGAAATCTGAACGGATCGGGAAATGAGTGAGCGTCTTCTTGTGCTGGTGCGTCACGGCCAGAGCGAATGGAACCTGAAGAATCTTTTCACCGGCTGGAAGGATCCCGGTCTCACCGAGCAGGGAATCGCCGAGGCCAAGCAAGCCGGGCGAAAATTAAAGGCGCAGGGACTGTCGTTCGACATCGCCTTTACCTCGGTGCTCAAGCGCGCGGAGCACACGCTTGACCTGATGCTTAACGAGCTTGGCCAGACCGGTATTCCAGTCAAAAAACATCTCGCGCTGAACGAGCGCGACTATGGCGATCTCTCGGGACTGAACAAGGACGACGCCCGCAAGAAATGGGGCGAGGATCAGGTCCATGTCTGGCGCCGGTCCTACGACGTGCCGCCGCCCGGCGGCGAAAGCCTGAAGGACACGCTGGCGCGCACGTTGCCTTACTACGTTCAGGAGATCTTGCCCTGCGTGCTGCGCGGCGAGCGCACGCTGGTCTCTGCGCACGGCAATTCGCTGCGCGCGCTGATCATGGTGCTGGAAAAGCTTTCGCCGGAGCAAATTCTCGCGCGCGAACTCGCCACCGGCGCGCCGGTGATCTACCGGCTCAATGCCGACGCCACCGTGGCATCGAAGCTCGATCTGGCGGGGTGAGTGAAGCGGCCGACATCGTCGTTCTCGACGCGCCGGTCACCGATCGCGCGCTGGACCAGCTGGCCGATGTCCTGGTCGATTGTGTCGAAGGCGGCGCCAGCGTCAGCTTCATGTCGCCGTTCTCCCATGCGCTGGCGCTTGCCTTCTTTCGGAAAGTCGCGGGCTCGGTGGCGGCAGGGGACACGGTGTTGCTGGCGGCATCGCTGGACGGCAGGATTGTCGGCACCGTGCAGCTCGGACTGGATACGCCGCCCAATCAGCCGCACCGCGCCGACATCAAGAAATTGCTGGTGCATCGCGCTGCTCGCGGCCATGGCGTCGGCGCGGCCTTGATGGCGCAAGTCGAGAAGGAAGCCAGCCGGCGTGGCCGCTGGCTTCTGGTGCTCGATACGGTGCCCGGCGAAAACGGCCATCGCCTTTATCTGCGCGCAGGCTGGACGCAGACCGGACTGGTGCCGGATTATGCGCTGTTTCCCGATGGCCGGTTGTGCGACACCGCGATCATGTGGAAGCGGCTGGACTGGTGATCGAACCAACGAGGACCCACTCGTGCCGGTTAATTCATTCCCACTTGTCCGGCTTCCCAGCCGATCATCGCCTGCTTGCGGGTGATGCCCCAGTGATAGCCGGTCAGCGCGCCGCTTTTGCCGAGCGCGCGATGGCAGGGCACCACGAACGACAGCGGATTTTTGCCGACCGCCGCACCGACCGCGCGTGACGCCGTGGGACTTTTGATCCTGGCCGCGATGTCCGAATAGCAGACCGCCCGACCCATCGGGATTTTCAGCAGCGTCTCCCACACCCGAACCTCGAAGTCGGTGCCGATCAGCACCACGCGCAACGGCTGATCCGCGCGCCACAGTTTGGTATCGAAGATGCGCTGCGCCAGCGCTGAAGTGCCGGCGCGGTCCTCAACATAGTTCGCGCGTGGCCAGCGCCGCTGCATGTCGGCGAGCGCGGCCGGCTCTTCGCCGGGATCGGCGAACGCCAGGCCGGCCAGTCCGCGGCCGCTGGCGATCACGATGGCGGTGCCGAACGGCGAGGGATGAAATCCGTAATGCAGCGTCATGCCGGCGCCGCCGGCTTTCCATTCGCCCGGCGACATCGCCTCATGGGTGACGAACAGATCGTGCAGCCGCCCCGGACCTGAAAGCCCGGAGTCGAGCGCGGCATCCAGCACGCTGGCGGAATCGCGCAGCAAGCCCTTGGCGTGATCGAGCGTCAGCGCCTGCATGAAGGCCTTTGGCGTCAGTCCGGCCCAGCGCCGAAACAGATGGTGCAGCTCGTCCGGCGTCACGGCCGCGGCGTCCGCCATCGCTTCGATGGTCGGCTGCGCGCGCCAGTGTTCCGAGATGAAGGCGATGGCGCGGCGCACCGAATCATAGTCGCGCAGCGCGGCGTTCTGGGGCCCGGGCCCGGTCAGGCGATGGTCATTGATTGCGAGATTCATCATGGCTCTGATGTAGGACGGGCGCGCGGTCAGAACCACCCGATTCCCGACAGGCTTTCACCCGATCGGGTTGTAGGTCGGGCCACGCTTGGCGGCCTGGAGTGCCTCGGTTAAAGCTTTGGCAAAGCTCGCTTTTTCGTGGGGCCCCAGGAAGCTCGCGATCGCGACGTGGCGGCCTTTGGAGACCAGATAGAGCTTTTCGATGCCGAATTCCGCATGCGTCTTCTGATCGAGCCGCACCCACAGCGGATTGAGCACGAATTCCACCACATGGCCGCGGTGGCTGATCCGGCGCACCCGCAGCTCGGACGGCGTGACCGAGATTTCCTCGGACGCCCTGGCGCGCTGAAAATTGATCCGGAACGCCCAGTAGATCGCCAGCACGTCGAGGCCGAAAAAGCCGAACACCGGCCACGCGCCCATCAGCAGAAACGCCAGGCCGGCGGCAAAACTAACCCCGCTGACAAATGCCATTACCAGCAGAAAGCCGGTGCGGTTCAGCGAGCGGTGCGGCGTCAGCAGCGCCGAAAACAGTTCCGGCTGCGGCTCAATATCAAAATCGTTGCCTGCGGTCATGACCTGTCAGTATACCCGCATCATGGCGAAAATCACCCGCGGACCTCAGCCCAAACCGAAACAGACGGCCGCAAAACGCGTTCAAAAAGCCCCTGATCGGGCGGTTGCAAGGTCCGGCCCGGCCAAAACGCCGAAACAGATTGCGGCCAAACCGGGTCAGCTTCGCGCGGCGAAAAAATCCATCAGGGCCGTCAAACCCTGGACTCCTGCCGAGGTCCGCGAGGCGTTCAGCCGTTTTCGCAAAGCCAATCCGGAGCCGAAGGGCGAGCTCGAACATCTCAATCCCTACACGCTGCTGGTCGCGGTCGTGCTGTCGGCGCAGGCGACCGACGCCGGCGTCAACAAGGCGACACGCGCCTTGTTCGAGGTTGCCGACACGCCGCAAAAGATGCTCGCGCTCGGCGAGGACAAAGTCCGCGACTACATCAAGACCATCGGGCTCTATCGCAACAAGGCCAGGAACGTCATCGCGCTGTCGGAAAAACTGATCGCCGAGTTCGGCGGCGAGGTTCCGCGCAGCCGCGCCGAACTGGAATCGCTGCCCGGCGCCGGCCGCAAAACCGCCAACGTCGTGCTCAACATGGCGTTCGGCGAACGCACCATGGCGGTCGACACGCATGTATTTCGGGTCGCCAATCGCACGGGCCTGGCACCCGGCAATACGCCGCTCGAGGTGGAGCTCGGGCTTGAGCGCGTGATTCCGCCCGAATTCATGCTGCACGCGCATCACTGGCTGATCCTGCACGGGCGCTACACCTGCCTCGCACGCAAGCCGCGCTGCGAAGTATGCCTGATCAACGATCTCTGCCGCTGGTCGGAAAAGACGGTTTGAGATATGACAGCCATCATATCTGTCGGTCGGATCTGCCGGCATCATGCGCCATGCGGAATCTTCCCTTGGGTTTCGTCGAAGAAAGAATGATCTGAGAGGGGCCGCCCTTGAGTCAGCAGGATCCGATCAGCGCGGTACAAGCGCGTCAGACCGCGTCGACACCATCCGCCGCGGCGGCGGTCGCTGCGCCGGCGCTACAGCCGCCGCTGGCTGGTTGGCGCAGTTCCTGGAACCGCCTCGCGATTCCGTTGTTCGCCGTGCTGGCCGCATTCGGATTTATCGCGCTGGCAACGCTGCGCTGGGACGCCTGGGTCGGCGCCGCCGTGATCCAGACCACCGACGACGCCTATATCAAGGCCGAGCTCACCCGGCTGAGCAGCCGGGCCGCTGGCGAGGTTCTCACCGTCGCGGTGAAGGATTTCCAGCACGTCAAGGCCGGCGATCTCCTGATTCAGATCGATCCTGCCGACTACGAAGCGCAGGTGGCGCAGGCCGAGGCCGGCGTCGCCGCCGCACAGGCCGCCTTCGACAACCTCGCCAACCAGATCGAGCTGCAATACGCCACCATCGCCCAGGCCGAGGCGCAGCAGGTGTCCGCGCTCGCCCAGGAAGTCGAAGCCCGTCAGGAGGAGGAGCGGCAACAATCGCTGTCGCAAACCGACGCCGGCACCCGGCAAAAGTTTGAGCAGGCGACCGCTGCCTACGCCCGCGCCCAGGCCGATGTCCGCGCCAGCCGCGCCGTCGTCGCCGCACAGCGCCACCAGCTCGAGGTGCTGTCGGGCAACAAGAAGGA
This sequence comes from Bradyrhizobium erythrophlei, assembly GCF_900129425.1. NCBI lineage: Bacteria > Pseudomonadati > Pseudomonadota > Alphaproteobacteria > Hyphomicrobiales > Nitrobacteraceae > Bradyrhizobium > Bradyrhizobium erythrophlei. Next base: position 8,591,452 of record NZ_LT670817.1, on the reverse strand, counting down.
ACGCGCGGCGGATATCGCGGCGGCCAAGGCCACGCTGTCCGCGGCCAAGCTCAAGCTCGGTTACACCAGGATCACCGCACCGTTCGACGGCGTGGTGAGCGAGCGGCAGGTGCAACCCAACGACTACGTCACCATCGGAAGCAATCTCATCAACGTGGTGCCGCTGCCGAACGTCTATGTCATCGCCAATTACAAGGAAACCCAGCTGACCCGGGTAAAACCCGGCCAGCCTGTCGACCTGACCGTCGATAGTTTCCCGCATGAGCGGCTGCACGGCTACGTCGAGCGGATCGCGCCCGCCAGCGGCTCGCAATTCGCGCTGCTGCCGCCCGACAACGCGACCGGCAATTTCACCAAGGTGGTTCAGCGTATCCCGGTTCGGATCGCGCTCGACAAGGGCCAGCCGCTATTGGAGCGCCTGCTGCCGGGGATGTCAGTCGTCACCCGAATTCACACCGACGAAACGGGCGCGGATGGCACAAAGTAGCGACGCCGATTGCGGGCCGCTGTCGCAGGGCGGCATCGCACCGCAACCGCTGTTCGCGGTCGGCGCCGTGCTGCTCGGTTCTTTTCTGGCCAATTTCGACAGCCGGCTGACCTCGGTCGGATTGCCGGACCTGCGCGGCGCTTTCTCGCTCGGGTTCGACGAGGGTGCCTGGCTCTCGACGGCGTCGATCGGTTCGCAGATCTTCATCGCACCCGCGGTGGCCTGGCTTGCCACCGCGTTCGGCCTGCGCCGTGTTCTCGGCATTCCAAGCCTTGTCTACGCCCTGGTCTCGCTGGTGATCCCGTCCGTGCAAAATTACGACACGCTGATCGTGCTCAGCATCGCTCACGGCCTGTTGCTCGGCATGTTCGTTCCCGCGACGTTGATGATCATCTTCCGCAATCTGCCGACCAGGTGGTGGCTGCCGGCGATCGCGATCTATTCGATCCGGGTCGGGTTTGCGCTGGACACCGGCAACTCGCTGGTCGGCTTTTACGTCGATCACTGGGGATGGCAGTGGCTGTACTGGCAGGGCGTGGTGCTGGCGCCGCTGATGGGGTTGATGGTCTATCTCGGCACGCCCTACGAACCGGTCAACCGGGAACTGCTGGCGGATGCCGACTGGGGCGGCATGCTGCTGCTGGGCGCCGGCGTTGCGATGATTTACGCCGGCCTCGATCAGGGCAATCGCCTCGACTGGTTCGGATCCGGAACGGTCGCGGCGCTGCTGATCGGAGGCGGCGTGTTGCTCGGCGCCTTTCTCATCAATGAGACCCTGGTTCGCCGGCCATGGGCCCATGTCAACGTATTGTTTGCGCGCAATGTCGGGCTCGGGCTGATCGTGATTCTTTTCTACACGCTCGCCAGCCTGTCCAATTCATCGCTGGTGCCGAATTTCCTCGCCACCGTCACGCAACTGCGCCCCGAACAGACCGGCGTGCTGCTGGTGCTCTATGGCGCGCTGCCGATGGTCGTGCTGGTGCCGCTGTCGGTGTTCCTGCTTAGGCATCTCGACCCCCGCATCGTGCTGATCATCGGCCTGTCGGCTTTCGCTGGCGCGAACCTGCTCGGTACGCAGTTGACGCACGACTGGGCGCTCGGCGATTTTGTCATGATTGTCGTTCTGCAATCGATCGGGCAGGCGTTCACCCTGCTGCCGATCATCATCATCGCGGTGGCCAATTCCGATTTCACGCGGGCCACGGCGTTGGCGGCCTATATCCAGGTGATGCGGCTCGGCGGCGCCGAGATCGGCGTGGCGCTGATGGGTACCTGGCTCCGCGTCCGCGAGCAGATCCATTCCAATTTCATCGGCCAGCATGTCGCTGGCGGCAGCTTCGATGTTGGCCGGATTCTGAAGCAACTCTCGGAGGGTTTCGCAGGCCACGGCGCCGCAGCCGCGCCGGCGCGCGCGCTGGGGACGCTCACGGCGCTGGTGCAGCGTGAGGCCAACGTGCTGGCCTATATCGACGGCTTCTGGCTGACGTTCTGGATTGCGATGATTGCCCTCGGTCTGGTGGCCCTGATGACCCGGGCGCCTCCGGGGCCGTTCACGCCAGTACCGTTTCGCGGCGCACGAGTCGTGACGGGATGGTTCAGATTGTCCCGTCCATAACGGGCGGCGTTTCGAAGGATGGGCCTCATGGTTCGAGACGCGCGAAGACGCGCTCCTCACCATGAGGGGGAATCAGATGACCGGCACGCGGGTCTTCCGCCCCGGCTCGATCATCTCGGGCCTCCGACCCGACAGCCGCTTGTGCATGTGGACCATGAAGGCCATGCCGAACAGCGGCGTCGCCAGATTGACGATCGGGATCGACACGAAAGCCGCGATCACCAGGCCCGCGGTGAAGATAACAGCGGCGCTCTGTCTGCGCATCGCCTTGGCTTCCGCCGGCGGGCGAAACCGCATCGCCGCGAGCTCGAAATATTCCCGCCCGAGCAGCCAGGCGGTCGCGATAAAGAACGCGATGAAGCCCGCGCCGGCGAACAACACGAACGGTAGCGCGATCAGATAGACCAGGATGGTGAGCAGCGCGGTCTTGACGCCTTCGGTCATGGCCAGGCCGAGCGGCAGCGCGGTGCCGGGACGTTCAGCCGGATAGTGTTCGCGCTCGACATGATCGGCGACCTCGTCGACGAACACGCCGGCGACCAGCGAGGTGATCGCCGGCATCAAGAACACCGCGCCGACCACCACACCGAGGCCGGCGGCGATCGAAACGATCCATGCGAGAACATCGAGCGGCGTATGAAAGCCCGGGCCCAGCATCGCCTCGGCCCAGCCTTGGCCCGAGGTCGCGAACCAGCTCAACAGCCGCTGCAGGCCGATCGCCAGCACCACGATCAGCATCAGCGCCAGCCCGATCGATCGCCACAGGATGGAGCGCATCGGCGGCGACAGGATCTGCGAAAACGCCTTGACGGCGGCATCCAACATATTGGCTGGCCCTCTGCGAAAAACCCCCGCGACAGGTAGACACGCGCACGGGGTTCGGCAAGAGCCGGACCTTATTGGTGGCCTTGGCGTTGGTCATGCGCAAATTCGCTTTCGATGGCGGGCATGTATTGAACCCTCGGAAGGCGATAGCTTATTCAGGGTTGACTGAGTTCTTGACAAAAGTGTCGCGGTAGCGCGTTCCAGTGAACATGGTGCAAGCCAGATGCTCCGGTGTCCTGATGTCCATTGATCCATCGACCGATCCAAAATGGCAGCGGCATTTTGTTCTCGGGGACGACTGGCGGATATTTGTCCGGCCGATCAGGCCGGATGACGAGTTCCGGGACCGCGACCTTCTGGCACATGTGAGCCAGGAAGACCTGCGGCTTCGTTTCTTCGATTCCATCAAGGAATTCTCGCATCAATTCATCGCCAGACTGACGCAGCTCGATTATGCGCGCGCGATGGCCTTTATCGCCATCGACGAAGCCAGTCAGGAGACGCTCGGCGTCGTCCGGCTCCATATCGATTCGAGCCGCGAGGCCGGGGAGTACGCGATCCTGCTGAGATCGGATCTCAAGGGCAGAGGCCTGGGCTGGACCCTGATGCAGCTGATCATCGAATACGCGAAATCCGAAGGTCTGCGCCGCATCTACGGCGAAATTCTAAAGGAAAATTTCGTCATGCTGAAGATGTGCCGGGAATTGGGGTTCAAGGTCACGACGGATACCGAGGACCGCGGCGTTTATGACGTCACGCTCGATCTCGAGGACCGATGAATTCTTTTGCGGCAACGGCCCGCAAGGCCTGGCAGGGCCTCCATCAGGCGTCGAGCGGTTTGCCGCGCACATTCGGGCCGAAGGCCGCCATCACGACAATGACGACGATCATCGCCGACGTGATCAGGCCGAACACCCCGCGGACCCCGGCCTCGCGCAGCACATAGGCGACGATGAAGCCCGAAAATGTCGCGCTGATCCGGCTCATCGAATAGACGAGGCCCGACGCACGGGCGCGGATCGAGGTCGGAAACACCTCGGTCTGATAGGCGTGATAGGCGTACGACAGGGTCGTGTTCGCAGCGGTAATCAACACGCCGCACAGGATCAAAAGCACGGGTTCCGCAAATTGCGAGAAGGCCATCCCGAATGCGCAGATCGCAACCGATGCGCCGCAGATGATCCATTTGCGCTCGAACCGGTCGGCGAAGCTTGCGGCCAATAGCGGCGCGATCGGATAGGCAAACGCAACGATGAAGGAATATTGCAGGCTCTTGGTGACGGTGATGCCCTTTTCGACCAGCAGCGCCGGCACCCAGTTGGCGAAACCATAGAAGCCGAAGGCCTGGCAGAAATTGAACACCATGAACAGCACGACCAGCGACACATATGGCGGCCGGAACAGATCGGCAAAACCCGCTTGCGTCGTCGCGCGCGCCGGCAGCACGTCGGCCGTTCTTTGCGGACGCGCGGTGCCGGCGGAGGCTTCGAGCTCCCCAAGGATTTTGAGCGCTTCCTCGGTTCGGCCATGGCGCGCGAGCCACAGCGGGCTTTCCGGCACCAACAGCCGCAGGACCCAGATGATCATGCTGCCGGCGGCGCCGATCAGGACCACCCAGCGCCAGCCCTCGATCCCGTAAGGCGACAGCGGCACCAGCCACCACGACAGCAATGCCACCACCGGTACGGAAGCAAACATCACGGACTGGTTGATTGCAAAGGCGCGGCCTCGGATCCAGCTCGGCACCAGCTCGGTGATATAGGCGTCGATGGTGATGATCTCGACGCCGATGCCGATCCCGGCGATGAACCGCCACAGCAGGACGCCGCCCGACGTGGTCTGGCACGCCATCGCCACCGACGCCGCGCTGTAGCCAAGCAGCGCCCAGGTGAAGATCGCGCGCCGCCCGAACCGGTCGGCCAGAAAGCCCAGAAAGAAGGTGCCGGCGAACAGCCCGGCAAAGGTCGCCGCCACGAACGCGCCGATTCCCGAAAAGCCGAAAAACGCCTGCGTCGTGGTGGTCAACAGTCCGCTGCGGTTGAGGCCCGGCGCGATATAGCCGGTCAGAAACAGGTCGTAGATTTCGAAGCAGCCGCCGAGCGACAGCAGGATCACAAGGCGCCATAAATAAGACGAGGCGGGCAGGCTTTCGAGCCGCCGGGATATTTCGTCCGGCCCACCGCGAGCGGCGGCCAAATCAAGCCCGGAGTCGATGCCGACGGCACTCATGATTTCCTCTCCCGCGGTTTTCTTTTTTAGGCGCAACGTGCATTGCTGCGTTGTCCCGCGGCGCTTCCGTTGTCGCTTGCCACGATTATGTTTAACAGATAGCGCCCGGAAGCCTAGTCTGGGGCACGGCCGGCGGCCGAAATTGCACGGGAGACAACGATGACCGGGACGGGACTGCCGCTGGCCGGCGTGAGGGTCGTCGAAATGACCCATATGGTGATGGGGCCGACCTGCGGCATGGTTCTGGCGCAGCTCGGCGCCGAGATCATCAAGGTCGAGCCACCGGCCGGCGACAAGACCCGCAGCCTGGGGGGCATGGGAACTTCGTTCTTCCCGCTGTTCAACCGCGGCAAGCGCAGCGTCGTACTCGACTTTGCCAAGACCGAGGATCGCGAGACGATGCACCGGCTGCTCGCCAGCGCCGACGTGTTTCTGGAAAATTTCCGCGATGGCCAGCTGGAAAAGCAGGGGCTCGGCGCTGAAGAACTGCGCAAAAGACATCCGCATTTGATTGTCGCCGGGCACAAAGGCTTTCTGTCCGGCCCGTACGAGCATCGCCCGGCGCTGGACGAGGTCGTGCAGATGATGTCGGGACTGGCCGCCATGACCGGCACTAGCGCCAGGCCGCAGCGTGTCGGCTCTTCCGCCAACGACATCATGGGCGGCATGTTCGGCGCGATCGCGATCCTTGCCGCGCTCTACCAGAAGCGTGGCGGCACCGCTGATGGCGCCGATATCCGCATCGGGTTATTCGAAAACTGCCTGTTCCTGGTGGCCCAGCACATGGTCGAGTACGAGATGACCGGCAACAAGCCGCGCTCGATGCCGGAGCGCGAACACGCCTGGCCGATCTATGATATTTTCGAGACGGCGGGCGGTGAACGCATTTTCATCGGGGTCGTCACCGAAGGCCACTGGCAGAGTTTTTGCCGGGAGTTCGGCATGCTGGAATTTTTGGAAGATCCCGCTCTGCGGACCACGACCGACCGCATTCTGGCGCGGTCCAGGATCATTCCGCGGGCCGCGGAGATCATCAAACGCTGGAACGCAGCCGAACTCTCCGCAACGCTGGACCGGCTCAACATCTGCTTCTCGCCGATCAACCGTCCCGAAGACCTGTTCGATGATCCGCATGTGCTGCGCCCCGGCGGTCTCGTCAACAACACTAATGCCGATGGCGAGCCGTTCCGAGTCCCCGCGCTTCCGATCGAGTGGAACGGCGCCAGCATCGGCGAAGGGCTCAAAGTGCCGGCGCTCGGCGCCGATACCGAAGCGGTCCGCGCCGAACTCAACGCCGAAGAACTTCCTGCAACCGCCAAACCCGCTGCGAGGCTCGCATGACCCGCGTTCAGGACGTGTATCCCGGCGATCGCGTCAGCTTGCGCGAGGTCGGCTTGCGGGACGGTCTGCAACTGGTGAAGACCTTTCCGTCCACAGCCGCGAAGCAACGCTGGGTCCGCGACGAATACGGCGCGGGCGTGCGGCATTTCGAAGTCGGCTCGTTTCTGCCCGCGCGCACGTTTCCGCAATTCGCCGATGTGCGCGATATTGTCAGGACCGTTGCGGCGCTTCCGGGCACGCACGGCGTGGCACTGGCGCTCAACGAGCGCGGCGTCAATGAAGCGCTGGCGTCGGGCGTGGCCGAAGTCGCGACGGTGGTTTCGGCGACCGAAGAGCACAGCCAGGCCAATGCCAGGCGGTCGCGCGAGGAGGCCATCGCCAATGTGAGGCGGCTTTGCGAGTTGCGCGACGCCAGCGTGCACAAGCCGCTCGTCAATGCCGCGATCTCGATGGCGCTGGGATGTTCGATCACCGGGCCCGTCGACCCCAATGAAGTGATCAAACTGGTCGAAAAATGTCTGGAGGCCGGCGTCGATTTCGTCGCCATCGCCGATACCGTCGGCTATGCCGGCCCCAGGCAGGTGGCAGAGCTGACCCGCGCAGTCGTGAAGATTTCCGGCGCGAGGCCGGTCTGCGTTCATCTGCACGATACCAGGGGCATGGGGATTGCAAACGCGTCCGCCGCCCTCGATGCCGGCGCGCGCATCCTCGACGGCTCGCTGGGCGGTTTGGGCGGCTGTCCATTCGCGCCCGGCGCTACCGGCAACGTCGTGTTCGAAGACCTCGTGTTTCTTTGCGAGAGCAAGGGTTTCGCGACCGGCATCGATATCGAAAAGCTGATTGCGGTACGCTCGATCCTGGAAGCGGAAATGCCTAATGAGACGCTCTATGGCGGGCTCGCCCGTGCCGGGCTGCCCGACCGCAAATCCGGCGTGGCGGCTTGAATCTGACAGCGATCTTTTAAGCCGCCATCTCCAGCGTCGCTTCCTCGCCGGCCAAGGTCACTTCTTCAGCCGGAAGCGGCGCCTTTTCGTCAATCTCTTCAGGAACAAGCGGCGGCGACTCGATCGACTCTTGAAACGGGCCGAATTCGCCCGCTACCTCCCGGAGCGGCTTTTGCTTGTCGGCCCAGTGCAGGGCGGTGTAGTCGAAGCCGTGCACGATGGTGGGTTTGACGATTTCGAAATAGGGCGAGATGTCGAAATCGCGCGGCATATAGAGCGAGGAATCGCGGATGTGCAGGATTTCGCGCCGGGCCTTCTTGCTGGCGGCGCGGGTGATCTTGGGCAGGATCGGGTAGCGCACGGCGTCGAACGCCTGCGCGATCAGCGCCGAGCAGATGATCTTGGTCGGATCGCCGGAACCGAACGCGATCATCCGTCGTCGCCAGCGCTGCGGAACCGGCAACGGAATCAAATAGCGCATCAGGTCGACGATGTTCTTGGTGTCGTAGCCGAAGCCGATCCGGTTGATGGCGTAGCGGCACACCGTGTAGCGGTCCTCGAACGACAGGCCGACCGGCCGGCATAGCCTGGTGTGGTAGGGAAGATATTTCGACAGCGGCGCCGAAGTTACACCTTCGCCGATATTGGCTTCGATCAGCACATGCGGCTCGCCGTCGGGTTCCGCCGCGCCGTCGATCGGACCGACAAACAGCGCGGCATGCGACCAGGTCGACTGCGTCAGATATTTGATGATGCCGGAGACGCGGTTGTTGCCCTCGACCAGCAGGACATCGCCCTGCTCGACAATCCCGCGCAAATGCTCGGGGTCGCTCGGGGTGAACGGCTCATAGCCCGGCACCTCCTTCTGGAGGTAATCCGCGATCAGCTTTCCGATTGTATCGAGCACAACGCCCATGATGGTTTCCCCCCAGCGGCCTTTCTGACCGCTTTTTTCTCTTTTCTTATCATGGTCGAAAGCTGTTGCAATTTAGTTCATGCATGGCGCGGATCAATCATGATTGATTCACCATGACGGTTGCCGCCTGCCCCTGGATGCGGCAAGTTCACTAGCCGTTCTCCTGTTTTTCAAAGTTCCGGAAACCATGACATGACAATGACGCGGCGCGACTTTCTCTCGGCGTCCGCGGCCGCTGCGGCGACCCCGCTGCTCGGCGCCAGCGCCTGGGGCGCGCCATTGCCGCGCGAGGCCGACATTGTCGTGATCGGCGCCGGTGTGGCCGGCATCGCCGCCGCGCGGCGCATCCAGGCTGCGAACCGCAAGGTCATTGTGGTGGAAGCCGCAAGCCAGGTCGGCGGCCGCTGCGCCACCGACACCGCGACGTTCGAGGTGCCGTTCGATCGTGGCGCCCGCTGGATGCATAATCCCGACAGCAACCCGATGATCAGGCTCGGGCGCAGCGCCGGGCTCGACGTCTCCGCAGCGCCGCTCGGCCAGAAAATCCGCATCGGCCGCCGCAACGCGCGGGCCGGGGAAACTGAAGAATTTCTCGCCGCTTTGGTGCGCGCCAACCGCGCCATCGACGATGCCTCGCGCGGCAAGGCCGATGTGTCCTGCGCCTCGGTGCTGCCGAAGGACCTCGGCGACTGGGCGGCGACGGCGGAATTCGTGCTCGGCGCCAACGCCACCGGCAAGGACCTGAGAGACATCTCCGTGATCGACAAGGCCCGCGCCCAGGAGCGCAACGCCGCGATCGCCTGCCGCCAGGGTTTGGGGACCCTGATCGCGAAGCTCGGCGAGCAGGTCCCGCTTGCGCTGTCGACGCCCGCCAGCCGCATCAGCTGGAGCGGCCGCGACGTCACGGTGGAGACGCCGGCGGGCAAGATCGCCGCCCGTGCCGCCATCATCACGGTGTCGAGCAACGTATTGACCGCGGGCAACATCAAATTCACGCCGGACATTCCCAGGCGCCAGCTCGATGCCGCGGCCAAATTGAGCCTCGGCAGCTATGATCGCATTGCCCTGCAATTGCCGGGCAATCCGTTGGGGCTGGCCCGCGACGACATCATCATCGAGCAGAGCAGCTCGACGCGCACCGCGATGTTGTTCGCCAACATGGCGGGCTCGTCGCTGTGTTCGATCGATGTCGCGGGTTCCTTCGGCCGCGATCTTTCCGCCCAGGGCGAGCCGGCGATGCTGGCGTTTGCCGTCGAGTGGCTGACGAAACTGTTCGGCAGCGAAGCCGCTGCCGCCGTCAAGAAATCGAGCGCGACCCGCTGGAACGCTGCGCCGTTCGTGCTTGGCGCGATGTCGGCGGCCGTGCCGGGCGGCGAACCATCGCGAAAAATTCTAACCGAGCCCGTCGGCTGCATGTTCCTTGCGGGCGAAGCCACCCACGAGACCCTGTGGGGAACGGTTGACGGCGCCTGGGAAAGCGGCGAGCGCGCGGCGGAAGCCGCGCTGCGAAGGATCGGCGCGCTGCGGGATATCGGACCGCCGCAAGCGCCGACGCCAGCGGCAAAACGCCCGCGCCGCGCCGCGCCAGCGAGGTCTGCAACCCCCACCTCGCCGATCAACTGATGGCGCGGCCGAAAGCACTCATCTCGTGGTCGAGCGGCAAGGACAGCGCGTTCGCGCTTCATGAAGTCAGGCGCGCCGGCGAATTCGACGTCGTCGGCGCTTTGACGACGGTGACCAGACGTTCGGCCGGGTGTCGATCCACGGCGTGCGGCAGGAGATCCTGCACGCGCAGCTCGATGCCGCCGCATGGCCGGCGCGGATCGTGCCGATCCCTTACCCTTGCCCGAACGAAATTTACGAAGCCCGCATGGGCGAAGCGGCCGCGCGCGCCAGCCGGGAAGGCATCAGCCACATCGTCTTCGGCGATCTGTTTCTCGCCGGGCAGGGCCGATCTTCTCGCGCCGCCTCACGGTTGCTGCCGGCGAGCGCGTCGAGCGCGACGGTTATGGCTATAGCGATCTGGTGATGGCGGAATGACGGTGCGCACCGCGCAAACTTCTAACGCAGCACGCCGTCAAGCGCCGGCAGGCCGATGATGACCGCCGCCGCGATCAAGGCATAACAGAGCGAGCGGAAAAGCCTCTCACTGGCGCGGCCGAACAGCCGAGCGCCGAACCAGACGCCGACGCCGTAGACCGGACCGATCAGAAACGAAAACCGGATCGCGTCCGCGGTGATCAGCCCGCTCAACGCATAGCTGACGGCGGAAAAGAAGTCGGAAGCGCCGAAAAACAGCAGGATGTTGGCGCGGGCGATGGCCGAGGCGATCGGCCGGCCGAGCCAATAGCCGACGATCGGCGGCCCGGCGGTTTGCGCCAGCCCGCTGCAAAAGCCGGCCAGCCCGCCGATCCCGACGGAAATCGCCGGGTGGTCCTTGCCCCGGTAACGCCAGCCCGACAACAGCAGCAACAGCAGGGCGGACACGAAGCCGGAAATGATCCAGCGCGTGGTCACCGGATCGAGTCTGGTGAGGAAGTAAGTACCCAGGGGTACGCCGACCAGCGCGCCCGATACCATGACGGCGGTGGCCTTGCGGTCCGCATGTTTCCACGCATTCGGAAGCAGCGGCGCTGCCGCGACGACATCGATAACGAGCAGGAGGGCGGCGACAAGGCGCGGCGCCGCCAGGCTGCTTGCCAGCGGCATGAAGATCAGCGCGGAGCCGAAACCGGAAAATCCGCGCGCCGTTCCCGACACGAAAGCAATGGCGCAGATGGCGATGGCGACGTTGCTGCCGACATCGGTCGGGATCAGGCCGATCAGGCTCATCCGCGCAAGACGCCGCCGGTCTTCCTCGTCACCTCGGCCACGATCCTGGCGGCGACCGCTTCGATCTCCTGATCGGTCAGGGTTTTCTCGCGCGGCTGGATCGTCACCGCGATCGCGATCGACTTCTTGCCCTCGTCGATGCCCTTGCCTTCGTAGACGTCGAACACCGTCACATCAGTGATCAGCTTCTTGTCGACGCCTTGTGCCGATCGAACGATGTCGCCGGCCCTGACGCTGCGATCGACGATGAACGCAAAGTCGCGCGACACCGGCTGGAATGGCGACAGTTCGAGCACCGGCCTGGCGCGGGTCGGCCGCTGCTTGGCGGCCGGAATGCGATCGAGGATCACCTCGAACCCGATCATCGGGCCGTCGGCGCGGAGCACATCCAGCGCGCGCGGATGCAGTTCGCCGAAATAGCCCAGCACGTTTTGCGGTCCGATCTGGATGGTGCCTGAGCGTCCCGGATGCAGCCAGCTTGCGCCGCCGGACACCACCTGCAGCGCCTGCATCGGCGCGCCGGCGGCGGCGAGTACCGCAAACGCATCGGCCTTGGCGTCGAGTGCGTCAGCCGTTGCCGAGCCGGACCAGTGCCGCCCCATGCCTTTCGATGACGCAAAGCCGTGCCGAACGCCTGATGCCGCGATCAGCTGATCCTCCGGCCGGTCGCCCCTGAAGATCTGGCCGACTTCGAACAGCGCGACATCCGGAAAGCCGCGATTGGCATTGGCCTGAACCGCTGCGACCAGACCCGGCAGCAGGCTCGGCCGCATGTCGGACATATCCGCCGCGATCGGATTGGCGAGCGCGAGCTCGGGCTGCCCGCCGCCGAACAATTCGGCATGCGGTTTCGAGATGAACGACCATGTCACCGCCTCGACCATGCCGCGCGCGGCGAGCGCGCGCTTGGCGCGGCGGGTACGCAGCTGGATCGAGGTGAGGATCGGCTTGCGGGCCTCCTCGCCGCGATCGAACGGCGTCATCGGCACCTTGTCGACGCCGACGATGCGCACGATCTCCTCGACGATATCGGCCTTGCCGTGCACGTCCGATCGCCAGGACGGCACCGCGACCTTCACCACCGGGCCGGGGCCCGCAATCATGAAGCCGAGATGGCTGAGGATACGCTTGATCTCCGGGAGCGGCACGTCGATCCCGGCGAGCCGCCTGACCTCGCTGAGCGGAAAATCGATCACGCGATCGTCGGCGAAGGCCTTGCCGACCACGACATTTTCCGACGGCGCGCCGCCGCACAGATCCATCACGAGCCGGGTCGCCATTTCCAGTCCCGGCACCATGAAGGCGGGGTCGACGCCGCGCTCGAAACGATAGCGCGCGTCGGAATTGATGCCGAGCTTGCGGCCGGTCTGGGCGATGTTGATCTCGTTCCACAGCGCCGATTCGATCAGCACGTCGGTGGTGTCCTCCGAACAGCCGGAGGCTTCGCCGCCCATGATGCCGGCGAGCGATTCGACGCCGTGATCATCGGCGATGACGCAGACATCCTTGTCGAGCGTGTAGGTGCGGCCGTCGAGCGCCAGCAGCGTCTCGCCGTCGCGGGCGCGGCGCACGGTGAGATTGCCGCTGACTTTGGCCGCGTCGAACACATGCAGCGGCCGGGCGCGGTCGTAGGTCATGAAGTTGGTGATATCGACCAGCGCATTGATCGGACGCAGCCCGATCGAGGTCAGGCGCTGCTGCAGCCATTCCGGCGAGGGTCCGTTCTTGACGCCGCGCACCAGCCGCAGCGCGAAGCCGGGGCATAGCGTGGCGTCCTCGACCGTCACCGTCACCGGGCAGGGGAATTCACCCTTGATCGGTTTGATCGTGGGGTCTTTGAACTTGCCCATGTCGGCGGCGCTTAGGTCGCGGGCGATGCCGTGCACGCCGGCGCAATCCTGCCGATTCGGCGTCAGGTTGATTTCGAGCACGGGATCGCCGAGCCCGGCCCACTGCGCGTAAGCAGCGCCGATTGGCGCGTCCGCCGGCAGTTCCATGATGCCGTCGTGATCTTCCGAGATCTGCAATTCCGCCGCCGAGCACAGCATGCCGCGGCTCTCGACGCCCCTGATGGTGCCGACGCCGAGTGTGATGTTCTTGCCGGGAATGAAGGTGCCAGGCGCCGAGAACACGCTGACGAGACCGGCCCGCGCATTCGGCGCACCGCAAACCACCTGCACGGGTGCTGCCCCATCACCGGTATCGACCATGCAGACCCTCAAGCGATCCGCGTTGGGGTGCTGCTCGGCCGAGATCACCCGCGCGATCGTGAACGGCGAAAGCTGCTTCGCCTTGTCCTCGATGTTCTCGACCTCGAGCCCGATCATGGTGAGCTTGTCGGCGAGTTTTTCCAGGGGCTCGTCGGTGTCGAGATGTTCTTTCAGCCAGGAGAGGGTGAATTTCATGATGGTCGCTTCCCCGCGGGCAGTTCGCATTCCCTCTCCCGCTTGCGGAGGAGGGTCAGGGCGGGGGCTCTCTCCGCAACTGCGGTGGCAATCGTTTCGAGCACGCCTGCGCGATTCGCCATCACGTCGTGATTGCTGAAGCGAAGCACCTTAAAGCCTTTCGCTTCGATAATCATGCTGCGTCGGGCATCGGCGGCCTCTTGGCCATCCGAGAAGTGCTGTCCGCCATCAAGCTCGATTGCCAGTTTGGCAGCATGGCAGACGAAGTCGGCAATGTAGTTCGCGATCGGCACTTGGCGTCGGAAGCTGGCGCCGTTCAGACGGTGGTCGCGTAGCTCCGACCACAGGATGCGCTCAGCGTCCGTGGAATTCCTCCTGAGTGCGCGTGCATTCGAACGCAGCCTGGAAGGCACCTTCCACGTCGGCGACTTCTCTTCAGCCATGACGACCTCCCGGGCGGAGGCACCCCCACCCCAACCCTCCCCCGCAAGCGGGAGAGGGGGCTCATCTCGTCGAGTTGATGGACTGCTGCCAACCCCAACGTTGGTCCATTCCCTCTCCCGCTTGCGGGGGAGGGTCAGGGTGGGGGCTCTCTCCGCATCCGCGGCGGCAATCGTTTCGAGCACGCCTGCGCGATGGGTCAGGACATTGACGAGACTCACGAACTCAGCCCTCCCGCCAGCGTCGGGACGTCGAGCGGCTTGAAGCCGTAATGGGTGAGCCAGCGGACGTCGCTTTCGAACAGCTGGCGCAGGTCGGACATGCCGTATTTCAGCATCGCGATGCGGTCGATGCCCATGCCCCAGGCGAAACCCTGGTAGACGTCGGGATCAATGCCGCAGGCGCGCAGCACGTTGGGATGCACCATGCCGCAGCCGAGAATCTCCAGCCAGTCCTCGCCTTCGCCGAAGCGGATTTCGCCCTTGTCGCGCCGGCACTGGATATCGACCTCGAGCGACGGCTCGGTGAACGGGAAGAACGACGGGCGGAATCGCATGTTGATGTGGTCGACCTCGAAGAACGCCTTGCAGAATTCGTGCAGGATCCATTTGAGATGGCCGAGATGCGAGCCCTTGTCGATGACGAGGCCCTCGACCTGGTGAAACTGCGGCGTGTGGGTAGCATCGGAATCGATCCGATAGGTGCGGCCCGGGCAGATGATGCGGATCGGCGGCTTCTGGGTCAGCATGGTGCGGACCTGCACCGGCGAGGTGTGGGTGCGCAACAGCATCCGCGAACCACCTGTTCCGGGCGCCGAACCGGGGTCTTCCTTCGGATTGAAGAAGAACGTGTCGTGCATCTCCCGCGCCGGATGACCTTCGGGAAAATTCAGTTTTGTGAAGTTGTAGTCGTCGGTCTCGATGTCGGGACCCTCGGCGATCGCGAATCCCATGTCGGCGAAGATCGCGGTGAGTTCGTCCATCACCTGGCTGAGCGGATGAATCCGACCCTGCTCGGCAGGGGTCTCGCGCAACGGCAGCGTGACGTCGATGGTCTCGGATTTGAGCCGCGCATCGAGGGCCGCGGTTTTCAGGATATCGCGGCGCGCGGTCAGCGCCTGCGTGACCGTATCCTTGGCCAGATTGATCGCAGCACCCTGGGTCTTGCGCTCGTCCGGCGACATCTTGCCGAGCGTCGACAACAGCGCGGAGATCGAACCCTTCTTGCCGAGCGCGGCGACGCGCACGGCCTCAAGTGCTGCTTCGTCGCCGGCGGTGGCGATATCGGCGAGGATGGTTTGTTCAAGCGTCACGAGGTCGGACATGGCGATCCCTGGCGAAGGTAGTTGAAGGACTACTTTGGCTGCCGCAACGCCGGTGCGCTCCCTCTCCCATCGGGAGAGGGCTGGGGTGAGGGGTTACGATCCATCGATAGTCCGTAACCCCTCACCCGGCGCTACGCGCCGACCTCTCCCGACGGGAGAGGTGAAGCAAACGCTTTCGCGAAACTTACGCCGCCAGCGCGGCCTTGGCCTTTTCGGCGATCGCCTGGAACGCCGCCGGCTCGTTGATGGCGAGATCCGACAGCACCTTGCGGTCCACCGTGATGCCCGACTTCGAAAGGCCGTTGATAAAGACGCTGTAGGTCATGCCGAACGGACGCACCGCGGCGTTGAGGCGCTGGATCCACAGCGCGCGGAAGGTGCGCTTCTTGCGCTTGCGGTCGCGGAAGGCGTATTGGCCGGCCTTTTCGACCGCGGCTTTGGCGGCGCGGATGGTGTTCTTGCGGCGGCCGTAAAAACCCTTGGCGGCCTTGTAGACTTTCTTGTGCTTGGCGTGAGAGGTCACACCGCGTTTAACGCGAGACATGACGGGTCTCCTTCATGGAAAATGGGTGACGGATCGCCGCGCGAACGCGGCTCGGCAAAAGCGTAAGACCGCGATCGCTTTCGCGATCAGGCGTGCGGCAAGAAGTATTTCTTGATGTTGTCGCCGTCGGTCTTGAACAGCACGCGGGTGCCGCGAAGCTGACGAATCTGCTTCTTGGTCCGCTTGATCATGCCGTGGCGCTTGCCGCGCTGGGCGTGCATCACTTTGCCGGTGGCAGTCACCTTGAAGCGCTTTTTAGCGCCTGACTTGGTCTTCAGCTTGGGCATTTGGCTCTCCTGTTGCCGCACAAAAACGCGCCCAAAGGGGCGCTTTCGCGGCTAAAATGCTCGTTAGAGCGTTGAAAGTGCTCGGTTATTGCCTAAACGCAACAACCAGCACGGGCATCGACACGGCAGCCCTTGATCAGCCGGGCGATGAAGGTTGGGCTTATGGCAGAGCCGAGCGGGATTGGCAACGATGAACCGTCGAACCATATCGGTAGACACATGGTCTCACGCCATCCGGACGCGGCCAAAAAACAGGAAAAAAATGACGATTTCAGCCCGATCGGTTGCCCTTTTCGCCCAATCCAGGCCGTCGCGTAGCTTGCGCTGGGTGTTTACTTCAGCGGTTCTCGCCGCACTGGTCGTGCCCGGCACCGCCGATGCCCGGCAGGCCAGAATCGTCAGGGCGGCGGGAGCCTATGACGGTATCTGGAACGTGATCTTCGTGACCCGGGCAGGCAATTGCAGCCCGACCAACAGTGCTCCCTTCGCCGTGTCCGGCCGTCGCGTGTCATCTGCTGGCGGAGGCAAGGTGACGGGCGGCATCAGCCGGGCCGGCGTGGTGTCGGTCAGGATATCGGTCGGCCTGTCGGTGGCCAGCGGCAGCGGCCGGCTCTTCGGCAATACCGGGGCGGGTCGGTGGAGCGGCGTTATTTCAGGCGACCGCTGCAGCGGCAGCTGGCAGGCCACGCGGAGTTAGATCAAAGGCTCTCGTGTCGAGGACGCGGTGCAGCGTCCCTCACGGTGCGCAACAGAGCCGGGACCCATATGTGGACGGCCCCCGTGCCACAAGAGTTTTTTGAGGGTCTGATCGGATCGCTTGCATCCATATGTCCGGCCTGTTGATGCGGTCACTTTGGACCGCTGGCCAAGATGGTTTTCCGCGACGCGAGCTCCAAACACTCCAGCGACCTTTACAGGCCAATGGGTCCCACGGACTGTCTCGCACCTCGGATCGATCGATCCTACCATCTGTCTCCTCTTGCAGCTCCGGCTCAGCCAGTGCGGCGAACCCGCCGACCGGCCGATCTCTTAGGCGGCGGCGAGTGCGCTGGGCATCCGCGCGCCATCGTAACTTTGGCCTGTCACCATCAGCTTCCACGCGATGCGGGCAATCTTGTTGGCGAGGGCTACCGCCGCGAGCTTCGCTGACTTGCGCTTCAGCAGGGCCATCAGCCAGGGCGACGGACGGCCGCGACCATGTCTCGCCTGCTGGATCACCGCGGTTGCTCCCGCCACCAGCACGCTGCGCAGCATCTCATCTCCGGCGCGGGTGATCTTGCCGATCCGGGTCTTGCCGGCGGTGGAATGATCCCTTGGTGTCAGCCCGATCCAGGCCGCGAAGTGCCGCCCGGACGGGAGCAGGCGAGGGTCGGGGGTCTTCATGACCAGCGCCGTGGCGCCGATCGGCCCGATCCCCGGGATCTGCGCCAGACGACGGCTGTCGGCATTGGCGCGGTGCCAGGCCAGTAGCCTGACCTCGATCGCCTTCAGTTCGACCTGCAGCCGCGCATATTCCCTGCCGTACACCGCAAACATCTCGCGCGCCAGCTCCGGCAAGCTCTCGTCCTGCGCGATCCGCGCCAATAACGGCTCGATCTTGTCCAGACCCTTGGCGGTGATCAGACCAAACTCCGCCGCGTAGCCGCGGATCGCGTTGCTGAGTTGGGTACGCCTTGCGATCAGCTGCTGGCGAACCCCCACCAGCATCAGCGCCGCCTGCTGCTCTTCGGTCTTCATCGGCACGAACTGCATCGTCGGCCGGCTCATCGCCTCGCACAGGCCCTCGGCATCGCGCCCGTCATTCTTGTTACGTTTGACGTAAGCCTTCACGTGCTGCGGCGCCATCAGCTTCACCTCGTGGCCGAGCTTGCGCAACTCCCGCGTCCAGTAATGCCCTGCGCCGCAGGCCTCCATCCCGATAACGGTTGGCGGCAGCTTGGCAAAAAACGCCAACACCTCATTGCGCCGCAGCCTCCGGCGCAGCACTGGCCGCTCGGTGGCATCCACCCCATGCAGCTGAAAAAAATGCTTAGACGTATCCATTCCAATGCGGATAATCTGGTTCACGGACGGCTCCTTTGTCTGAGATTTGCAACAACCTCATTCTGGCACACTGATGCCGTAGGGGGCCGTCCACACACCATCACTTGCTCGTTGAGGCGGTGCAGCGTTCGTGACGCCGCTCCGCAGAGCCGGGACCAAACTGCGTCCGGTGAAATGTGGGCCCCCGCTCGCAGCGCACCGCCATGGCGCGTCGAAGACGCGCGCGACGCGCAAAAGAAACCGGCCCGCCAGATGCTCTGACGGGCCGTTTCGCTGCGACTAAATTGACTAATGGGATGTGCCGGGCGACTTAGCGCGGCGCCAGAACCATGACGACCTGACGGCCTTCAAAGCGCGCGTCCTGCTCGACCTTCGCGATCTCCGCGACGTCGCTCTTGACCTTGTCCAGCAATTTGGTGCCGATTTCCTGATGCGCCATTTCGCGGCCGCGATAGCGCAAGGTGACCTTGACCTTGTCACCCTCCTCGAAAAAGCGCTGCATCGCGCGCATCTTCACGTCGTAATCGTGATCGTCGATCATCGGCCGAAGCTTGATCTCCTTGATCTCGACGATCTTCTGTTTCTTGCGCGCCTCCGCGGCTTTTTTCTGCGCCGAATATTTGAACTTCCCGTAGTCCATGATCTTGCAAACGGGAGGATTGTTATTGGGCGAAATCTCCACAAGATCCATGCCCGCTTCGAGGGCCATCTTGACGGCGGCCGCTGTTTCGACCGTGCCGTGATTCAGGCCGTTCTGGTCGATGAGCTGAACCTGTGCGTTGCGGATTTCATCGTTGGTACGCGGCCCGTCTTTGGTGGCAGCGGGCGGGGCTCTGTTGGGACGGCGAATGGGTAACTCTCCAAGGTTGTGAACGAGGGCAACAGTTTGAAGGAATAAGGCTCAGCGGGCAAGCAAACTCGCGTTGTCGGCGCGAAAACCTTCAAATGCGAGGCATTTTGGTCACGCCGAACAACGCTTAGCCGCGTGGAACGTTCAGACCAGCCACATAGAGACCATGCCTCTGTTCCGCAAGCTCGGCGAAATACTTAATGCCGGTATTGGCGTCCGTTGACGGATCGTGTGTGCTCAATCAAACAGCAGCGAACCAGAGTGACCCCTTCATGACCAATTCCGACGCATTCGAGCAGCCACCCTCCTTCGTCGTGGTAGGCAGGGACAGCGCTGCGCGCAGCATCGCGGTGCGCGCCCGCGCCGGTGGCGCGCCCGGGCTGTTCTGGCTCGGCGGTTTCAATTCGGACATGCGGGGCACCAAGGCGCTGGCGCTGGACGCCTGGGCCGCCGAGCGCGATCGCGCCTCTGTCCGGTTCGATTATTCCGGCCACGGCGAATCCGGCGGCGCGTTCGTCGACGGCACCATCGGGCGCTGGCTGGAAGAGAGCGTCGCGGTGTTCGAGCAATTCTGTACCGGCCCGCAGGTCGTGATCGGCTCGTCGATGGGCGGCTGGATCGCGCTGTTGTTGGCGCGGGAACTGGCGCGGCGCCCGGCAGGACGCGCCTCGCTCGCCGGGCTGGTGCTGATCGCGCCGGCACCGGATTTTACCGAGGAACTGATGTGGAAAGGATTTTCGCCCGAAATTCGTCGGGAGATCGAGAGCCGGGGCGTCTGGCTGCGGCCCTCGGCATACGGCGAGCCCTATCCGATCACCCGCGCGCTGATCGAGGAGGGCCGCAGCCATCTGCTGCTCGGCAGCGCGATCGATGTGGGCTGCCCGGTTCGCATCCTGCAGGGCGCACAGGATCCGGACGTGCCATGGCGGCATGCGTTCGCGCTGGCGGACCGGCTGCCCAGCGACGATGTGGTGCTGACGATGATCCAGGACGGCGATCACCGCCTGTCGCGGCCGCAGGACATCGCGCGGATTCTCGCGGCGGTAGCGGAGATCGGGTGAGGCTTTAGCCGGCAACTTGTCATTCCGGGGCGCACGATAGTGCGAACCCGGAATCTCGAGATTCCGGGTTCGACGCTGTGCGTCGCCCCGGAATGACGGCGTGAATTTCATCACGGTGCGGGACGTTGGGCCGCCATCGGCTTGCGTTGCGCCAGGGCCGCCACGGTGGATGTGCCGATCGCCCCCTGCTGGTCGTACAGAAAACACTCGCCGATCGCGACGCCGTCGGTGGCGTGGTGGTTCACCACCTCGAAGCCGATCCATTCCTTCACCGGCAGGCGGTGCAGATACAGCGTGACGTCGCTGTTGATGTAGCCGAGGCCCTGGTCGCCGGCATTGGCAAAGGGGCTGGCGAAATCCGCCGCCACCGCGACCCGCACGAACGGCGTCAGCGCCGCGCCTTCGACGAGGTCGCGCACTTCGCTCATCCAGAGCCGCCGCGGGCCGACGGTGCCCATCGCGCCCACGATCGGCCGGGTGGCCCATTTGCCGTTCATGCCGAGCCGCGGATCGGTCGGGGCCGGAATGTCCGATGGCGCCGGCACATCCCAGTTCGGCGGCGACCAGACCTGGCCTTGCGGGTCTTGTGTCTTGCGCAACAGCTGGCAAGAGGCGCGCGCCATGCCGACGCCGCCGCTGAAAAAATCGGCCTCGACCACCCTGATGCGCAGGCCATCGCGGACCAGCCGCGTCGTGACCTCGATCGGCGCGAGCGTGGGCAGGCGAAACATGTCCACCGTCAGCCGCGCCGGCACGAAGTCGTCGGCGCCGTGACGCTGCTCGATGGCGAATGCCAGCAGTCCGATGATGACACGGCCGTGCAGCGAATTAGGGTCCCACGGCCCGCGCGCGGCATCGGTGGGAATGTAGGCGTCGCGGTCTCTGGTGAAGAAAGGCTGATTCGTCATGGCGCGGGACCATGACGGAATATGCGCGATGAAATCAAGGGCGGCCATGTTGATCCTCAGAGCCTGAAGGATTCGGACCTCATCCTGAGGAGCTTGCCACCGGGTCCGCGCGAAGCGCGGCCCGATGATAAACTCCGCAAGCGTCTCGAAGGATGGATGCAACGCAGGGACTCGCGGCCATCCTTCGAGACGCGGCCAAGTGGCCGCTCCTCAGGATGAGGAAAGGGCGCTCGTGCGACCGGACTGCCACTCCGTCCGCACGCTCTCGTCCACCTCGGCGTTGATCGCCTTTTCCGCGCGTGCCAAAAACTCCTCCCGCCCGAGCAGTTGCGACAGTGCCCACACGGCGGCACCGCGCACCAGCGGACTTGCGTCATCGAGCAGGCGTTCGGCCTCCGCCGCCAATGCAGGGTCGTTGGAGTTGCCGATCGCGATCAGCACATTGCGAACAAAACGGTCGCGGCCGATGCGCTTGACCGGCGATTTTGTGAACTGCGCGCGAAACGCGGCATCATCGAGCCGGGCGAGTTCGGCGAGCGATGGCGCGCGCAACCCGTCGCGCGCGGCGAGTTTGGTTTCGCGCCCGGCCTGCGCGAACTTGTTCCACGGACAGACCGCGAGGCAATCGTCGCAGCCATAGATTCGGTTGCCGATGGCTTTGCGGAATTCCTGTGGGATCGGCGCCTTGCTCTCGATGGTGAGATAGGAAATGCAGCGCCGTGCATCGAGTTTGTAGGGTGCGGGAAATGCCGACGTCGGGCAGATATCGAGGCAGGCCCGGCACGAGCCGCAATGGTCGGTGTCGGCTTCGTCGCGCGGCAGGTCCGACGTGGTGAAGATCGCGCCGAGAAACAGCCATGAGCCGAATTCGCGCGAGACGAGGTTGGTGTGCTTGCCCTGCCAGCCCAGTCCCGCCGCCTGCGCCAGCGGCTTTTCCATCACCGCGGCGGTATCGACGAACACCTTGACCTCGCCGCCCGAGGTGGCGGCCAGCCACCGCGCCAGCGTCTTCAGTCGCTTCTTGATCAGGTCGTGATAATCGTCGCCCTGCGCATAGACCGAGATCGCGCCGCGCGTGCGTTGTTCGAGGATCGCCAGCGGATTTTGGTCGGGTCCGTAATTGACGCCCAGCAT
Source organism: Bradyrhizobium erythrophlei (assembly GCF_900129425.1). NCBI lineage: Bacteria > Pseudomonadati > Pseudomonadota > Alphaproteobacteria > Hyphomicrobiales > Nitrobacteraceae > Bradyrhizobium > Bradyrhizobium erythrophlei. The sequence continues at coordinate 8,569,266 of NZ_LT670817.1, read as the reverse complement.
GATCACCGAGCGCACGTCCGGCCACAGCACGCGCGGGTCGGTGCGGCGTTCCGGATGAGCTGCGAGCCAGTCCATGTCGCCATGCGCGCCGGCGTCGAGGAATGCGCGGAAATATGGGCCCGCGCGACCGATCGCATCCGGATCGGCAACGCCGACGCAATCGAATCCGAGCGCGCGCGCTTCGCTCGTGAGCCCAGCCTTCAGATCGGCGGGAGACAGCTTGAGGTGGGCGTTCAGAAGTCGAGGTCCACGTAGGTGCGCGACGCCGGCACGCCCGCCAGCCATTCGCTCAGCAAGGGGCGGAACGACGGGCGGGATTTCACCCGCGCGTACCACGCCTTTGCCGCGTCGTCCTCTATCCATGGCACGTCGCCCAGATAATCGATCGCCGAAAGATGCGCCGCGGCGGCGAGGTCCGCATAGGTCAGCCGGTCGCCGGCCAGAAAATTCCGCGTCTGCGCCAGCCAGCCGATATAGGCCAGATGATAGCGCACATTGGCCTTCGCCGCGCGGATCACATCCGCCGCCGGCGCCCCGCCGCCATCATCTTCGCTCATGAAGCGCTTGTAGATACGCTCGGTGACCAGCGGATTGGAGGCTTCCTCGAAAAATTTTTCGTTGAACCACGCCATCAGCCGGCGCACCTCGATGCGCTCGCCCGCCGTCGTCGGCAGCAGCCGGCGTTGCTTCATCGCGGCGCCATGGGTCTCATCGAGATATTCGGCGATGATCGCGGCGCCGGGAATCGAAGGCTGGCCTTCGGCGATCAACACCGGCGTGGTGCCCGCGGGATTGAGCGCGAGAAAAGCCTCGCGCCGCTCCCAGGCCCGCTCTTCCACCAGCCGCACATCGAGGCCGTATTCGCCGAGCGCCAGGCGGACAAAGCGCGAATGCGGACAGAACGGATGATGAAACAGCGTGAACATGTATCCCTTGATAGTTTTGCGGTGCTTAAGAAATCCTCACCGCGCGAGGCGGCGGCTGTACCGGGGGCAACGCGCCAAACTACCGGAGCGCGCGAATGAGGCAACCTGTGTTTTCACGTTATTTGAGATTGCGGCAGAGGGACGAATAAGCGAGAAGAGCCCGGCTTTTCGCCTCATTTCGATCCTAACGGACCAGTCATGATGTCTGATGCAGTACGTGCGGTGATCCTCGGCGTCGTCGAGGGTGTGACGGAATTCCTGCCGGTTTCCTCGACCGGCCATCTGTTGCTGGCGGAACGATTCTTCGATCTCGGCGCGGGCAGTTTCTGGAACAGTTTTACCGTGCTGATTCAGCTCGGCGCGATTCTCGCGATTGTCGTGATCTATTTCGCAAAACTATGGCGGATCGCGCTCGGCATGTTCTCCAATTCCGACGACCGGCGATTTGTCATCGGCCTGCTGGTGGCGTTCCTGCCGGCGGTGATCATCGGCCTGATCGCCGGGAAATATATCAAGGAAGTTCTGTTTAATCCCTGGGTGGTCTGCTTTTCGCTGATCGTCGGAGGCGCGATCCTGTTGTGGGTCGATCAGATCGATCACAAGCCGTACGAACACGATGCGACCAAGTTTCCGCTGCTGACCTATCTTTGGATCGGCGTCGCGCAATGCCTGGCGATGATTCCCGGGGTGTCGCGCTCCGGGGCCAGCATCGTGGCTGCGATGCTGTTAGGGGCGGACAAGCGCGCGGCGGCGGAATTCTCCTTCTTCCTGGCGATCCCGACCATGGTCGGCGCCTTCGCCTATGATTTCTACAAGAGCCGCGCCGAGATGACGGCCGATCATCTGGGGATCATCGCGATCGGTTTCGTGGTGTCCTTCATCACCGCGATCGTCGTGGTGAAAACATTTTTGAGTTACGTCACCCGCCATGGCTTCACGCTGTTCGCGTGGTGGCGCGTCATCGTCGGCACGCTCGGCCTGATCGCGCTGGCGATGGGGCGGTAGAATTCGCTCCGGGTCATCCCGGCGTCCGCCGGGACGACGGATGAATCACGCGCCATTGCGTTGGAACTGCCCGGCGGCGCGGAAGCGCCAGAGGTATTGCGGGGCGATCGCTTCCAGCGAATCCGCCGCGATTCCCAGGCCTTCCAGGGTCAGCCCGGCGGCCTTCGCCGTCTGGGATACCACATTGTCCGACCGCAGCAGCACCACCTGGTCCGGCGTCAGTTTCAGCGGTCCGGGCGCGAACTGCAGCATCAGCGCCTGCAATTTCGCCAGCCCGAAGGGCAGCGAAACCAGCATGCGCTTGCGTTCGATGGTTGCGAGAATGATTTCCAGGATCTCGCGCATGGTCAGCACTTCCGGACCGCCGAGTTCGTAGGTCGCCCCGGCTTTGGTCTTGCCGTCGACGGCATCGGCGACCGCGGTCGCGACATCGCCGACATAGACCGGCTGCAGTCTTGTCAGGCCGCCGCCGATCAAGGGCAGCATCGGCGACATCCGTGCCAGCGCCGCAAAACGGTTGGTGAATTGATCCTCCGGCCCGAACACCACCGATGGCCGCAGGATCGTCGCCTCGGGCACGGCCGACAGCACCGCCCTTTCGCCGGCGGCCTTGGAGCGTCCGTAACGCGCCGGCGAATTCTCGTCGGCGCCGATCGCCGAGACATGCACCATCCGCGCGCCCACGGCCGCCGCCGCTTTCGCCACCCTGCCGGCGCCTGATCCCTGCACCGCCTCGAAGGTCTGTTCACCGCTTTCGGTCAGAATGCCGACCAGATTGATGGCAGCGTGGGAGTCACGCATCGCGGCTTCCACCGACATCGGGTAGCGCAGATTGGCCTGCACCGCGTGGATCTGGCCGACCCTGCCGAGCGGCTGCAGATGCCCGGCCAGTTCCGGCCGCCGCACCGCGACCCGGACGCGGTAATCGCGCTTGGCGAGCGCGCGGACCACGCTTCGTCCCAGAAAGCCCGATCCCCCGAAAACCGTGACCAGCGTGTCCAGATTCGATGCCATGGGAGTCAATTTCCTGGGGTCAAATTCGATCGGTCGTGGGAGGATTTAGCGGTTTCGCGATACGCCAACATGCCGGCGCTGTACAGCGCATTTGGGCAACGGTTCAACAATTTGACAAGCGCGCAACCGGTCCGTACTAACCGGCCCGGGCCCAGGTGGCGGAATTGGTAGACGCGCTGGCTTCAGGTGCCAGTGGCTTAACGGCCGTGAAGGTTCGAGTCCTTTCCTGGGCACCATCGTGTCAGATAGTGCTGTTATTACTTGGCCAGTGTGCAGAGGTTGTCGAGCACGAGTAGCTTGGGCTTCCATGCCTCGACGATCCCCAGCAGTTCTTCACGGCCATGGGTCGCCCTTCACTGTCTTGAAGACGATGCCCAGGCGGTCCTTGATGTCGGAGAGGTCCATTTCTCCGTCCTCCAGCATGACCCGCTCAGCAGATGGCGCATTCCAGTCATGGAGCGATCCGCCTCCAGCAATCGCGGCGGGCGATGGTAGCCAGCTCTTCCTGATGCCGCTCGGGACGTAGAGCATGGCGAGGCCGCGTTCGAGCAGCCAATCACCGAAGATAGGTTTGCGGGGCAGGGTGGTCGGGTCGTTGCGCAGACGACAGGGCAGGCTGGTTCCTGTGACATTGCTCGGCCTCTATAACGCCTCGATACCGCCACAATTTAGACGATGGATTTCCAGAGATCGGGGAAGGGCCGCCAAGTTTCCCGCAGATTATGCCGCCAGCCACGCGAGCAGTCCGAAGCCTGCGCCGGCTGAAATGGCTTCGCGCGGCGCGCGGGGGCGGATTCCAAGGGTACGCCCATGGCCACTGCAGGGGGTGCATCGGATATTTCGCTGAACGGAGGATTTCCGGATTTGTCGGACGAGTCGGTCAGCGAGTTGGTCAGCTCGATCGATCGCGGCGGATATGGAGTCGTTTCCCATTATTTGAAGCAGCACGAGCTTGATCAGCTTCACGCCTTCGTTGAAGATACAGTTCAGGCCGCGGGAAACCAGTATGTCTGTTTCACGGGCTGTGAAGATTTGGCAGGCACGCCGCTTGAGCGAATGGCCAAATCCCCGATATTCCGACGGCTTTGCACGCGCGTTTATGAACGCGCGACGGGAAATCAGGCCCCCGATCAGCCGTACTACCAAATTCTGCGCTGTCTGACCGGCTCCTCGAGTCAACAACACTCGCTCCGGTTCCACTACGACTCCTATGTGCTAACTGCCTTGCTCCCGATCTGTGTTCCGGAAGGACGGCACTCCGGCGAACTCCTCATGGTTCCAAACACTCGCTCTGTCAGAACGTGGTATGCACAAAACCTGATTGATAAATTGCTCGTAGACAATCCGCTCACACAGTTACTGCTGAGGCGTTTGGCGAAAGCGCCTTCTTCGCATCTGGTCCGGATCAAATTGAAGCCGGGCAACCTGTATCTTTTCTGGGGCTATCGCTCCATCCACACCAACGAGCCTTGCGATCCTGACAAGACGCGCGCGACTGCCCTGTTCCATTATGTCGATCCGCACACCGACAGCCGTCTAAAGCGTGCCCTACGTGGGTCAGGGCCATTGTGACTCGCCGGATTGCTGTCTGGATCGTCCGCTCCTTTCCTGGGCACCATTCCTGCCCAAGCCCATGATTTCTCTGCATGCCCGAGAACCCCACAGGCGGCCCTGCGCGAAATCACCGCGCCGTGGCATTCACTTCGCTTTGACCTTGGGGCTGTCGCCGCCGGCGGGCTTGGCGCGGATACGCAGGTGGCCGCCCTCGATCTTCTCGAAGTCGAACCCGCCGCCGTTGCGCACGAGGTCGCTCAGCTTCCTGAAACCGAAGGTGCGGACGTCGAAATCCGACACCAGATTTACCAGCACCGATCCCACGGTATCGAGCCTGACCCACCCATCCTCGCTTTCAATCTGAGAAATCGCCTTTTCCAGAATCGGGATCGCGGCGCTGGGCGGCTGCAGTGACCTGGACTTCGGTGCTGCGCCGGAATTGGCCGCCGGTGTCTCGGACACCAGATTCTCGGTGTAGATGAAGCGGCGGCACGCCTGCCGGAAACTTTCCGGGGTGTCCTGTTTGCCGAATCCGTAGACGTCGGCGCCCTGTTCACGCAGGCGGGATGCCAGCCGGGTAAAATCGCTGTCGGACGACACCAGGCAAAATCCTTCGAACCGTCCGCTGTGCAGCAGATCCATCGCATCGATGACGAGCGCAATGTCGGAGGCGTTCTTGCCCTTGGTGTAGGCGAACTGCTGGTAGGGATCGATGGCGTGCTTTGACAGGATATCGGCCCATGATCTGAGCTGCGGGCCGGAAAAATCCCCGTAAATGCGCCGTACGCTGGCTTCTCCGAACTTCGCCACTTCCTCGAACAGACCGCCGGCGATTTGCGGCGAGGTATTGTCGGCGTCGATGAGCACGGCGAGGCGGGGCAAGCGCTGCTGTTCGATTTTCATCAAGGGCACCTTCGGTTGTGGCGACGGCCGAGTTATATTGACTCGATTCTGCCGATTCCGGAAAATCGCGATAAAAATTACCGCATGTATCCCCTGCGGCCCTGGTTCCAACTGCTATGGGTTCAGGCGAGCAACGGTGCGCCTTTAAAGCCCGGACGGTGGCCGGAACAGGCCGCACCGGAGGCGATCCGTTCCAGATCAGATTCGGCCTTGACCGGAACGACCGGGATCGCCGACAAGCCGTCGCGGCGAGCTTTCCGCAGCTCTGACCTATGTTCGTGGCCTGAACAGCACGCCGGACGCTCGCCTCTTGACCGTTTGGGCGGTAGTTTGACCCCCATCGATTCGACGAGGTTCGTAAACAACATGACCGTACGCCTGCACCGCGGCGACCTGCCTGATCTCACCCGCTACACCGATTCGGTGGCGATCGACACCGAGACCATGGGGCTGCATCCGCATCGCGACCGGCTCTGCGTGGTGCAGCTGTCGAACGGCGACGGCAGCGCCGACGTGGTGCAGATTCCCAAGGGCCAGACCGACACGCCGAACCTGAAGGCGTTGCTGGCCAATCCGAAAATCACCAAGATTTTTCATTTCGCGCGGTTCGATATTGCCGCGCTCGACAACGCCTTCGGCGTGATGCCGCAGCCGGTGTATTGCACCAAGATCGCCTCGCGGCTGGCCCGCACCTATACCGATCGCCACGGCCTGAAGGATCTGGTGCGCGAGTTGCTCAACATCGATCTGTCGAAGCAGCAGCAATCCAGCGACTGGGGCTCGCAGACCCTGAGCGAGGCGCAACTTGCCTACGCGGCCTCCGACGTGCTGCATCTGCATGCGCTGCGCGAGCGCCTCGATATCATGCTGGCGCGCGAGGGCCGTCTGGGGCTGGCGCAATCCTGCTTCGAATTTTTGCCGACGCGGGCGAGGCTCGACCTGCAGGGCTGGGACACCGAGGACATTTTTGCCCATTCGTAGGCTGAGGCCCTTTTGAAGCGCCGAGCCGGCCGGCTTCCGCCCCGTTTCGGTCACACTCATAGCGGGAGGTCCGGGCTGCATAATCCGGCCATCCCGGGTAGAATAGGGGACGCCAGCGCTTGGGAGCAGCGGTGAATTCGGTTCAGAATCCTGCCTATCAAGCCGGAATGGAGGCGCGCTTTGCCATCGCTGCGCGCCACAGCCGGATGGTGCGGGCGCTGCGCATCGCGGTCCCGGCGGCCGTGATCCTGGCGCTGGCGGCCATCGTCGGGGTGTCGGTTTTCAATCCGTTCCGGATGCTGATGCCCAAGCTGCCGCTCGACATCGGAAACCTCGTCGTCTCCGGCACCAAGATCACGATGGAATCGCCGCATCTGTCCGGCTACACGACCGATCAGCGGCCCTACGAAATGTGGGCCAAAACCGCGACCCAGGATGTGACCGATCCGGACCACGTCGATCTCAAGACATTGCGGGCCAAGATGTTGATGGAAGACCAGTCGACCGTCACGCTGGATGCACTCAACGGCCTGTTCAATTCCAAGGACCAGTTGCTGGATCTGCACAAGGATATCTTTCTGCAGACTTCCACGGGCTACGAGGCGCGCCTGACGCAGGCGTTCGTCGACATGGGCAAGGGCACGGTAACGTCGGACGAGCATGTCGACGTCAAATTGCTCAACGGAACCCTGACCTCCGACAGGCTCAGAATTACAGGAGGCGGCGAAGTCGTGAGATTCGAAGGCAATGTGGTGATGAATTTGGACCATCTGCCACCCGCCGAGACGTCCAGCCCGCCCGCCGCCAGCGTATCCGCGGCGCCCGAGCCCGCGGTCGTTCATCCGGCCAAAGCGCGGTCTCAATCCGGCAAAGCCGCCAACCCGAAATGAAGTTCATGATGATGTCTTTCTCGCGCTGCATCCCGTACAGGCGGATCGCGCGCTTCGCCTGTAGCGCCGCTTTTGTGCTGGCGATGAGTGCCGCCGGCGAAGCCGGTGCACAGAGCTCGGTGCAGGGCGTGCCCAATGCCATGCAGGGGTTTACGCAGAATCGCGACCAGCCGATCCAGATCGAAGCCGCCACGCTCGAGATGCGCGACAAGAAAAAGGAAGCGACCTTCTCCGGCAATGTGAAGGTGGTGCAGGGCGACACCACCATGACGTCGAAGACGCTTGTGGTGTTTTACGAATCGAGCCCGGCCCCATCGGAGGCGCCGGCTGCTAACGCTAACGCCAACACTAAGGCGGCGGCGGCAAAATCGGCGCCGATGCAGTCCGCGACCCCGGGTCCCGGCGGAAGTTCGTCGATCAAGCGGCTGGAGGCCAAGGGCAACGTGATCGTCACCCAGAAGGATCAGGTCGTCACCGGGGACACCGCCGTGTTCGATACCAAGACCAACCTGATCACCATGCTCGGCGGGGTGGTGCTGACCCAATGCAAGAATGTGCTTCGCGGTGACCGCCTGTTGGTCGACATGACCACGGGGGTATCGCGGGTGGAATCCGACAGCGGAAAGGTCCAGGGGCTGTTCATCCAGTCGGGACAGGGCTGCGGACCGGCATCGCCCGGCGCGGGGTCGCCTCTGCCGGCCTTCGGCGCTTCAAATAAACCGAAATAATATCAATTGCTTGGCTGCTATCGCGGGGCGGCGAGGTTGAAGCCCGCGGCGTAAACCTGTATCTACGGAACAGCCCGGCGGCGCGATCCGGCCCTCCAATCGCGCGGGGTCCGCTGGGCAAGCGACCTCCATTCCTTCATGTTGCGCGAGCGAATCGAGCGCCGCAACGGAATCACCGTGAAAGGCTGAGCTAAGCGGGGATGGTGGATTTACTCGGCATGTTCCGTCGGCGCCCTGCGAAACGCAGTCCGCCAGGATTTGCGCGCTCCCGCGCAGACATCACCGTGCTTGGCGACAGCATGGGCGAGATCCTGACCAGTCCGGTGCGCGACGCGCCGCCGATCGCGCGCGACGCCCCGCTGCAATTGGATACGCCGCGTCCGGCGGAAAAGCCGCGCCCGGTTTCCCCGCCGCGTCCGAAGACCAATGGCGCGGCAGCGGCTCCGCGGCCGGCACCGCGGACGGGCTATCTGGCTGTGCATAGCGTGGAAAAAAGTTTCGGCACCCGCCAGGTGGTTCGTGGCGTCAGCATCTATGTTCGCCGCGGCGAGGCGGTGGGTTTGCTCGGTCCGAACGGCGCCGGAAAGACCACGGTGTTCTACATGATCACCGGCCTGATCAAGGCCGATCGCGGCGCCATCGAGCTCGATGGCCACGACGTCACCAAGCTGCCGATGTATCAGCGCGCCCGGCTCGGGATCGGTTACCTGCCGCAGGAGGCCTCGATTTTCCGCGGTCTGACGGTAGAGCAGAATATCCGTGCGGTGCTGGAGGTGGTCGAACCCTCCAGGAAAAAACGCGAGGCCGAACTCAACTCCCTGCTCGACGAATTCAACATCACGCGGCTGCGCAAGACGCCGTCGATTGCGCTGTCGGGCGGCGAGCGGCGCCGCGTCGAGATCGCACGCGCGCTGGCGACCCGCCCCAATTACATGCTGCTCGACGAACCCTTCGCCGGCATCGATCCGATCGCGGTAGGCGACATTCAGGATCTTGTCCGCCATCTCACCAATCGCGGCATCGGCGTGCTGATTACCGACCATAATGTGCGGGAAACGCTGGGACTGACCGACCGCGCCTATATCGTCTATGCCGGGGAAATCCTGACCGAGGGCAATCCGGATGAAATCGTCAATAACCCGGATGTACGCCGCCTTTACCTTGGCGAGGAATTCCGGCTTTAGCCCACGACCCACCAAAGTGTGGGCGGTTTGGCGATAAGGTCATGCCTCCATTCAGAATCTATGGCGCGCCCGGACGCAAAACCGGACCCCGTTTTTGCCGGCGGCGGCATAGTCCATTTTTCCAGTCCGTCAAGCCGTGTACATCGGCTTCGGACTAGTTTAAGCAAGAATCGGACCAACTTTTAGGGATCGGTTCTTGCCTCCATGGCACTGACGCAGAGATTAGAGTTCCGGCAGTCGCAATCGCTGGTGATGACGCCGCAGCTGATGCAGGCGATCAAGCTGCTGCAGCTGTCGAATATCGACCTCTCGGCCTTTGTGGAGGAGGAACTCGAGCGAAATCCGCTGCTCGAGCGCGCCAATGACGGCACTGAGCCCCCGGTTCCGGGTGAGCCGACGCCTGAGCAAGCCGAATTTTCCGATTTCGACGATTCCGGTTCCGCCTATGACGACGACGCTGTCACCGAGCGTTCGGGGATGGACAATGGCGCTTCCGACAATTTCGAGCCGGCCCAGGAAGAGTGGATGAATCGCGACCTCGGCAGCCGCGCCGAGATCGAGCAGACCCTGGATACCGGCCTCGACAACGTGTTTTCCGAGGAGCCGGCGGAGGCCGCCGCGCGCACCGCGCAGGACGCGGCGCCGACCGCCTATACCGAGTGGGGCGGCGGCGCCTCCAACGATGACAGCTACAATCTCGAAGCCTTCGTCGCTGCCGAGATCACGCTCGGCAGTCATCTTGCCGAACAGCTGGCGGTGGCTTTTGCGGCGCCTGCGCAGCGCATGATCGGGCAATACCTCATCGACCTCGTCGATGAGGCGGGTTACGTGCCGCCGGATCTGGGGCAGGCCGCCGAGCGGCTTGGAGCCTCGCCCAAAGAGGTCGAGACGGTTCTCGCGGTGCTGCAGAAATTCGATCCGCCCGGCGTCTGCGCGCGAAACCTGAGCGAGTGCCTTGCGATCCAGTTGCGCGAACTCAATCGCTACGACCCCGCGATGCAGGCGCTGGTCGAGCATCTCGATCTGCTGGCCAAGCGCGATATCGCTGCGCTGCGCAAGCTTTGCGGAGTCGACGATGACGACATCACCGACATGATCGGCGAGATTCGTCGTCTCGATCCGAAGCCGGGTCTGAAGTTCGGCTCGGCGCGAACCCAGACCATGGTGCCGGATGTCTATGTGCGGCCGGGGCCGGATGGCGGCTGGCACGTCGAACTCAACAGCGACACGTTGCCGAGGGTGCTGGTCAATCAGATCTATTATACCGAGCTGTCGAAGACGGTCCGCAAGGACGGCGACAAGTCCTATTTCACCGATTGCCTGCAGAACGCGACCTGGCTGGTGCGCGCGCTCGACCAGCGCGCCCGCACTATCCTGAAAGTCGCAACCGAGATCGTGCGCCAGCAGGACGGGTTCTTCACCCACGGCGTGGCGCATCTGCGGCCCCTCAACCTCAAGGCGGTGGCGGACGCGATCCAGATGCATGAATCGACGGTGTCGCGGGTGACCGCCAACAAATACATGGCGACCAATCGCGGCAGCTTCGAACTGAAGTATTTTTTCACCGCCTCGATTGCCTCGGCCGACGGCGGCGAAGCGCATTCGGCGGAGGCGGTCCGCCACCGCATCAAGCAGATGATCGATGCCGAAGACCCCGCGGTGATCCTTTCCGACGACACCATCGTGGAACGATTGCGCGCATCCGGCATTGATATTGCCCGTCGCACGGTCGCGAAGTATCGCGAGGCGATGCGAATCCCGTCCTCGGTGCAGCGCCGCCGCGACAAACAAAGCATGCTCGGCAATGCGCTCTCGGCCCCCGCCGCATCCTCCGACCGGTCCCGGGATACGCAGCCCGCGTGATTGCGCCCGGGCCAAATCGGAATAGTGTCCGTTCCGCTCCAGAATCGAGGCGCCAACAATGACTCTGCGGATCTCGGGAAAAAGCATCAACGTTGGCGAGGCACTGCGCGGCCGCGTCAGCGAGCGCACCGATGAAGTGCTGCGCAAATATTTCGACGGTAATTATTCCGGCCACATCACGCTGAGCAAGGATGGCTTCGGCTTCCGCACCGATTGCTCGCTGCATCTGGATTCCGGAATTACGCTCGAGGCGGATTCCAATGCCGCCGATGCCTATGCCAGCGCCGATCAGGCGCTGATCATGATCGAAAAGCGACTGCGCCGCTACAAGAGCCGTCTCAAGGACCGCTCGGCCCGCAAGGCCCACGCGGCTTCGGCGGCGCTCGCCGGGATGGACGCGCCGACCCTCAATGCGCCCAGCTATGTGATCGAGGCGCCCGCGGGAGACGACGAGCACGACGAGGCCGGCTACAGCCCGGTCATCATCGCGGAAGCGACCACGTCGCTGAAGCGGCTTTCGGTCAGCGAGGCCGTGATGGAACTGGATCTGACCGGCGCCGCCTGCATCGTGTTCCAGCACGGATCGAGCGGCCGGGTGAACATCATTTACCGGCGGGCCGACGGCAATGTCGGCTGGGTCGACCCCCCGGCGGTGAACTCCGGGGAGTAGCGTGTCAATCGGAGTTGACGCTTCCGGGGACCCTCCCTATGGTCCGCCGCCCCCGGGGATAGAGGCTAGGGAACAGGTTCACGGGAGTTGGCACCGGTCTTGCGTTGGAGTAGAAGCCCCCAATTAGGACCCGGGCGTAAGCCCGCCTCCCGCCCCATCTTCCTGAAGCTACCCGCTGCAACCCATTTCGCAACCTGATGGTCAATTCACCTCGGAACGCCCCATGACGATTACCGATCTGGTCGCGCCCGAGGCGATTCTCCCGGCGTTGAAGGTCAACAGCAAGAAGCAGGCGCTGCAGGAACTGGCGGCGCGGGCCGCCCTCCTGACCGGGCAGAACGAGCGTGCCGTTTTCGAGGTTCTGCTGCAGCGCGAAAAGCTTGGGACCACCGCGGTCGGCTACGGCGTCGCCATCCCGCACGGCAAGCTTCCCAAACTGGAAAAGCTGTTCGGACTGTTCGCGCGGCTGGAACGTCCGATCGATTTCGAGGCGATGGACGGCCAGCCGGTCGACCTGGTGTTCCTGCTGCTGGCGCCGGAAGGCGCCGGCGCCGATCATTTGAAAGCCCTTGCCCGCATCGCGCGGCTGTTGCGCGATCAGGACGTCGCCAAGAAGCTGCGCGCCTCGCGCGATGCGCAGGCGATCTATTCGGTGCTGGCATTGCCCCCGGCGAGTGCGGCGTAGAGCGGCCCCCGACTCGGATTGCTCAGGGATTGTTGCGCTTTTAGCTTGAAAACGACCGCAGGCTGGTCACAGTCGGCGATGGCTTAACTTCTGTCGAGTGATCGACTTAAGTGATTGCGCCCGGATGACAACGCTATCGCTATCGCCGTGACCAGATTTTGGGGCGCGCATTGGATATTCACAAGCGGAAGACGGGCAAAAAAATACACGGGCATGTTCCCGATAAACTGGGCGCATAACCCGCGTATCACGAATCTCAATTTGCTGAATCGAGAGCGCAGCAAGCACTCCTTCAGCGACGCCGAAAGCCTCCGTTTAGTGAACGCTGACGGCCTGCAATTCGTTGCTCCATGCATTCGCGATCGCAGCTTCCCGGCTATCGGTCAGCATGATCGGCGTGCCGTCGGCGGCATGCAGCGCGAAAAGCTTCAGTCCCGGCGCGATCTTCGGCGCCTGCGGAAACAGTCCCGGTACGTCCTCGGAACGGATCTGCTTCACATAGGCGATATGGCCCTCGCCAAGTGTCGCCAGCGCCTCGGTGGAGACGCTTTCGGGTTCAAACACAACACCAACTTCTGTCATGGTCTCGACTCCTCTGTCAGACTAAGCGGTCGAGTCCGCTACTCGTTCCATTATTCGTGTTCATTGATAGCGATTGTCTTAACGACCTTTTCCGGCTCGGGCCGGGCCAGATCGATCGACAACAGCCCGTTTTTCAAGTCCGCGCCCAGCACCTGCATCCCCTCCGCCAGCACGAAGGTGCGCTGGAAGTGGCGTGCGGCGATGCCGCGATGGATATATTGCCGGGCCTTGTCGTCCTGCTGGCGGCCCCGGATCACGAGCTGGTTTTCCTCAATGGTTACATCGAGTTGATCGCGGGTGAAACCCGCCACCGCCAGCGTGATGCGTAACCGTTCGGGTTGGCCGCTATTACGGTCGCACCGCTCGATATTGTACGGCGGATAACCGTCTGCGCCCTTGACGACCCGGTCGAGCACACGCTCGATTTCGTCGAATCCCAGCAGGAACGGACTGGATAACGAAGGAACACGAGACATAATTTACAAAGTCCTCTCGAAGCGACTTTGGCATTTCAGGGCCCTTGCGGCACCCATTTTGGCCGTCCGGCGAATCTGCCGTCCGGGTCGACAGGGAATATGGGCATGATTCTGCAGGCGTTCAAGCACCCCGCGAACCCGGGCGGTGGACCGCATTCAATGACGGAGCGGCGGGGCTCAAAGGTCGATCCGCCGGCGGCCGTCGGCTGAGAACAGGTGCAATTTTTCGCGCGGCGCAATGGCCCTGATTCGCTCGCCGATGGCAGGCGCGACCGCGCCGGGAATCCGGACGATCACTTCGCCCGGCGGCAACTCCCCGGGATTGGCGGCAACGCCTTGCACTTCGTGCCGGCGGGTACCGTAGATGAAGGTCTCGGCGCCGACGCGCTCGATTGCTTCCACGGTGAGCTCGAGCGCGAGGCCGCCGCCGGCGATTGGATCGCTCGAAATCACAAAGTCCTCGGGGCGGATTCCCAGAATGCCGGCTTCGCCGGCCGCGGCGCCGCTGTCGCCGGCGAACTGCACTTTGATTTCGTCCGACCGCAGCGGCAGCAGATTCATCGGCGGCGCGCCGATGAAGGAAGCGACGAAGGTCGTCGCCGGCTTCTGGTAGATATCAAGCGGGTTGCCGATCTGCTCGACGCGGCCGCCGTTCATGACGACCAGAATATCGGCGAGCGTCATCGCCTCCAGCTGGTCGTGGGTGACATAGATCGACGTCGTCTTCAGCCGCCGTTGCAATTTCCGGATTTCGACGCGCATCGCGATCCGCAGCTTGGCGTCGAGGTTGGACAAGGGTTCGTCGAACAGAAATACTTTCGGCTGCCGCACGATGGCGCGGCCCATCGCGACCCGCTGGCGCTGGCCGCCGGAGAGCTGCTGCGGCTTGCGGTCGAGCATGGGACCGAGTTCGAGAATGCGGGCGGCTTCCTGGACGCGGGTGTCGATCTCGGGCTTGGGCATGCCGCGGTTGCGCAGGCCATAGGCCATGTTGTTGTAGACGCTCATATGCGGATAGAGCGCGTAATTCTGGAACACCATGGCGATGTCGCGCTCAGCCGGCTCGATCCAGTTGACGATGCGCCCGCCGATGTCGATCTCGCCGCCGGTGATGGTCTCGAGCCCCGCGACCATCCGCAGCAGCGTGGATTTGCCGCAGCCGGAAGGGCCGACCAGCACGCAGAACTGGCCGTCGGCGACTTCCAGGCCGATGCCCTTGATGGCGTCAAAGCCGCCGGGATAGGTCTTGGTTACGTTTCTGAGCGTGACGCTAGCCATGCGATTTTCCGGTAGGGGCGAACAGCGAATAGCCAATGGCGAATAGGGAAGTACAAGCCGGCAAGGGGCGCCAAGCCGCTCTACTCGCACCTCGGCATTCGCTATTCGCCATCTTCACTTCTCCGTCTCGATCAGGCCCTTGACGAAGAGGCGTTGCATCAGCACGACCACCGCGACCGGCGGCAGCATGGCGAGCACAGCGGTCGCCATCGCCACCTGCCATTCGGTCAGGGCGTCGTGCACGTCGATGATCTTCTTGATGCCGATGACGATGGTCTGCATGTCATCGCGCGTCGTAATCAGCAGCGGCCAGAGATATTGATTCCAGCCATAGATGAAGAGGATCACGAACAACGCGGCGATGTTGGTGACCGAAAGCGGCAATAGCGTATCCCAGAAAAACCGGATCGGGCCGGCGCCGTCGATTTTGGAGGCCTCCACCAGCTCCTTCGGCACCGTCATGAAGAACTGGCGGAACAGCAGCGTCGCGGTTGCCGACGCGATCAGGGGCAGGATCAGCCCGGCGTAGGAATCGAGCATGTGCAGATCGCTGGTGATCTTGTAGGTCGGATAGATGCGCACCTCGACCGGCAGCATCAGGGTGATGAAGATGGTCCAGAACGCCGTCATCCGGAACGGGAACGAGAAGAACACGATCGCATAGGCCGAGATGATCGAGATTGCGATCTTTCCCGCCGCGATACCGAGCGCCATGATCAGGCTGTTCAGCATCATGCCGCCGACCGGCTGGCGCGTGGTCCTGCCGGTGCCGGCGACGAGGGTGTTCCAGTAGGTCTCGATGGCGTGGGAGCCGGGGATCAGCGGCATCTGGCCGTTGGCGATCACCGCATTGTCGTGGGTCGAGGCGATGATGGCGAGGTAGACCGGAAAGGCGACGATGGCGACGCCGGCCAGCAGGACGAGATGGGGCAGCAAGTTTCCAAATCGGCGATGTTCGACCATGGCGCTCAGTAATGAACCTTCTTTTCGACGTAGCGAAACTGAAACGCGGTCAGCGCCACCACGATCACCATCAGGATCACCGATTGCGCCGCCGAGCCGCCGAGATCGGCGCCGGCCTTGCCGTCCTGAAACACCTTGTAGACCAGGGTTTGCGTGGCACCGTTGGGGCCGCCGCCGGTCGCGGTGTCGATGATGCCGAGCGTGTTGAAGAAGACGTAGGTGATGTTGACGATGATCAGGAAGAACGTCGTCGGCGACAGCAGCGGGAAGACGATGGTCCAGAAGCGCCGCATCGGCTTGGCGCCGTCGATCGCCGCGGCCTCGATCACGCTTTTCGGGATCGCCTGCAGGCCGGCGAGGAAGAACAGAAAATTGTAGCTGATCTGGTTCCAGACCGCGACGATGACGACCAGGATCATCGCATGGGTGCCGTTCAGCACCGGATTCCAGTCGATGCCCGCGCGTTGCATCGCGCGCGCGATCATGCCGAGGCCGGGCTGGAACATGAAGATGAACAGCACGCTGGCGACCGCCGGCGCCACCGCGTAGGGCACGATCAGAAAGGTGCGATAGATCTGGACGCCCCGGATGTTGCGGTTGGCCATCACCGCCAGCAGCAGGCCGAGGCTGAGCGAGAAAAACACCACCAGCGCCGAGAACACGAAGGTGACGCCGATCGCCTGATAATATTCAGGGGTTTGCAGCAGGTTGATGTAGTTCTCGAACCACACGAACTCGGTCGAGAGTCCGAAGGCGTCCTGCACCAGAAACGACTGCTGCAGCGCCTGTACCGCCGGCCAGTAGAAAAAGATCAGGGAAACCGCAAGCTGCGGCAGGATCAGAAGATAGGGCAGCAGCTTGCCTGAAAAGATCGCCCGGGTTTCCATGATGCCTCGCTGGACGGATCGCGGCCAGGTTGCGCCCGGCCGCGATCCTCGCGGCCGTCACTTGACGGCGGTGCGCTCAAACTGGCGGAGCATCTGGTTGCCGCGCGACACGGCCGCATCGAGAGCCTCCTTCGCCGACTTCTTGCCGGCGAGGGCCGCCTCGATCTCCTCGGACCAGACGTCACGCATCTGCACCATGCCGCCGAAACGCAGGCCGCGCGAATTTTCGGTCGGCGGCTTGTTGGTCAATTCCTTCAGCGGGACTTCGAGGATCGGGTTTTTTTCGTAGAAGCCGGAGGCCTTGGTCTTTTCGTAGGCGGCTTTCGTGATCGGCAGATACCCGGAAACCTCGTGCAGATAGACTTGGCGGTCGGTGTCGGACAGGAAGGTGAAGAATTTGGCGATTCCCTTGTATTCCGCGGGCGTCTTGCCGCCCATCACCCACAGCGACGCGCCGCCGATGATGGAATTTTGCGGCGCTCCCTTGACGTCGGGAAAATACGGCATCGGGATCGCGGTGAAGGCGAACTTGGCGCTGGCCTTGGCGCTCGGATAGAACGCCGAGGAGGTCATGAACATCGGGCATTCGCCCGACGTGAAGCGGCCTTCGCCGGTGTTGGTGCGCCCCGAATAATCGTAGCTCTTGTCCTTCTGCAGCTCGACCAGGTTTTCCAGCAGCTTGGTTTCCAGCGGGGTGTTGAACTCGAGCACGGTGTCGAAGCCGTCGAGGCCGTTGGCCCTGGTACCGATCGGCACGTTATGCCAGGCGGAAAACTGTTCGATCAGCGCCCAGGTGATCCAGGCAGTGGAGAAGCCGCAGGTCGGGTTCGTGGCATGCAGCTTTCTGGCGTCGGCAAACACTTCCGGCCAGGTCTTCGGCGGCTCGGCGATATTGGCGTTCTTGAGAGCGTCGAGATTTATCCACATCACCATGCTCGACGAATTGAACGGAAACGACAGCATCTCGCCCTTCGAGGTCGAGTAGTATCCGGTGATTGCCGGCAGATAGGATTTGGGATCGAAGGTCTCGCCTTGCTCCTTCATCAGCTCGGAAACCGGTTTGACGGCGCCCTTGGCGGCCATCATGGTCGCGGTTCCGACCTCGAACACCTGCATGATGCCCGGCGCGTTGCCGGCCCGGAACGCCGCGATCCCGGCATTCAGCGTATCGGCGTAACTGCCCTTGAAGGTCGGGACGATCTTGTAGTCGCTTTGCGACGCGTTGAAATCGTTGGCGAGCTTGACCACGACGTCGTTGTTCGGGCCGGTCATCGCGTGCCACCATTGAATCTCGGTCACCGCATAAGCGGGCGTCGCGAGTGCAAGCGTGGCAGCGACTGCCGCGGCAGCGCCTAATTGCCGGATAGCCATTAAAAATTCCTCCCCCAGTGGACCGTCACCATCATTGCGCGCGTTAACAGCGCCGGATGACGTGCAAATGACCTATAAGCGAGCGGATGGTACGGGGGAAGCGCCGGCCAAGGGAAGCGGTAAAATGGGCGGAGGCTCGCCGGCGTACCCGACGGGGCGCAGCGCATCATCCATAGGGGCTAAAGCGTGTTGAGATGAGCTGCGACGCAGCGGAAACTTTACCTCTCCCATAGGGAGAGGTCGGCGCGTAGCGCCGGGTGAGGGGTTACGATCTATCGTCGGTGCAGCACCCCCTCACCCGATTTGCCGCGCAAATCGACCTCTCCCCGCTGGGGAGAGGTGTGAACCCGAAGTGTCCAGACCGATTCAATCCAAAACCATCTTTCTCTAGCGCTTCCTTTCGGGCCCGCAGACCACGCCCTGGCCGACCAGGGCTTCGATCTCGTCGCTGGAATATCCGAACTCGGTCAGCACCGAGGCCGCGTGCTCGCTGAATTTCGGCGGGACGTTGCGCAACGCAGCCTTGGTGCGCTCGAAGCGGACCGGAGATGCCACGCCTTTGTACCAGTCCTTTTCGATGACGTCGCCGCGGTGGACGGTGTGGGCGTTGGTCAGCGCGGTGTCGATCGATTGCACCGGGCCGGCCGGCAGACCGGCGGCGAGCAGGCGGGCGCACAATGGCTCGGCGTCGTGCTGGCTGAACACCGCGGCGAGCTCGACGCGCAGCGCATCGCGGTTGGCGACGCGATCCTTGTTGCGCGCAAAACGCGGATCGGTGCCGAGTCCGGGCTTGCCGATCTCCCTGGCCAGCTTGCGGAAGGTGCCGTCATTGCCGACGCCGATAAAGATATTGGCGGTGCGGGTCGGGAAAATCGCGTAGGGCACGAGGTTCGGATGCTCGTTGCCGGTGAGCTGCGGCGGCTTGCCGTGCATGAAATAATTCGCGGCGTGCGGATGCATGATGGCCAGGCCGGTTTCGTACAGCGTGGTTTCGAGAAACTGCCCGAGGCCGGATTTTTGCCGTTCCGACAGCGCCATCAGAATCCCGATCGCCGCGTAAAGCCCGGTCGAGATGTCGACCAGGGGAACGCCGATCCGCATCGGACCGCTTTGCGGCGATCCGGTCGCGGCGATCATTCCGGTCATGGCCTGGATGATGGCGTCATAGCCGGGATTGCCGCCGCGCGGGCCGTCGGCGCCGAAGCCGGAAATCCGGCAGTGCACCAGCTTCGGAAATTTTGCCCGAAGCACATCGTTGCCGATGCCCCATCTGTCGAGCGTGCCGGGCTTGAAGTTTTCGATCAGGACGTCGGCGCCCTCCAACAGCTTCATCAGCACGGCGCGCCCGCCCTCGGATGCGAGGTCGAGTCCGATCGAACGCTTGTTGCGGTTGATGCCGACGAAATAGGCCGCGTCCTCGTCGTGGAACGGCGGTCCCCAGTCACGCACCTCGTCGCCGGCGGGCGGCTCGACCTTGATCACGTCGGCGCCGTGATCGGCAAGGATTTGCGTGCAGTAGGGTCCGCCGAGCACACGCGTCAGGTCGATCACGCGCAATCCGGTCATCGCGCCGGCGGGGACAGTTTCTGCGGTCATGGGCGTTTCTTGCGGATGTTAGTGAGAGACGTCGTCGCGCGCATTAAGCATCAGAGGCGCTTCTTCGCAAATGCCCGGCCGGAGTGGGATTTGAGATATTTTTCGAATTCCAGTGCTTTGTATTTGTCCGGAAAAGCGCAATACCAAACCAATTCCCAGGGTGTGAATTTTGCGGTGTGGGTGGACTTGCCGGCGTTATGTTCAGGTATCCGCCGCTTCAGGTCTGCGGTCGCGCCGGTGTATTCCTGTCCTGGAAAATGGATGCTGCGGATAATGTAAACGTACCACATGGGCGCTCACCTATGGGCGAGCCCAAATCTTAGATGGTATCGGATCCCGTCTCCAGCCCGTCTTCGCCCAAGGGGGCTACGCCGGGCACGCTTCGCTCTTCGGGCTCTTGCGTGGCTGCGCCACGCGTAGCCCGAAGGGCGAAGCGTGGTGGAGCCAGGCGGGATCGAACCGCCGACCTCTTGCATGCCATGCAAGCGCTCTCCCAGCTGAGCTATGGCCCCTTAACTCTATTTTTGAGCATGATTTTTTCGGAAAACCGGTCGCCACTTTTCCGGATCATGCTGCCCGCGCGCCTTGGGTGATGCGCGGGAGAAAACCCTGAACACAGTTCAGGGCCGATCTCAAGTCTCCTCGTCGCCGCCGACGTCGCCGATGATGTCGGTGACGTCCTCGTCGCCTTCTTCCTCGTCGGCGATGAAGGTGGAATCGTCATCGTCGTCGTCTTCAATGGTCTCGTCGATCTCGATGTCGTCTTCCGACTCGGGAACGACCGCCTTGACCTTGCCGGTGTTTTCCTCGGCATCGGCTTCCTCGAGCGGCACCAACTCTTCGGCCTCCACCGGCTCCGGCGTCGCCTCGGCGGCGGAGGCGGCGGCGGCCGCACTGGCGCGGGCGGCGGCGTCGGCGCGGGTCCGCGGCGGCGGAATCGGCGCAATCGGCACCACCTCGCCGGTGTAGGGTGAAATCACCGGGTTCTTGTTGAGATCATAGAATTTCTTGCCCGTCGTGGGGCAAATGCGTTTGGTTCCGAGATCGGATTTGGCCACGTGTGGAATCCTGGGAATTTCTGAAAAACGGTGCTTCACTTGGCTAGTTGCCACGCTGCTGTCAATAGCGCTTTGCGGAAGGCGGACGGCCGCGTGACGTCGGGCGGCCCATGTGATACCTGCCGCCGGCGCAGAGGACACAATCTTGACTCATTCAAATCACCTTCCCGATCAACCAGCGCCGCTTGAGGCACGTCCCAGCGGTTCCCTGACCGGGAAGGTCCGCGTCCCCGGCGACAAGTCGATCTCGCACCGTGCCCTGATTTTGGGCGCGCTGGCGGTCGGCGAAACCCGGATTACCGGCCTGCTCGAGGGCGAAGATGTGCTCAATACCGCCAAGGCGATGCGGGCGTTGGGTGCCCGGGTCGAGCGAACCGGCGATTTCGCCTGGTCGGTGCGGGGTGTCGGCGTGGCCGGCTTCGCCCAGCCGGAGAATCCGCTCGATTTCGGCAATTCCGGCACCGGCTGCCGGCTGGTGATGGGTGCGGTGGCGGGCTGCCCGATCACGGCGATCTTCGATGGCGACGCCTCGCTGCGCAGCAGGCCGATGCGGCGGGTGCTCGATCCCCTGGAATTGATGGGCGCGCGGGTCGGCGTAAGCGGGGAGGGCGGCCGCCTGCCGTTGACGCTTCAGGGGGCCCGCGATCCCTTGCCGATCCTGTACCGCACGCCGGTGGCCTCGGCGCAGATCAAATCCGCCGTGCTGCTGGCGGGGCTGGCCGCACCGGGCGTTACCACCGTGATCGAGACCGAGGCGAGCCGCGACCATACCGAGCTGATGCTGAAGCATTTTGGGGCGCAGATCGTCTCGACGCCTGAGGGCCGTCACGGCCGCAAAATCGCGCTCACCGGTCAGTCCGAGCTGCACGGCGCCGACGTCGTGGTGCCGGCCGATCCGTCATCGGCGGCGTTCCCGATCGTGGCGGCCCTGATCGTCGAAGGCTCCGACCTCGTTCTGTCGGATGTCATGACCAATCCGCTGCGCACCGGGCTGCTCACGACGCTGCGCGAGATGGGCGCGTCGATCGAGGAAAGCGAGCTGCGCGGCGATGCCGGCGAACCGATGGCGCAGCTGCGCGTGCGCGCCTCGAAACTGCGCGGCGTCGAGGTGCCCCCCGAACGGGCGCCCTCGATGATCGACGAATATCTGGTGCTGGCGGTGGCGGCGAGCTTCGCCGAAGGCACCACCATCATGCGCGGCCTGCGGGAATTGCGGGTCAAGGAATCCGACCGGCTGGAAGCCACCGCCGCCATGCTGCGCGTCAACGGCGTCAGGGTCGAGATATCCGGCGACGACATGATCGTCGAGGGCAAGGGCTACGTGCCCGGCGGCGGCCTGGTCGCCACCCACATGGATCATCGGATCGCGATGTCGGCGCTGGTGATGGGGCTAGCCTCCGACAAGCCGGTGAAGGTCGACGACACCGCCTTCATCGCCACCAGCTTTCCGGATTTCATCCCGATGATGCGCTCGCTTGGGGCGGAGTTTTCATGATCATCGCCATCGACGGACCCGCGGCCTCGGGAAAAGGCACGCTCGGCAAGCGGCTCGCCAGGCATTACGGCTATCGTCACCTCGATACCGGTGTGATCTACCGCGCGGTGGCCAAGGCGCTCATGGACGCCGGCGCCGACCTGACCGATGAGATGCTCGCGGTCTCCGCGGCACTCGAGCTCGACCCCGAAAAGTTCGGCAACCCGGCGCTGAAGACCCAGGAGGTGGGCGACGCCGCCTCGGTGGTTTCGGCGATCCCCAAGGTGCGGGAGGTACTGCTGAATTTTCAGCGCCAATTCGCCGCCGATCCGCCCGGCGCGGTGCTCGACGGCCGCGATATCGGAACCGTGATCTGCCCGCACGCCGATGTGAAGATATTCGTCGTGGCCGACCCGAAAGTCCGGGCCCGGCGCCGGACCCTGGAGGCGAAAGCGCGCGGCGAGAACGCCGACGAGGCGGCGGTGCTGGCGGATATCCTCAAACGCGACGAGCGCGACCAGAACAGGACCATCGCGCCTTTAAAAGCGGCACCGGATGCTTACTTGCTCGACAACTCCAATTTGGATATAGAAGGCGGCGTCCGGGCCGCCATCGACATTGTCGAGGCCGTCCGAGCGGGCCGGCAGCGGGTTTGAAGGCTTTCATTTGAAGGCTTGCAAACCAAACCGCTGCCGTCATTGGAGGAAAGCCCGCTCCAGGCTTCGAGATCGATAAACTCGTTTTAGGTTCCGGACGAATTCAACGTATCGAACGTGCAGGCATGCTGCCGGCCCGCTGTTGCGATTTTTTTTCGCGAGGCGGTCGTTAGGGTTTGCGGACCTCTAACACTTCACGCCCGATGCGCCCTTAACCCCAATCGCCGGCGACACCCGCATCTGGAGAACAAATGGCTTCGACTGCTACTTCCTATAATCCTTCCCGCGACGATTTTGCCGCCATGCTCGACGAGTCCTTTGCCGGCGGCAATCTGCAGGAAAGCTCCGTCATTAAGGGCATCGTTGTTGCGATCGAGAAAGACATGGCCGTCATTGACGTCGGCCTGAAGACCGAAGGCCGCGTGGCGCTGCGCGAATTCGCAGGGCCCGGCCGCGAAAGCGAACTCAAGGTCGGCGACGAGGTCGAGGTGTTTCTCGACCGCATCGAGAATGCGCTCGGGGAAGCCGTCCTGTCGCGCGACAAGGCGCGCCGCGAGGAAAGCTGGGGCAAGCTCGAAAAGGCTTTCAACAATAACGAGAAGGTGCACGGCGTCATCTTCAATCAGGTCAAGGGCGGCTTCACCGTCGATCTCGACGGCGCGGTGGCCTTCCTGCCGCGTTCGCAGGTCGACATCCGTCCGATCCGCGACGTCGCACCGCTGATGAACAATTCGCAGCCGTTCCAGATACTCAAGATGGACCGGCGCCGCGGCAACATCGTGGTGTCACGCCGCACCGTGCTGGAAGAGACCCGCGCCGAGCAGCGCCAGGAACTGGTGCAGAATCTCGAAGAGGGCCAGGTCATCGACGGCGTCGTCAAGAACATCACCGATTACGGCGCGTTCGTCGACCTCGGCGGCATCGACGGCCTCTTGCACGTCACCGATATCGCCTGGCGCCGGGTCAATCACCCGACCGAAGTGCTGACCATCGGCCAGACCGTCAAGGTCAAGATCATCAAGATCAACCACGAAACCCACCGCATCTCGCTCGGCATGAAGCAGTTGCTGGACGATCCGTGGCAGGGCATCGAGGCGAAGTACCCGCTTAATGCGCGCTTCACCGGCCGCGTCACCAACATCACCGACTACGGCGCGTTCGTCGAACTGGAGCCGGGCATCGAAGGCCTGATCCACGTCTCGGAAATGTCGTGGACCAAGAAGAACATGCATCCCGGCAAGATCGTTTCGACCTCGCAGGAAGTCGAAGTGCAGGTTCTGGAGGTCGATTCGGTCAAGCGCCGGATTTCGCTCGGCCTCAAGCAGACCATGCGCAATCCCTGGGAAGTGTTCGTCGAAAAATTCCCGGTCGGATCGACGGTCGAGGGCGAGGTCAAGAACAAGACCGAGTTCGGCCTGTTCCTCGGGCTCGAGGGCGACGTCGACGGCATGGTTCATCTGTCAGATCTCGACTGGAAGCTTCCGGGCGAGCAGGTGATCGACAACTTCAAGAAGGGCGACATGGTCAAGGCCGTGGTGCTCGATGTCGATGTCGAGAAGGAACGCATCTCGCTCGGCGTCAAGCAGCTCGAAGGCGATCCCTTCGCCGAGCCGGGCGACGTCAAGAAGGGCGCGGTCGTGACCTGCGAAGTGCTCGAAGTGAAGGAAAGCGGTATCGAGGTGAAAATCTCGGGCACCGACTTCACCACCTTCATCAAGCGGTCCGAACTGGCGCGCGAGCGCTCTGATCAGCGCGCCGAGCGTTTCGCCGTCGGCGAAAAGGTCGATGCGCGGGTGATCCAGTTCGACAAGAAGGCCCGCAAGGTGCAGGTCTCGATCAAGGCGCTGGAAGTCGCCGAAGAGAAGGAAGCCATCGCGCAGTACGGCTCCTCCGATTCGGGGGCGACGCTGGGCGACATTCTCGGCACCGCGCTCAAGCAGCGCACCGACAAGTAAGCCTCACGCTTCATTGTCACAATCAAATCAGGGCCCCGGTTTCGACCGGGGCTTTTTTTGTTGGCGGATAAATGAACACTCTTTCGTCATGCCCGCGCTTGTCGCGGGCATCCACGTCTTACTTTCTTGAGACAAGGACGTGGATGGCCGGGACGAGCCTGGCCATGACGGCGGGAATGGCGCCGCGGGGGCCTTGTTTTCTTCATATTGCACCGCAATTGATGTAACTGATGGACGGTATATTAAGGCTGTGCAGGGAATACCGTGCGACCCCCTTAACGACCGCTCCTGAGGAGATTTTCGATGTCGCTTGATTCAGACGTGATCGTCGATCGCCGCAGGATACGCCGCAAGCTGACGTTCTGGCGTGTGGTCGCGACGGTGGTCGCGATCGCCGCGGTCGTCACCATCGCTGTCCTGGCGACGCCGGGCGGCCGCAGCGCGCTAACGACCTCCGGCTCGATTGCCCGCGTCAACATCGAAGGCCTGATCCGCAGCGACCAGGATCGCGTCGAGGCGCTGGAACGGCTGGAAAAATCAAACGCGGCGGCGGTCATCGTGCACATAAACTCGCCCGGCGGCACCACCGCCGGGTCCGAGCAGCTTTACGACGCGCTGGTCCGCCTGAAGGCGAAGA
This sequence comes from Bradyrhizobium erythrophlei, assembly GCF_900129425.1. Taxonomy (NCBI): domain Bacteria; kingdom Pseudomonadati; phylum Pseudomonadota; class Alphaproteobacteria; order Hyphomicrobiales; family Nitrobacteraceae; genus Bradyrhizobium; species Bradyrhizobium erythrophlei. Next base: position 8,543,930 of record NZ_LT670817.1, on the reverse strand, counting down.
AACCGCTGGTGGTGGTGGTCGAGGGACTGGCGGCATCGGGCGGCTACATCACCGCGATCGCGGCCGATCACATCGTCGCCCAGCAGACCTCCCTGGTCGGTTCGATCGGTGTGCTGTTTCAATTTCCGAATTTTACCGACTTGCTGAAAACGGTCGGCGTCAAGGTCGAAGAAGTGAAGTCTTCGCCGCTGAAAGCGGCGCCCAACGGTTTTGAGCCGACCAGTCCGGAAGCGCGCGCGGCGCTTGATGCGCTGGTAAAGGATTCCTATGCGTGGTTTCGGGGCCTCGTGAAAGAGCGGCGCGGCATGGACGACGCCTTGCTCAATCAGGTTGCGGACGGACGGGTCTTCACCGGCCATCAGGCGGTCGATCTCAAGCTGATCGATCAGCTCGGCGACGAGAAAACCGCCGTGGCCTGGCTCGTCGCCCAGAAGGGCGTCAAGGCCGATCTGCCGGTGCGCGATTACAAGCTGGCGCCGCGGTTCGGCGACCTGACTTTTCTGCGCACGGCGGCCTCCATTACCCTGGACGCGCTCGGCTTGAGCGCGATCGCGCGGCAGGTTGAGCAGGCCGGCGTTGCGCAAGCCGTCGATCGCCTGGGTCTCGATGGCATGCTGGCACTGTGGCATCCGGTGGGGACGAATTAAGCCGCGTAAGTCCGGTTTCCGCCCCTCCTCCCGCACTGCGGGTATTGTCACAATTCCCTATCGGGGCGTTTGTCACGTGTTTTCGCGCGACCCAAATCTGATTTAGCGTCTTGACAGTTCAAGGCATTTTCACGGAAATGGATGTCCGCACATTCCCGGGTCCCAGTCTCGATGATCAAATCCGAACTTGTTCAGCGTATCGCCGAGCACAACCCGCACCTTTACCAGCGGGATGTCGAGAACATCGTGAACGCGATTCTCGATGAGATCGTTGCCGCATTGGCGCGGGGCGACCGGGTCGAACTGCGCGGTTTCGGCGCGTTCTCGGTGAAGCATCGTCCGGCCCGTGCCGGCCGCAATCCGCGCACCGGCGCCCATGTGCCGGTGGATCAGAAGAGTGTCCCGTTTTTCAAGACGGGCAAGGAAATGCGGGAACGGCTGAACCGCGAGGGCGGAGCGCCCGACGCCGGCGCCTAGGCGTTACGCGTATTCCGCCCCGGATTGGTCTGCGCGCCCGCCAGTCTCCAGCAACGCGAGAGATGGTCATGCGAAAATTTCTGACAGGCTTGGTGTTGATTCCGCTGGGCCTGATCTTTGTCGTCTTCGCGGTCGCCAATCGTCACTGGGTGACGGTGTCGTTCGATCCGTTCAATTCGACTGATCCATCGGTCGCCGTCACGCTGCCGCTGTTCGTCGTCATCATCGTGGTAGCGATTTTGGGCGTGGTGGCGGGGGGCACCGCGACCTGGTTCCGGCAGCGCCACTGGCGCCGCGCCGCGCGGCAATACGAAGCCGACGCGCGGCAGGCGCGGGCGCAAATGGCCGACCTGCGCGCCGGCGCCATGACGCCCTCGCGATACGATCTGCCGCGGATTCCTGCCCCGCAGCCGGGCGGCGGATATGGGGCGGGCGGGCGAGACAAGCAGGGCGCGACGTTGTAGAACGCGGCCCATCGCGAGCGCTTTTCCGCTCCACCGTCGTCGCCCTAACCCGTGCCTTGAACCATGTCCCTGATCGTCAAAATTTGCGGCCTGTCCACGCGCGAAACGCTCGACGTCGCGCTGGCGGCCGGCGCCGACATGGTGGGATTCGTGTTCTTTCCGGGCTCGCCGCGGCATCTGGGTCTTGAGGCCGCGCGCGAACTCGGCAGGCAGGCAAAGGGCCGCGCTATCAAGGTAGCCCTCACGGTCGATGCCGATGATGCCACGCTCGCCAACATCGTCGAGGCGCTGCAGCCCGATATCCTGCAACTGCACGGCCGGGAAACCGCGGCACGGCTGCGCGACATCAGGCAGAGCTTCGGATTGCCGGTCATGAAAGCGATCGCGGTCGAAAGTGCTTCCGATCTCGCGCCGCTGCCCGGCCTCGCCGCCGTCGCCGACCGCATCCTGTTCGATGCCCGCGCGCCCAGCGAAGCCACCCGCCCCGGCGGCCTCGGAGCCGTGTTCGACTGGCATGTGCTTGAGAAGCTCGATCTCCGGCTGCCGTTCATGGTTTCCGGCGGCCTCCATGCCGGCAATGTCGTGGAAGCCGTTCGCGTTACCCGCGCCGGCGGCGTCGACGTTTCCTCCGGCGTGGAGCGGGCAGCCGGGATCAAGGATCCCGAGATGATCCGCGCCTTCATTCGCGCCGCGCGCGCGGTCGAAAATGATACGGCACTCAGTGCGTCAGGTGCGCGATGATCGCGGCAGTCGGCTCAACAGCGTCATGCCCGGGCTCGTCCCGGGCATCCACGTCTGTCGTAACCCAGAGGAAGCAAGGCGTGGATGGCCGGGACGAGCCCGGCCATGACGAAAGGCAACAATGAGTCTCGCTAAACCCAATTCCTTCCGCAGCGGTCCGGACGAGCGCGGGCATTTCGGCATTTTCGGCGGACGCTTTGTCGCGGAAACGCTGATGCCGCTGATCCTCGATCTGGAGAAGGCCTACGCCGACGCCAAGGCCGATCCGGCGTTCCAGGCCGAAATGAGCGGCTATCTCAAGAACTATGTCGGCCGGCCGTCGCCGCTGTATCTCGCCGAGCGTCTCACCGAACATCTCGGCGGCGCCAAAATCTATTTCAAGCGCGAGGAGCTGAACCATACCGGCTCGCACAAGGTCAACAATGTACTCGGCCAGATCATGGTGGCGCGGCGGATGGGCAAGAAGCGCATCATCGCCGAGACCGGCGCCGGCCAGCACGGCGTCGCCACCGCGACCTTGTGCGCGCGGTTCGGGCTCGACTGCGTGGTCTATATGGGCGCGGTCGACGTCGAGCGGCAGCAGCCCAATGTCATTCGCATGGAGATGCTGGGCGCCAAGGTAATCCCGGTGCAGTCGGGCTCGCGTACGCTGAAGGATGCGATGAACGACGCGCTGCGCGACTGGGTCACCAACGTGCACGACACGTTCTATTGCATCGGCACGGTGGCGGGACCGCATCCCTATCCGATGATGGTGCGCGATTTTCAGTCGGTGATCGGCGTCGAGACCCGCGCCCAGATGCAGGAGCAGGAAGGCCGCCTGCCGGACTCGCTGATCGCCTGTATCGGCGGCGGCTCCAACGCCATGGGGCTGTTTCATCCGTTCCTCGATGATCCCTCGGTCGAGATTTTCGGGGTCGAGGCCGCGGGCCACGGGCTGACGCAATTGCATGCGGCCTCGATCGCCGGCGGCCGGCCCGGCGTGCTGCACGGCAACCGCACTTATCTGCTGATGGACGACGATGGCCAGATCCAGGACGCGCATTCAATCTCGGCCGGACTGGATTATCCCGGCATCGGCCCGGAGCATTCCTGGCTGCACGAAACCGGCCGGGTGACGTATTTGTCCGCGACCGACGAAGAGGCGCTGGCGGCGTTTCAACTGCTGTCGCGGCTGGAAGGCATCATCCCGGCGCTGGAGCCCGCGCACGCCATCGCCAAGGTGATGGAACTCGCGCCGAAGCGGCCGAAAGATCATCTGATGGTCGTCAATCTCTCCGGCCGCGGCGACAAGGACATCCCGCAGGTGGCGGATATCTTGCGGGGGAGGAAGAAGTGAATATCGGCGTTGAGTCCGTGGGTTCAACCGGCATGATTGTCGACACTTTGGACCGGCATGATCCCCGACAGTTTGGGTTGAGCGGCCTGTTCACCCGGGTCGCGGAGCCGCTCACGAAGCGGAGCGAACCGGGTGAACAGGCCGCGGCGATCGATGAGGCCGATGTCCAGATCGCAGAAGCGCACGATGTGGTCACCGGTCTGGAGCTCAGCAACGCCAACAAGTTCATCCACCAGCGCTTCACCGATGAATACAAACTCGCCTTTCCATTTGATCTCGCCGTTGCCGCGGACGCGACGGACCTGATGATCGGCGTCGTACCAGGGATCTTCCGCGCGCGGCGGCATGGTGCGCGGGGAGCGGCTGTAGAACTCTGCCGGCGGCCGTTGGTCCAGCGCTTCGTGCGGACGTTCCTCGTTGTAATGCTTTCGGAACATGTCAAAGCGGGCCTGCTGCTCGGGTGCGTTGCTGGCTGGCGGGACCGAGGTCTGTGCCTTCAGCGTGCGGTGCATGCGCTCGTGTCGGCCATTCTCCTGCGGCGAGGCGGGATGGATGAAGTGCGGTGTGATGCCGAGCTTCATCCACCAGGCCGACAGCCGGGTGAGACCGCCCGGGCCACGCGAGCCGAACGGCGAACCATTGTCGCAGCGGATCGCAAGCGGCAGGCCATGCTCACGGAAAGCCCGTTCAAAACAGGGGCGAACGCCCTCAATAGTGGGGGCGACAATGCGGAGTTCGATCAGAAAACGGCTGTGACTGTCTGCTACCGTCAAGGGATCGATCCGCCGCTGGTCGCGGGTGCGAAACCAGCCCTTGAAGTCCGTACTCCACTCATCATTGGCGCTCGTCACCGGCGTGCAGGGCCGCCGCTGGTCGAGCGGGCGACGGCGCCGCTTCACCGGCGAGACCAAGCCTGCGCGCTTGAGAATGTCCCCGATCGTCGAGGCGGCAGGCCAGGCGATCTCGGGGGCATCCCGATCAAGCACCGCCAACAGCTTGCGCGGCCCCAGATACGGAAATCGCCGCCGCGCCGCGATCACCTTCTCTGCAATCGCACCGTTCGTGGTCTGCCAACACTGCAAGGGCGCATGCGAGCGGTCCTGAAACCAGGCCGGATCGCCGCTCTCTTTCCGCTTGCGCCATTCGTAAAACGTGTCGCGGCAAATCCCGTAGCGCCGGCACACCTCCGATACGCTCCAGTTCCCGCTCTCGTACTCCAAAAACATCCGAATACGCTCTTCCATCCGACCGGTCTCTCTAAATGGCATCGAAGGGTCCTCCCTCCGGCGCATTCTGAAACCTGTCGGGAATCATCCCGGTCTAAAATGTCGGGAATCTATCCGGTCCGTACCGTGGAGAGAGCCCCCACCCTAACCCTCCCCCGCATGCGGGAGAGGGGACCGACCGAGATCGCAGCGCGAGAATCGACTACGAACGGATTATCCATGAGGCAATATCTGCTCCCTCTCCCGCTTGCGGGGGAGGGCCGGGGTGGGGGTCTCTCCGCGGGCACACGCTTCGAGGAGAAGCACAACGCAGCAGGCGCCCCACTATGACCACCCGCATCGACGCACGTTTCGCCGAGCTGAAAAAGCAAGGCCGCTCGGCCTTCATCACCTTCCTGATGGCCGGCGATCCCGATCCCGCAATATCGCTCGAGATCATCAAGGCGCTGCCGAAGGCCGGCGCCGACATCATCGAGATCGGCATGCCCTTCACCGATCCGATGGCGGACGGGCCGGCGATCCAGGCGGCGGGTTTGCGCGCGCTGAAGGCCGGCATGACGCTGAAGAAAACGCTGGCGATGGTGCGCGCGTTTCGCGCCGGCGATACCACCACGCCGCTGGTGCTGATGGGGTACTACAATCCGATCTACATCTACGGCGTCGATCAATTTCTGGCCGACGCGAAATCCGCGGGGGTCGACGGGTTGATCATCGTCGATCTGCCGCCGGAGGAAGACAGTGAATTGTGCCTGCCGGCGATGCAGGCCGGGTTGAATTTCATCCGGCTGGCCACGCCGACCACCGACGACAAGCGCCTGCCCGCCGTGCTCGCCAACACCTCGGGCTTTGTCTATTACGTCTCGATTACCGGCATTACCGGCAGCGCCAGCGCAGACACCAACGTCGTCGGCGAGGCTGTCGCGCGCATCAAGCGGCACACCACATTGCCGGTCTGCGTCGGCTTCGGCATCCGGACGCCGGAGGCCGCGCGCGGCATTGCGCAACATGCCGACGGGGCGGTGGTCGGCACCGCGCTGGTCGATGCCTTGCGCGGCAGTCTCGACGCGGAGGGCCGTGCGACGGCCAAAACCGTCGATGCGGTCGCCGATCTCGTGGCCGCGCTGGCGCAGGGGGTGCGCGGAGCGAAACAGGCCGCCGAATAAGCCACAATTGCGGTGGAAACAGACCGGACAGCGGCGGCTTGCCGGGTATCCTCCGGGCCGCCATATATTCAAAAGCGCGATCAGCAAAAGTGGAATCCGGTTTTGCGTCCGATCGCGCTCTAAATTATCAAGGGCGATCGGGCTTGATCGCGAATCGGAGCGAACCATGAATTGGCTCACCAACGTCGTCCGGCCGAAGATCCGCAACATCCTGCGCCGCGAGACGCCGGAGAATTTGTGGATCAAGTGCCCCGATTCCGGGCAGCTGGTGTTCTACAAGGATGTCGAGGCCAACCAGTTCGTGATTCCCGGCTCGAACTACCACATGCGCATGGGCGCGGTGGCGCGGCTGAAATCGATCTTCGACAACGAGACATGGTTCGATGTGGCGCTGCCCGACGTCACCGCCGATCCCCTGAAATTCCGCGACGAGCGCAAATATGCCGACCGCATCAAGGACGCCCGCGCCAGGACCGGGGTGAACGATGCCATCAAGGTAGGCTACGGCAAGCTCGAGGGCGCGGCCGTCGTGATCGCGGTGCAGGATTTCGATTTCATGGGCGGCTCGCTCGGCATGGCGGCCGGCGAGGCGATCGTGCGCGGGCTTGAACTCGCGGTCGAGAAGAAGTCTCCGTTCATCGTATTCGCGGCCTCCGGCGGCGCCCGCATGCAGGAAGGCATTCTGTCGCTGATGCAGATGCCGCGCACCACGGTCGGCGTGCAGATGCTGCGCGAGGCGAAACTGCCCTATATCGTGGTGCTGACCAATCCGACCACCGGCGGCGTCACGGCCTCCTACGCCATGCTGGGCGACGTGCAGATCGCCGAGCCCGGTGCGCTGATCGGCTTTGCCGGCGCGCGCGTGATCGAGCAGACCATCCGCGAGAAATTGCCGGAAGGTTTTCAGCGCGCGGAATATCTCAGGGATCACGGCATGGTCGACATGGTGGTGCATCGCCACGAACTGCGTGCGACGCTGGCGCGGCTGTGCCGGCTGCTGACGAAGTCGCCGGCGGTGGAAACCGCCTCGAAGCCGGTGCCGCAGGTCGCCATGCCGGTCCAGATCGTATCAGGTGCGGACGTGGCGCCGGCCGCACCCCACGCGTGAACGTGTCCGCGGCCAGATCCTCGCCGCCGCTCGGCGAATTGATCGCGCGGCTGTCCGCCCTGCACCCGAAGCGTATCGACCTTGGCCTGGAGCGGATGCAGCTTCTGCTGGAGCGGCTCGATCATCCCGAACGCAAGCTGCCGCCGGTCATTCATGTCGCCGGCACCAACGGCAAGGGCTCGACGATCGCGTATCTGCGCGCGATCCTGGAAGCGGCCGGCCTGCGCGTCCACGTCTATATCTCGCCCTCACTGGTGCGGATCAACGAATGCTTCCGCCTTGGCCGGGCCGGCGGCGGCACTCTGGTTGATGACGAGGAACTCTGTGCGACGCTGGAACATTGCGAGCGCGCCAACGCCGGTGCACCGATCACCATTTTTGAAATCGAGACCGCTGCGGCATTCTGCCTGTTCGCGCAGCATCCGGCCGATGTGGTGCTGCTGGAAGTCGGTCTCGGCGGCAGGCTCGATGCCACCAACGTGATCGACACGCCGCTGGCGACGGTGATCGCACCGGTCAGCATGGATCACACCGAATTTCTCGGGGACACCCTCGCGACGATCGCCCGCGAAAAAGCCGGCATCATCAAGCGCAACGTGCCGGCGATTTGTGCGGAGCAGCCCCCCGAGGCGATGGCCGAAATCGAGCAGCAGGCCAAACGCATGCGCGCGCCGCTGTTTGGCGCCGGGCAGGAATGGCACGTCAATGTCGAGCGCGGACGCCTGGTTTATCAGAATGATCGCGGCCTGATGGACCTGGCGGCGCCAAAACTGTTCGGCCGGCATCAGTTCGACAATGCCGGTCTGGCGATCGCGACGCTGCGCGCGCAAAACCGTTTCAGAATCGAACCATCGGCGTTCGAGGCCGGCATCATCAACGCCGAATGGCCGGCGCGGATGCAGCGCCTGGCGTCGGGCGCGCTGATCGAACAGGCGCCGCCGGGGTGCGAGATCTGGCTCGACGGCGGGCACAATGCCGAGGGCGGCCGCGTCGCCGCCGCCGCTTTGGGCGACCTCGAGGAGCGGGTATCGCGTCCGCTGGTCGTCATCGCCGGCATGATGGCCAACAAGGACGCCAGCGCGTTCCTCGCTAACTTCGCCGGGCTCACGCGCCACATCATCGCCGTGCAGATACCGGACCGCGACAACGCAATGCCGCCGGATACACTGGCCGATGCCGCGCGCCAGCTCGGCATGCGCGTGGAAACCGCTGTTGGTGTCGAAGCCGCGCTGCGTTCCCTCACGCGCCTCGCCTATGAAGTGCCGCCGCGCATCCTGATCACGGGATCGCTCTACCTCGCCGGCCACGTGCTTGGCCTCAACGGCACGCCGCCGGGATAAGATCGTTTCCCGGACGCGGTGCAGCGCCTCTTCGGCGGTGCGCCGCAGAGCCGGGACCCACCTGCAGATGACGCCATATGGACCCCGGCTCAGCAGCGCACCGCTTGCGCGCTGCGCAGCGTCCGGGGCACGAAACCTTTTTCACGCCAACAACTTCATCGGATCGGCGGCCCTTTGTTTCAGTTGATCGAACGTGCATTGCCTGGGCGCCTTATCCGGCCGCCAGCGCATAATCGAGGTGCCGTGGCGAAAGCGTTCGCCGCTGAAGTGATCGTAGGTGACCTCGACGACGAGTTTTGGCTTGAGCGGACACCACTGTGCCGAACGTTCGGTCGACCAGCGGCTCGGGCCGCCCGGCGCGTTGCCGCTAAATCCGGGTTTTGCAATCAGCGGTTCCAGCTTCGCGGTCAGCGCCGGCTTGTCCTGCTGCCTGATCGCGGAGGTGAAGCCGACATGGTGCAACAATCCGTCGCTATCGTAGAGGCCGAGCAGCAGCGAGCCGGCGACCCGCTTGCCGTCCAGTTTGTTGGTCGCGTAGCGGAAGCCGCCGACCACGCAGTCGGCGCTGCGGAAGTTCTTGATCTTCTGCATGCCGTCGCGGTTGCCGGATTGATAGGGCAGGTCGAGCCGTTTTGCGATGACGCCGTCACAGCCGCCGCCGGCGTGCGCCAGCCATTTTTTGGCGGTCGTGAAGCTCGTCGTGACCGGCGACAGTCGAAATGCCGGATTGGATTTGAACTGGGTTTTGGCAAAAGCTTCCAGCACCGGACGCCGTTTACCAAGCGGCTGAGCGGAAAGCTTTTTATCTTTCGCGGTCGCCAGAAGGTCGAATGCGATAAAGAGCGCCGGCGTTTCCTGCGACAATTTCGCGACCCGGCTCGCCGCGGGGTGAATTCGCTGCAGCAGGTCGTCGAATGAAAACGCCTTGCCATGGCGCACGACGATTTCGCCGTCGAGCAGGAAATCCGTCGCCTTGAGTTTGAGCGCGGCCTCGACCAGTTCGGGAAAGTAGCGGGCGAGATCTTCTCCCGATTTCGAGCGCAGGTCGACTTTGCCGCGTTGACGGGAGAGCAGGCAACGAAAACCGTCCCACTTCGGCTCATACTGCCATTCGGGTCCGCGCGGTATCGCATCGACGGAACGTGCTTCCATCGCCGCCGGCCGCGTCGCGCGGGAAGATTTCAATGCGGTGTTTCGAGGCGAGGGCGGCATGCCTCGTCTCAACGCAAACGGCCGGCTATTCGCCGGCCGCTGTCAGGAATAATTATTGGGGTAGCGGATCAGACCGCGGCCGTAATCCACTGCTGCAGCTTCTGCTTCGGCGCGGCGCCGACCTGGCGCGAGGCCATCTCGCCGCCCTTGAAGATCATCAAGGTGGGGATCGACATCACGCCGTATTTCGAAGCCGTCTTCGGACTCTCGTCGACGTTCAGCTTCACGATCTTGACCTTGTCGCCCATGACGCCGGAAATCTCGTCGAGTGCCGGAGCGATCATGCGGCAGGGGCCGCACCATTCGGCCCAGAAATCGACCACGACCGGGCCGGTCGCCTTGAGCACTTCGGCCTCGAAATCGGCGTCAGAAACCTTGCCAACGGCCATTGGGATACCTCGTTCGGTTGGGAAGAATGCGGCTGACAGAATCGCCGCCGGGATCATGCAGTGAACGTATGAACGCTGCGTTGCCGGGTCAAGCTTGGTCATCCCCCCGCCGAACGGTTGCCTGTTGCGCGTCCAGCGCGGGAGCAGAAATCTCCATCAATTCAGGGGTTTCGGTCCAAAGTAATGCTGCGCGGACCGGCCGCTGGGGATAAAGCTTCTGCAGCACCGCGCGGTAGAGCGCGAGCTGGCGGACATAGGCCGCCGGCGCCTCGGCCGGGGCGCGCGGCGGGGCATAATTGGTCTTGAAGTCGACGATCAGGACCTCGCCTGGCGTCACCACCAGCCGGTCGATCTGCCCCGAAACCAGTGCCGGCGACCGTCCCGGCCGCTCGATCCGCCCGGCGATCGAAACCTCGGCACGGCTGCCGGCGCCAAATACCGGCGCAAACCGCGCATCCCCGATCAGCGCCAGCACCCCCTCGGCGAGGGCCTCGCGCTCGCCGACGGTCCAGCCCGCCGCATTGCGGGCGAGGTAGTTGAGCGCCGCGTCGCGGCGGCGCTCGGCTGTGACCTCGGGCAGGGATTGCAGCAGCCGGTGCACCAGCGTGCCGCGCTGCAGCGCGCGTGCGCGGAGCTGGATGGTTTTGCCGGTCCGGACGCTGCGGCCTTGGTCCCCGGCAGAACCGGACGGGCGCAGCGGCCCGTCGGCAGGCGCCTCCGGTGCCGCTGATCTGCGCAACCATGCAGGCAGTTCGATCGGAACGGCCGCGGCCGGCGCCGCCGCTCCGCCCGTGGGGACTGCGACATCCCCAGGCCGCGAATAGCGTTTCACCGTGCCATCCGGTCGCTCGATGGTCTGCTCGTGCAATCCGGAATTGCCGAGGCCTTTGACGATCAGGTCGTACCAGGAATATTTGCGCACCGTATTCATGTTGCCCGGCATGCAGCCGCCGACGATCAGGCGGTCGGCCGCCCGCGTCATCGCCACATACAGCAGGCGGCGGTACTCATCCTCGGTTTCGGCCAGCATCGCCACGCGGGCCGCCGCGACCGCCGCCGGATCGTCGGCCTTCTTGCCGGCCCAGACCACGACGCCGGGCGCGTGCGGCGCTCCATTGCCGCGCGGAAGATGGATCAGTTTCAGCCGTTGGGTATCCGAGGGCGACGAGGTGGTGTCGACCAGGAACACCACAGGCGCTTCCAGCCCCTTGGCGCCGTGCACGGTCATGACGCGGACTTCGTCGCGCGAAATTTCCATGTCGCGCTTCACTTCGAGGTCGGCCGCGCGCAGCCACGCCATGAAGCCCTGCAGCGAAGCCGGCGCCTTGCGCTCATAGCCCAGCGCTAGTTCGAGAAACTCGTCGAGCGCGTCGTTGGCTTCATGCCCGAGCCGCCCGAGGATTCGCTTCCGGCCGCCATCGCCGCCGAGCAGCCAGGCATAGAACGCGAACGGTGTCTCGGTGGCGAAGCGGCGCTCGCATTCCTCGAGGCGCTTGAGCGCAGCTTCGAATTTTCGGTCCGTCGCCGCGTGATGATGCAGCGCCTCGTGCAGCGAGCCCCGGCGCTGCCAGGCCAGCGCGAACAGGTCGTCGTCGGAAAGGCCGAACAGCGGAGACTTCAGCGCCACCGCGAGCGCCAGATCGTCCTGCGGCAGCAGCAGCGCGTCGGCGAGGTTCATCAGGTCGATGATCGCGATATGCTCGGTCAGTTTCAGCCGGTCGGCGCCGGCGACGGGAATGCCGGCGTGCTTGAGGGCCTGGATCACGGCGTCGAAGGCATTGCCGCGCCGCCGCACCAGCACCAGCATGTCGCCGTAGCGCAAGGGACGGCGCTTGCCGGCATGGCCGGTCATGGTGCCGCTTTCGACCAGCGATTTGATCTCGGCCTGAATGCGCCTCGCAAGCCGGACCTCGGGGCTTGTCAGCGACAACCCGTCGAACGGCGCACGCCAGCCTTCGATCTCCTGCCTGGCGTCCGGCAGCTGCAACTCCCAGAGATCGATCAGGCTCGGCCCGGCATCGCCGAGAGAATTGTGGATGGGGTAGCCGGTGTCGGCGGAGTGGATGCTGCGGTAGATATCCGCCTCATGAAATACGTGGTCGACCGATTGCAGGATCGCGGCACCCGAGCGGAACGAGTAGGTGAACGACACCGGATCGAATTTCAGCCCGGCAGCAATGAACTTCCTCTCCAGCCCTCGGCGGCGGTTGTCGAATTCACGCGGCGCCGCGCCCTGGAACGAAAAGATCGACTGCTTCTCGTCGCCGACCGCGAAGATCGTTCTGACGACACCGTCGCGGGCGCCTTCGCCGGAGGTAAATTCGGAAATGATATGGTCGACAATATCCCATTGCCGGGGGCTGGTGTCCTGGGCCTCGTCGATCAATACGTGATCGACGCCGCGGTCGAGCTTGTAGTGCACCCATCCGGAGGAGACGCGGTCCAGCATCACGAGCGTCTTGTCGATCAGATCGTCATAGTCGAGCAGGCCGCGCTCCTGCTTCTCGCGCCGGTAATTCGCCGCCGCCGCGGTCGCGATCTGCAGCAGCGCCTGCGTGCGGTCCCGCGTCGTCACCGCGCGGCGGCGCTCTATCAGCGGTCCGATGCGCCGGCTTTCCTGCTCGAACCGGCCCGCGACCGCAGCATTGTTATTGCTGAAATTCTTCGTCAGCAGCGTTTTTCGCGGCGCCCGCTCGTCGGTCAGGAAGACACCGAGATATTCGTCGACCTGGGCGGCGGCGCTGAACACCAGCGCGTCGCGAAGCCGGTCCGCATGGCCCTGTTCGGTCTTGCTGCCGGTGTCGAGGATGTCAGCTAGTTCTCTCCACCGCGAACGCGGCAGATTTGGCCCGTCGACGATCGCGCGCTCGACGGCTTCGATGCGCTCATCGGCGTCGACGCCGAGCGCGGCCGACATCTGCCCCGCCGCGGCATCGGCACTCCCCGCATCGTCGGTCCATGCCATGAAGTGATCGCGGCTGAGACAGGCCTCGCGCACCACATCCTTGAAGGTGACGTCGGCGGCGCTCGCCATCGCGATATTGAGCGCCCGGCCGGTCGCGCTGTCGGGAGCGCCGGCGGCCTCGAGCAGCACCTTGAGATTGGCGCGCTCCATCATCTCGTTCTGGTCGCGGTCGTCGAGCACCGCAAAACGCGCCGGCACGTTGGCCTCGAACGGAAATTGCTGCAGCAGCCGGGTGCAGAGCGCGTGGATGGTCTGCACTTTCAGGCCGCCCGGCGTTTCCAGCGCGCAGGCGAACAGTTCGCGGGCGCGCAGGCGCAGTTTGGCATCGGGGCGGGCGATGCCCGCGTCGCGGATCGCGGCGTCGAGCGCGGCATCGTCGAGCGTGACCCAATGGCCGAGCGTGGTGAACACCCGTTCCGCCATGTTGGCGGCGGCGGCCTTGGTGAAGGTGATGCAGAGAATTTTCTCCGGCGGCACGTTGTCGAGCAGCAGCCGGATCACCCGCTGCACCAGCACGTGGGTCTTGCCCGAACCGGCATTGGCCGAGACGAATGCCGACGACGTCGGATCCGATGCGCGCGCCTGGGTGGCGCGCACGGCGTCGGGAATCGGGCGCGGCGCGGTTACCATTCTTCGATTCCCAGGCCGCCGGCGGCGGACCATTCCTTGATGCGGGCGAGATCGTCGTAGCTGCCGTAGCGGTTCGACCACATCGACAGATTGAGCGAGGTATAGGCCTGGTCCTCGTTCTCGAAGGCGCGGATCAGCGCTTCGAGCTTGCGTAGGGCCTCGTCGGCCGCCTCGTCGGGCGGCTGCGGCGTATCGCTTTTGTTGATCTTCAGCTCCAGGCGTTTTTGCTCGCCCGGCGGATTGTTGCCGCTGAGCCGCACGTAAGTGAGTTCGCTGACCGAGCTATCCGCCGCAATCCCTTCAAAGCCGCCTTCGCGCAGGATCGCGGCTTCCAGCGTCAGCTGCGGCGACAGCCCCATGCGCACCTGCTTGCCGGTCGGCGGCTGCCCGGTCTTGTAGTCGAGAATCGCAAACGTACCGTCGCGGCGGCGTTCGATCCGGTCGGCACGCGCCGACAAAATAAAAGTGCGCTCGTTGTCGAGTCGAACAGGGATCTCGCCCCGGATTTCGGCGGCGATGCTGCCGACATCGCCGCGCCGGGCGATTTCCCAATCCGCGAACCAAACGGCAATGCGCTGGAATCGCGGCCACCACAGCGCCCGCGCCTCCGGCCGCTCCATCAGCGGAGCGAAATATGTTTCGCCGATCCCGCGCAAGGCGCGCACGGGATCATCGGGCAGCGCGGCGGCGAAGGTCTGCGTGAACTCGCCGAGCGCGTCGTGGATCGCCGAACCGCGATCGGCGGCCGACAGCGGCATGTCGACGGGATCGAGCGGCGCCAGTTTCAAGATGTATTTCGCGTAGATCGTATAGGGATCGCGCAGCCAGTCCTCGATCGCGGTCACCGACAGTTTCAGCGGCCGCGTCGCGCGCGGCGGCTTCGGCGCGGGCTGGTCGATCGGCTTGACCTTCTCGGGCCGGTCGAGTTCGCTGGCGAAGCGGACATATTTTTCGCCCGCCGCCCTGGCGGCGTTCCAGCGCTCCTCGCCCGCGACCGCCTCCAGCCGGTGCAGGAATCGCGAGGCCACCGCCGGCGCGCCGCCGACTTTGGCGGCGTGGCTGAGGATCACCTCGTCGGCGCCGAGCAGTTGCGCGAAGTCGTGCGCGGAGAGGCCGATCCGCCGTTCCGGCAGATCGAGGCCGAGCTCGTGCCGCATCGGCCGGCTCAGCCACGGATCGATCCGCGGCGCCGGCGGCCAGACGCCTTCGACCAGCCCGCCGACAATGACGCGGTCGGTTTGCGTCAGCCGCGCTTCCAGCGGGCCATAGATTTTTAAATGAACGTTGGCTGTCTCCGGCCGCCGCACCGTGCGGTCGCCGAACGCGGTCTGGAACACTTCCGCATAGTCGCCGAGTTGAACCGTCAGCCCGCTCTCGGCTTGCCCGCCCGGGAGATCGTCGAACGCGGATGCCAGCGCGGAGCCCTGGGGATCCTCGAAGACATGCGCGACACCATGCTCGTCGCCCGCCAGCGCGACCAGGACGTCGCGATGGCGTTTTGCCAGATCGGCGAAATCATACGGTCTTGAGGCGCCGAGACCTTCGAGCGGTGAAAGCGCGGCCTGCAATGCCGAAATCAACTGGCCGGCCCGATCGAGCGCGGCATCTCCTAGCCGGGTTCTCGGCTCCGCGGCGTGCAGCGACGATGTCTCGCCGCGCCTGAGTTTGGCAAGTTCGGCACGAAAGCGCGCAAAGTCGCGCGCCAGCCCGCCGCTTCCCGGCTGCGGCCGGGTGCCGCGCAACAGCGCTAGTTCGAGCGTTGCAACCGCATCGTTCAATGCGCCCGGCGCGGCGCCGAGCCGGCACAGCGGATGTTTCAGCAGCGCCAGCAGCGTCGGCGGCTCCAGCTGCCTGGCCGCCGCCTCGGCTGTGAGCCGGGCGAAAACGCCGGCGGATGTTTCCATCAGCGCGTCGCCACCGGAATCGTCGAAGGCGAGATTCCAGCGGCCGAGCGCCGCCATCACCCGCCGTGCCAGCGCGCGATCCGGTGTCACCAGCGCCGCCGATTTGTTCAGATGCCGCGCCTCGCGCATCGCCACCGCGATCGCCAGCGCCTCCATCTCGGGATTGGCGGCTTCGATCACGGCGAGGTTGGTCATGCCGCCTGAAATCTTCTCGACGATTTCAGACTCGGCCAGCCGCCGGTGCCATTGCGCGGTCGCATTGGAAGGCCGCATCGCTTCGGAGACCAGCACGTCGCGCCCGTGCGGCGCCGGCTCGCCCAGGATTTCGACGTCGCCACGCTTGATGCCGAATTGATCCAGTAGCGCGTGCATCGCAAATTGCGGGTGGTTGGACGATGGATGCGTGCTGAACTTGCCGCGTGCGTCCCTTATGCCGCCGATCAATTGCCACGCTTCGTCGTCGAGATCGGTATCGAGCCCCGGCAGCACCACCGCGCCTTGCGGCAGCGCGGCGACGGCGTTGAGAAATTTCGCCGTCGCCGGCATCGAACCGGTCGAACCCGCCGCGATCACCGGGCCGTCATGATGCGCGGTCAGGCGTTTGGCCTCGGCGGCGATCAGGAGGTCGCGCCGCGCCGCCGGCTCGATCCTGCCGATTTCCTCGAGGTGAGCCGGCCACGCCCGCCGCGCGATCTGCAGGAACTCGAGCGAGTGCTGCCAATACTGGTCGAGCTGATCCGGCACCAGGCCGTCCAGCGCGTCCCAGCCGACGCCCCGCGTCACCATGTCGTCCATCAGCCGCGCCAGATCGCTGGCCAGTGCAAGGGTCGAGGCCGGGCCGCCGACGACCAGCGGCGCCAATACCGGACCCTTCGCCCACATCCCCACCAATTTCGCCAGCGTCAGCCGGCGGTCCAGTTCGGCGAGATCAGGCGGAATCTCCAGCGGCGCCGTGCCGCCATAGTGTTCGGCCTCTTCGGCAAACGCCAGTTCGTCTTCGTCGATATCGCCGAGCGCGACGATGCGCGGCAACAGCACGGCGTCGGATTTCAACTCGTCGAGAAAGATCTCCCGCGCCATGCGTCCGGCGCGGCGGGTCGGCACATACAGCGTCACGCGCGCCAGCCGCTCGGGCTGCGCGCGGGCCTCAAAACCATCGACCAGCCGGCCATCGACCAGCGCGGCAACGACGGTGCGCAGAAACGGCACGGAGAGAGGAACACTGAAAACGCGCATCGGCTTCCTGATTCGCAGGTCAGGATGCACCATGGCACGGGCAGCAATGTGGAGGGAGGGGCACCACCGTCATTCCGGGGCGACGCGAAAGCGTCGAACCCGGAATCTCGAGATTCCGGGTTCGCTAGCGCGCCCCGGAATGACGGGGAGAGTTCGTCATGCCCGGCCTTGTGCCGGGCATCCACGTCTTGACTTCACTGAGGCAAGAAAGACGTGGATAGCCGGGACATCTACGCGAAGACGCGCTTCGCGCTTTGGCCCGGCCATGACGAAAAGGGCAACTGCTCTTCGAATTGTGAGCAAACACCTCTCCACCGTCGTCCCGGCCACCGAGCCGGGACCCATGTCCACCGGAGGCGAGAGGCCTGCGTTGGTTCACCGCCACGTTAGGCGGCCGGCCGACCCTGCAGCATCCCGGCAATGCCGAGGTCCTCGTCGAGTTCGGGCCAGTGAATCCCCATCGGCATCAGCTCGAACCGCCCGCGCGCCGCTGCACTGGCGTCCCGCAGCCGCGGATACCATTTGAGTGGCGTCGCGATCCGGCGGCCATCCGCCAGCGTCACCACCAACTCGTCGGCGGTGAAGGCAACCGAAACCGGCCTGAGTTCGCCGACATCAATTTCCAAAGTGCTCATGCCATTTGCCTTCGAGGAGATCGCGCTGTGGTCGCAGGTGGAGGATAATAGCGCCGATTTCATGGGCGTCATCGCGGCCACCCGATCCCAATCTCGTCATGGCCGGGCTTGACCCGGCCATCCACGTCTTGCTTGCTTGGCCCCGATAAGACGTGGGTGCGCCGGGCGAGACGGCAGCGTAATGCGACCGACCACTGAGCGGCATAGGGTTGTCTCATACCCCATCCTCCCGCTAGGTTGCGGCCATGGGGGAAGCCAAAAACACCGAAGCCGTAGAAGCCTTTATCCGGCGCTGGCAGGGCCGCGAGGGCGGCCAGGAACGGGCGAATTACGTCTCGTTCCTCAATGAACTGATCGCGTTGCTCGGATTGCCACCGCCCGACCCGGCCGACGCCACCCATGAACATAACGATTACGTGTTCGAACGGGCCGTCAGGAAGCACAGGGACGAGGGCGACTCGCAGGGGCGGATCGACCTTTACAAGAAGAACAGTTTTGTCCTTGAAGCCAAGCAGAGCCGCCTGAAGGGCAGTAAGAAAATTCCGGGCCAGAACGACCTGTTCACCGCCGAAATCCCTGAGGATTCGCGCGGCCGCCGCGGCGCGGATCGCGCCTGGGACGTGCTGATGCTCAACGCCAAGCGGCAGGCGGAAGAATACGCCCGCGCCCTGCCGACGTCCCACGGCTGGCCGCCGTTCATCCTCATCTGCGATGTCGGGCACTGCATCGAGGTCTATGCCGATTTTTCCGGGCAGGGCAAGAACTACACCCAGTTTCCGGACCGCCAGACCTTCCGCATCTATCTCGAAGACCTGCGCAACGAGGACGTCCGCGACCGGCTCCGGAAAATCTGGCTCGACCCGGCATCGCTCGATCCGGCGCAACAATCGGCGAAGGTCACGCGCGACATCGCCAAGCGGCTTGCGCAAGTCTCCCTCGCGCTGGAGAAGAAGAACTACCCCGCGCAGGACGTCGCGATGTTCCTGATGCGCTGCCTGTTCACGATGTTCGCGGAGGATGTCGGGCTGCTGCCTGAAAAATCCTTCAAGGAAGTCCTGGAGGAATGCGAGAAGAACCCGGATGCCTTCACGCATGACGTGGGGCAACTCTGGGAGGCGATGGACCTGGGCACATGGGCGCACGTGCTGAAAACCAAGGTGAAGAAATTTAACGGCGAGTTCTTCCGAAATCGTGCCGCGCTGCCGCTTGGCCGCGAGGAGATTGGCGAATTGCGACAGGCCGCCAGTTACACATGGAAAGAGGTCGATCCGTCGATCTTCGGAACGCTGCTCGAACAGGCGCTCGATCCCGAAGAGCGTGACCGGCTCGGCGCGCATTATACGCCCCGCGCCTATGTCGAAAGGCTGGTGGTCGCGACCGTCATCGAACCGTTGCGCGAGGATTGGCGCAATGTGCAGGCCACGGCGGAAACCAAACGCGCTTCCGGCGATCTCAAGGGCGCGGCAGCTGAAGTACGGGTCTTTCACGAAAAACTGTGCGAGACACGGGTGCTCGATCCCGCCTGTGGCACCGGAAATTTCCTCTACGTCTCATTGGAATTGATGAAGCGCTTGGAAGGCGAGGTGCTGGAAGCACTGCTCGATCTCGGAGGCCAGGAAGCCCTGCGCGGGCTCGGCTCTCACAGCGTCGATCCGCATCAATTCCTCGGGCTTGAGATCAATCCGCGCGCGGCGGCAATCGCGGAGCTGGTGCTGTGGATCGGCTATCTGCAGTGGCATTTCCGCACCAAGGGTGCGGCGCCTGAAGAGCCGATTCTGCGTGCATTCAGGAACATTCAGGTCAAGAACGCCGTGCTGACGTGGGACTCCGACTTAACAATTGGCGTTGACGTCACTGCCGCTAAGGCGCTCGAAGCCAACGAAGGCGTGAGCTCGCCGGGCGTGAAACTGCACGGCGCCGGCTTCATTGTCTCGCGACTGGAGGCGGAACATTTAGGCCTTGGCAAGCGACCGGGCCTCGAAAAGCACCTTCGGGAATATCGCCATGGACGCGATCTGACCTCACGGCCTCGAGGCGTTTTGGTCATCGATTTGTTTGGATTGCGAGAAGATGAAGTGAGAAGGCAATTTCCAGAGGTCTACCAACATGTAAAATTAGAGGTGAAAGAGAAAATAGCAATCAATAGCAAAGGTGAGCAAGAATTTATCGGCCGCGATTGGAACAACCGCGAGTCATATAAAGAGAAGTGGTGGATTTTTGGCGAACCTCGTGAAGAGTTGCGACCTGCCCTATTCCGGCCGAGCCCCGCGGGCTTGATAGGAAGTGATTTGCCCGTCGGGCTTCCGTCGCGAAAACCTGTCCAGCCCCCTTTGAAAAAATATTCTGGTTTTCCGAAGACCCAAATCACTTTATATTTGTCGCCATCCCGTCCCGAGAGAGGGGCGTTGGCCATCGTCACGAACGTTGGGGCGGGATGCGGTGGACGCGGCAGCGTTAGGCGTGACACGTGATGCAGGGCGGGCTTCGGCTCGTGAGCGATCAACGGCATGCTGACGAACGGCGCTGATGCGGACGGTGAAATCGTGTGGTCCTGACGCCTCGACGCCGGCGTCAAGTCTTGCGGAGGTGCTTACGCCCAACCGGGCGCACGCGCCATCTTCCGCAAGGCGACGGTGACAAGAAAGCCGATCGCCGGGGAGATCACGAAATAAGCCGTAAAACCATTGCGTGCGGGAATGCCGGGTGATTCCGGTGGCTCGCTGTGAATACTCGTGTGCATACTTGCTACCAATATGCGCACACGAGGCTGCGGGTGCATCGGGCATCCGGCATTCCCCACGCCCTCTCATTTCCGGGGCGGCGATTTCTTGCAAACCTCGGGCGCATCGCGTCGCGAGAATGCGAAGGTGTGTCTGGATCCGCTCGCAATGACAATCTTACAACACTTGCACCTTGGCTGTTGAAAATTTGAATCCGATATGGACGGTGCCGCGCCCGGCGCTCTTCACCTCTCCCCTTGCGGGAGAGGTCGGATCGCATCGTCAGATGCGATCCGGGTGAGGGGTTACGGTCCATCGATAGACCTGAACCCCTCACCCCAACCCTCTCCCGCAAGGGGAGAGGGAGCTCACCGCCGATGCCGGCACAGGGACGCTTCACTTCGGAGGAATCGGGTCGTCGCTTTGCTCCGCGATCAAAGGGAGCAATTCGTAGGCTGCGCAAGGGCGCTCTTTGAGCCGTGCCCGCCCTACGACCAGGCTACGCCACGCTTTGAAGAAAGGCCTCTTCCGCGGCGTGAACCGCGTCGGGGGTTCCGACATGCATCCACACGCCGTCGAGCCGCAGGCCGAACAGCCGTTCCTGCTCGTTGGCGCGATCGAACATTTTGGTCAGCGAAAATTCGCCCGACGGGGCGTCGGCGAACAGCGACGGCGACATGATCGCAGCGCCGGCATAGACGAACGGGACCACCTGATGTTCCCTCCGCTTGCGCAGCGCGCCATCGGGCAGCATGGCGTAGTCGCCGCGCCCGCCATAGCCGATGCTGCTGGTGGTCGGCGCCATCAGCAGCAGGATATCCATGCGCGCGGGATCGAAGGTTTCGGCCAGCCGCGCCAGATTGGGCCGCACGCCGTCGATCCACATGGTGTCGGCATTGACGAGGAAGAACGGTGCAGGCCCGAGCAGGGGCAGCGCCTTGACGACGCCGCCGCCGGTGCCGAGCACCTCGTCGCGCTCATCGGAGATGATCACGCGCGGCCGCGCGCGGGCGGCGACGTGATCGATGATCTGGTCGGGCAGATAGTGCACGTTGACGACGGCTTCGCTGACGCCGGCGTCGCGAAGCTTGTCGAGCACATGATCGAGCAGCGCGCGGCCCGCCACGCGCACCAGCGGCTTCGGCAGATGGTCCGTCAGGGGACGCATGCGCACGCCGAGACCGGCGGCGAGGACCATGGCTTTGTTGGGCTTGACGGACATCTTCGGAAATTTCTCGAACTGGATTCAGGCTGGCGCGAATCATATCACGGTGATTTGCAGGGCGCATCGACCGCGGACGCCATAGCCGCAGCCCGTGACGATTGTGCGACGGCGCGTTCAGACTTCCGCGGCCTGCGGCGCACCGCGCCTCGCCGACCTTTTTTTCTTGTCGCCGGTTTTAAGGAAATTGACGCCGATCTGATCGCCATTGACCCAGGACAGCTCGCAGCGCCGATAGGCGAGACCCGTGGACGACAGCAGCAGGAAGAATTCCTTGAGTTGCAGCCCTTCGACCGAGCCCTCGATGGTGAGTTTGGCACCGGTCTCCGAAATGTCTTCCATGAGGCATTCGCGCCGCCAGGTGCCGTCGATGCCCATCATATGCGCGGGAATCCCGCGCTCGAACGTGACGCGCTCGCCCTTGCGCCGTTCCGACACCATAAATTCGCTCCAGCCCTCAAAGCCGCCGCCCGCGCCGGGCAGGATTTGCGGCAGATTAAGGCAGGGTGGCTAACAACCCGTAAATCAGGGAACCGGCGCGGGCACGTGGGCGGAATACCACTCCCGGGCGCGCGCCAGCGCGGGGTGAGCCAGCGATCGGGTGAGATAGGTCCAGATTCTGGGCTGGTGGCGCAGATATTGCGGCTTGCCGTCACGCCGGTTGAGCCGCGCAAAGGTACCGAGCAGCCGCGTGTTACGTTGTGCCGACATGATGGCGTACAGCTCGGCGAAACCGACCGGGTCGAACTTATCGTCGGACGCGCGCCGCGCCTTGATATAGCGCGTCAGCAGCGCAAGCTCGAGCGCTTCGGGCACATCGAGGCGCGCGTCCTGCAACAGCGACACCAGATCGTAGGCGGCGGGACCCAGCACGGCGTCCTGGAAGTCGATCACGCCCACTTTCGCGATCCCGGGCCGCTGCTCGAGCCAGATCAGGTTGGGGGAGTGAAAATCCCGCAGCAGCCAGGTCCTGGCGCTGGAGACGGGTTTGCTCAACAAATCGCGCCACATCGCGACGAATTCGGCGCGCAGGTCGCCGGTCGGCTCCGCCCCGCGGTCCGGCAGATACCATTCCAGCATCAATCCGACCTCGACCAGCAGCGCCTCGGTGTCGAAGGTGGGGATGGCGTAGCTGAGCTGCGGCGCCAGCGGGAGAATCTCGGGCAGGGCTTCGCGATGCAGCGCGGCCAGCAAGTCGGTCGCGGCCTCGTACCGCTCCGCGATCGGTCGGGCTGGATCGCCCTCGACAAAACCCGCGCTGCCAAAATCCTCGGTGATCAGGAATCCCGTGTCGAGATCGGCGTGACGAATGGCCGGCGCCGAGAAGCCGCGCTCGCGCAGGCCGCCGGCGATGGCGACGAACGGCTTGACGTCCTCGGCAAGGTGCACCGCCGCGCTGTACGACCTGCCGTCATAGATCGCCGGTCCGTCGGGCCGCCGCGGCGAGTTCATCAGGATGACCACGCCGTCGTCGCGGACAAGCCGCGCATAGGAGCGCGTCGACGCATCGCCGGCCATGCGCTGGCGCCTGGCGTCGGTATAGCCGGCGCCGTCGAGAAACTGCCGCAGCGCCTTCAGCCTCGCGACTTGCGCGCCCGCTTTGCCATAGCCGGTGATTTCAGCGGCGCGCGCGGTGGATCCCAGCGCCGAACGGTGACTGAGCGCGATATCGATGCGGTCGGCGGGAAGCGCCGATGGCGCGCGCTCCGGCCATTCGATCAGCGCCACCGTGCCCTCCGGCAAGGGCGACAGGCCGAGCTCTTCCAGTTCGAGGGGATCGTTGACGCGGTAGAGATCGGCATGAATCAGCGGAAACGGCGGCAGATCGTAGGTCTGCGCCAGCGTGAAGGTCGGGCTTGGAACCTCGACGGCGTCGTCACCGGCGAGATAGCGGATCATCGCCCGTGCCGCGGCGGTCTTGCCGGCACCGAGGTCGCCCGAAAGCGTGATGACATCGCCGGGGCCGATCAGCAGCGCCAGATCGGCCATCAGATGCGCGGTGGCCGTCTCGTTCGCCAGCGCAACCGAGAATGTGGTGGGAGCCGTCATTCCGCGGCGTTGCGATGCGCGGCCTGATCGGTCGGAAAGTCGCACGTGACGGTCGTGCCTTTGCCGACGATCGAATCGACGCGCACCTTGCCTCCGTGCAGTTCGACAAAGGAGCGCACCAGCGACAGCCCGAGGCCGGCGCCGCGATGCCGCGATCCGTTGGAATGACTCTCGAACCAGTCGAACACCTTGTCCTTGACGTCGGGCGGAATGCCCGGACCGGAATCGGTCACCGTGAAAATGACGTTGTGCTCGGTTCGCGTGGCGCTCAGGCCGACGGTCGAATCCTGAGGCGAAAATCCGACGGCGTTGGCAAGCAGGTTATACAGCACCTGCACCACGCGACGTTCGTCGCCGACAAAGCTCCCGATGTTCGGGTCGACGTCGACCTTGAGTTCGATGCGGTCGGTCGCGAGCCGGTCCTGGATGCCCTCGGCCGCGGCCTCGATGGTCTTGCGGATATCGATCGAGCCGAGATTGAGCGACATCGCGCCGGCGTCGATGGTGGCGAGATCGAGGATGTTGTTGATGATGGCGAGCAGCGCGTTGGTCGAGGCGGTGATGTAGCCGAGATATTCGGCCTGCTTCGGCATCAGCGGGCCGGTGACGGGGTCGCTCAGGAAGTGCGCAAAGCCGATGATGGTGGTCAGCGGCGAACGCAGTTCGTAGGACACGTGATGGACGAAATCGACCTTCATCTGGTCCGCGGTCTCCAGCGCCTCGTTGCGCTCGCGCAGCGCCCGCTCGACGTTCTCGGTATCCGTAATGTCCTGGAATGTCAGCATGGTGGCGCCGTCGGGCAGCGGCATGGTCATGCAGTCCAGCACGCTGCCGTCCTTGCGCTCGAGCTTCAGCGGCACCTCAACCCGGTTTTCGATCGCCGTAATCGCTTCGCGGAGCGTCCGCCATGTGCCGGCGTCATCGAACAGCGGCCTGCACCAGGCCTCCACGGTCTCGATATGCGGCTGTTCCTGCATCGCCTCCGCCGACAGCTTCCACATTTTCGCGAAAGCCGGATTGAAGAGTTGCGCGCGGCCATTGCTGCCGAACACCGCGACGGCCTCGGCGAGATTATCGAGCGTTTCACGCTGGACCCGGATCAGGCCGTCAAAGCGCCGCGCCAGTTCCAGGCTTTCGGTCACGTCGTCGAACAGATAGGTGACGCCGCCTTCCGGATTGGGCGTGGTGACGACGCTGACCGCGCGGCCATCGGGCAGATACCAGGTGTCCTTTTGGGGATCGACCGCGCGATAGGCCTCGTGCAGCTTGACCTTCCAGGCCCGGAAATCCGGCTGTTCGGGGAGTTTGCGGGCGGCGCGCAGCCGATCGAGCACGCTCGAATCATCGGGATTGCTGTCGAGGAACGCGCGGTCGAGGTCCCACAGCCGGCGATAGGAATCGTTGTAGAACGCAAGGCGCCGCTGGCCGTCGAACACGGCGACCCCGGACGACAGTTGATCGAGCGTGCGGCGATGCGCCTCCGCCATCCGCACCAGCGCCGCGCGCAGCGCGGTGGCTTCGCTGGCGTCGATGGCGATGCCGACGCTCCCGTTGCCATCGAGATTGGTCGCATGCACATCGTAGATGCGGCGCTCGCCGCCGACCACGATCGGCAGCCGCGCGGTGAAAGCCGTAGCGCCGTTCAACGCGCGGTCCATATCGCCGCGGGCGCCGCTGTCGAGCAGTTCAAGGCCGCGATCGATCGCATCCGCGACGCTGACGGCTTCGGTCGCCCGCGCATAGGCGGCGTTGGCATAGCTGAGCCCGCCTTTGGCGCGCTTGGCCCAGATCGGCCACGGCGCGGCGGCGGCGAAACCGCGCAACATCTCGGTTTCTTCCAACAGCGCCTTGTGCCGCAGGTTGGTCTCGGCGAGTTCCCGGCGCAATCCGCCGAGCTCGCGAATCCGGACGATGGCCTGGCCGCCGATGGCGCGGCCCATGGCCTCGATGGAACGTCCGGTCGATGTCGTCAGATTGAGCAGAAAACCCTCGCCGGCCTCGCGCAGGGCGTCGACGGCGTGATCCATCTGCAGCGCCGGTTCCGGCGGCAGCCAGGTTCCGAAGGCCAGAACGCGCTGCGGGGAATCCTGCGACATCAGCAGCGAGGTGTCGCCGCTGATCTGGGGGCGATTATCGCCTGCCGCCCACGAGATCAGAATCTGCGGCTCGGCGAACAGCAGCGCCCGGAACCGGTCGGCCTGGACCTGCAGTTCCCCGATATCGGCGCGCAGCCGGGCCTCGTTCTTGGCCGCGCCGACCCGCGTGCGCATCAAAAGGATCGCAGCCACCACCGTAAAGCCGAGCAATGCCAGTGCCGTGGTCAGCACCGCGAATTCCTGACGATTGAGGTTGAGGTAGCCCGAAATCGCCTGCAGCAGCGGCAAATCGCCGGCATGAGCGGGCGTGGTCGACAGCAGTGCGGCGATGCCAAGCCCGGTCAGGCCGTTACGTGCCAGTGATGTGCACGACAGCAGGGTCCGACGCATCGCCACGATTACGCCCGACATAGTTCGCCCCAAACCACACGACTATACGCCCGGCGCCTGATCTCGCCGTTCGCGAATCGAGTGACAATATCCCCAACCGGAGTCGAGGGGTAAGAGTCCAGACCGTGAACGCGAATCTCGGGGCAAAAAAATGCGGTGCCAACCCCCCGGCGGCGCGACTTTTATGAAGATTCATCCGCGGCTTGATCGAAATCAGCGCCCGGTGGAACCGAAGCCGCCACTGCCGCGGTCGGTGGCGGAAAGCGACACCGCGAGAACGAGTTCCGCGCGGGCCACGGACGCTATCACCATCTGCGCGATGCGCTCGCCGCGCCGGATCGGAAACGACGCGTCGCCGTGGTTGATGAGGAGCACACCGATCTCGCCGCGGTAATCCGCGTCAACCGTGCCAGGCGCATTCAATACGGTGACGCCGTGTTTCGCGGCGAGCCCGGAACGCGGCCGGACCTGCGCCTCGTAGCCCGCAGGCAGCGCGATCGTCAGCCCGGTCGGCACCAGCGCGTGCTTCCCCGGGGCGAGGATCATGGGCGCATCTTCCGGTACCGCGGCCAGCAGATCGAGCCCGGCGGCGTGCGCGCTCTGGTAGGCCGGCAGCGCCAGGCCCTCGCCGTGCGGCAATTGCCGGATCTCGACCTGGACGGTGACGCTCACGAGGTTTTCTCCACAGTCAAAGTCTTTACGATCCGCCCCACCAGGGCGGTGGCGACGTCTTCCTTGGTCATCGCCGGCCAGGAGTCGACATGGATGCCGGCGCCATCACGGGTCAGCAGGTGGACGGTGTTGCGGTCACCACCCATCACGCCCGTCGCCGGCGAGACATCATTGGCGACGATCCAGTCGCAGCCTTTGCGCGCGAGTTTGGCCTTGGCGTTGTCGATCAGGTTTTCCGTCTCGGCGGCGAATCCGATTACCAGTCCCGGCCGCTTATCCGGCAATTTCGAAATCGTCGCCAGGATGTCGGGATTTTCCACCAGTTGCAGCGGCGGCATGCCGGCCGCCGTTTTTTTCAGTTTCTGCTCACCCTCGTTGGCAACGCGCCAGTCGGCGACGGCGGCGGCGAAGATCGCGATGTCCGCCGGAAGCGCGGCTTCCACCTGGTGCAGCATCTCGCGCGCGGATTCCACATGTTTCACCGTGACCCCGGCGGGATCATCGAGGTCGACCGGGCCCGAGATCAAAGTAGCGTCCGCGCCCGCCGCCTGTGCCGCGGCGGCAATGGCAAAACCCTGTTTGCCGGAGGAGCGGTTGGCGATGTAGCGCACCGGATCGATCGGCTCGTGCGTCGGCCCTGCCGTAATGAGGATGCGCTTGCCGGCAAGCGGTTTCGGTTGGGAGGGGCGCAGAAAGCGCTCCGCGGCGGCAGCTACTTCCAAGGGCTCCGCCATCCGGCCGACACCGGCCTCGCCGGCTTCGGCCATTTCGCCGGCATTGGGTCCGATCATGCCGACGCCGTCGCGTTTGAGCTGCGCAGCATTGCGGCGGGTTGCGGCGTTGTTCCACATTAAAGGATTCATCGCCGGTGCCAGCAGGATCGGCCGGTTGGCCGCGAGCAAAATGGCACTGGCGAGATCGTCGGCGTGACCGTTCGCCATCTTCGCCATCAGGTCCGCGGTCGCCGGCGCCACCACGATCAGGTCGCAGTCGCGCGCCAGACGGATGTGGCCGGCATCGAACTCGCTCTCCGGATCGAACAGATCGGTGTAGGCGCGCTCGTTCGACAGCGCGCTGGCCGCAAGCGGGGTGACGAACTGCTGCGCAGCCCTGGTCAGCACGCAGCGGACGTGGATATGTCGTTCCTTCAGCCGCCGGATCAGGTCCAGCGCCTTGTAGGCGGCGATACCGCCGCCGATGATCAGGGTGACGCGGCGAAGGTTGCCTGCGTCGCGAGCAGCGCGCGGGCGCGCCACGTCGCCCTGGGGAACGGTTTGAGAGCCGGCTGCCGTGAGCAAGGGCTGATTCTGCGAGGCGTCGCGCAGGATCACCCGCACCTCGTCCTCGACCGAGCGGCCGTTGCGGGCCGCGCGCAGGCGCAGCTCGTCCCGGATGGCGTCGTCGAGTTTTCGGATGGTTAGGCTGGCCATTGGGAATCTCTATTGCGACAGCAATGCTAGCATGGCATGAAAGCAGTGCAATCACATCTGCTTGATGGCCATCAGAATCCCGATGAAGGTCGCCGCGATGATCCAGAGCGCAATGGTCCGCCAGCGGCTTTTGCGGCCTTCGGTCCGGCCCATCGCGGCGATTGTCTCGGGCGACAGGGTCAGCCCTTCCCGGGTCATGGTCTCCAGCTGCTCCAGCACGGCCACGGAACGCGCCGCGATCGCCGGCAGGCCCGCCATCACCCGGCCCAGCTCGCCGGCGCCGGTCATCGCCCCCTGAATGCGTCCCACGGGACCGAGATTGCGCGCGATCCATTCGCGAACCACGGGATCGGCAATCTTCCAGATATCGAGTTTCGGATCGAAGCTGCGCGCGACGCCTTCGACCACCACCATGGTCTTCTGCAGCAGGATCAGTTCGGGGCGGGTCCGCATGTCGAACAGGCCGGTAACCTCGAGCAGCAGCGTCAACAGCTTCGCCATCGAAATTTCCTCGGCGGTGCGGTTGTGGATCGGCTCGCCGATGGCGCGGATCGCCTGCGCAAAATTCTCCACCGAGTGATGGCCCGGCACATAGCCGGCCTCGAAATGCACTTCGGCGACACGGCGATAGTCGCGGGTGATGAAGCCCAGCAGAATTTCGGCCAGGAAGCGCCGTTCCTTCGAGCCGAGTCGGCCCATGATGCCGAAATCGACCGCGACCAGGCGGCCGGAATCGTCGAGAAACAGATTGCCGGGGTGCATGTCGGCATGAAAGAAGCCGTCGCGCAACGCGTGGCGCAGGAAACTCTGGATCACCTTGCGGCCGAGCTCGGGCAAATCAACTTGCGACTGCTCAAGCCGTGCATGGTCGCTCAGCGCGATGCCGTCGATCCATTCCATCGTCAGCACATTATGAGTGGTGCGATCCCAGTCGACGGCGGGCACGCGAAAATCCGGATCGTCGCGGGTATTCTCCGCCATCTCCGACAGCGCGGCGGCCTCCAGCCGCAGATCCATCTCCATCGCCACCGAGCGCGACATCGTGTTGATGACTTCGACCAGCCGCAGCCGCCGCGCCTCCGCCGAATAGGTTTCAGCATTGTACGCGACAAAGAAGAAATCGCCGAGGTCGCGGCGGAAACGCGCGCCGACATTGGGCCTCAGCACCTTCACCGCGACCGATTTGCGCACGCCATCGCGCTCGGTTTCACCACGATGCACCTGGGCGATCGAGGCGGCGGCGACCGCCGGACCCAGGCTCACAAATGCCTCTGCCACCGGGCGTTCCAGCGACTGCGCGATCACGGCCTCGGCTTCGTCTTGTGAAAACGGCGGCAGCCGGTCCTGCAGGCTTTCCAGATCGCGCGCCATGACGACGCCGACCACGTCGGGCCGCGTGGCGAGAAATTGTCCGAGCTTGAGATAGGCGGGCCCGAGCCGGGTCAGCGCGCGCGACAGCCGCGGGCCGGATTTGGCGCCGGGGCGCTCGATGATCCGCGCGAGTCGGAGCGCGAGTTGCCCGGGCGGCGGCACCAGACTCGGATCGACGACGCCGAACACGCCTTCGCGCGCGAACACGAAACCGGCGCGGGCGAGCCGCGCGATGTGGGTCAGGGCAGAAATCACAAACGCCAGCCTGAATGCAGCGCCACGATGCCGCCCGAAAAGCTCTGCCAGTTGACGCGGGAAAAGCCGGCGGCGCGGATCATCTCGGCAAAGGCGCCGGGCCTGGGAAATTTCCGAATCGATTCGACGAGATATTGATACGATTCGGCGTCTCCGGTCACCGCGCGGCCGAGCGGCGGTATCACCTTGAACGAAAACAGATCGTAAATCCGGTCGAGCCCGGGCACGTCGACGGTGGAAAATTCCAGGCACAGAAATCTCGAGCCTGGCTTCAGCACGCGATACGCTTCGCTCAAAGCAAGATCGATCCGCGGCACGTTGCGGATGCCGAACGCAATGGTGTAGGCGTCGAAACGGCGGTCGGGGAAAGCCAGCGCCTCGGCATTGCCCTCGACGAACGACACCCGGTCGTCGAGATGGCGCGCCGCCGCGCGCTCGCGGCCGACTTGAAGCATATCGGAATTGATGTCGCAGACGGTGGCCTGAAAACCCAGGCCCGCCGCCTTGGCGGCGCGGAACGCGATGTCGCCGGTGCCGCCGGCAACATCCAGCAGCGCAAACGGCGTATCGCCGCGCGGCGGATTGAGCGCGTTGATCATCAGATCTTTCCAGACGCGGTGCAGCCCCGCCGACATCAGATCGTTCATCAGGTCGTAACGCTGCGCCACGCTGCGAAACACGCCGTTCACCAGCGTCTGCTTGTCCCCCAATGGGACGTCCCTGAAGCCGAAATGGGTGGTTGGGTCCGGCTGATTCATGTCTTTGCGCCCTCAAACGTGCAGCGGCCGACCATAGCGCCCCCGCCGCAATGTCGCTATCACGTCAACATCACAAGGTGAACGCCGATCCATGCCCGAATTGCCCGAAGTCGAGACCGTCCGCCGTGGCCTGCAACCGGTGATGGAGGGATCCAAAATCGTGAAAGCCGAAACCCGGCGCAAGGACCTGCGGTTTCCGTTTCAGAAGGATTTTGTGACACGGCTTACGGGCCAGACCGTGACCGGTCTTGGCCGTCGCGCCAAATACCTGATGGCCGATCTTGCCTCCGGCGACGTGCTGCTGATGCATCTGGGGATGTCGGGCTCATTCCGCGTCCTCAAGGAGGAGGACGAGAAGACACCGGGCCAATTCCATCATCCGCGCAGCGGGGACCGCGCCCATGATCATGTGGTGTTCCACATGTCATCGGGCGCGGCCGTTGTCTTCAACGATCCGCGTCGCTTCGGCTACATGAAGATCATTGCCCGCAACGCGCTCGAGCATGAGCCCTTGCTCAGGGGGCTCGGCCCCGAACCGCTCGGCAACGAATTCGACGCAGCGATGCTGGCGCGCTCCTGCGCCAACAAGAAGACCAGCCTGAAGGCCGCGCTGCTCGACCAGCGCGTGGTCGCGGGGCTCGGCAACATCTATGTCTGCGAAGCGCTGTATCGTGCGCATCTGTCGCCGCGGAGACTGGCCGCGACCTTGGCGACAAAGACCGGACAACGCAAGGGCGTTGCCGGGGGCGAGCCGACCGACCATGCCCGGCGGCTGGTCGCGGCAATCCATGCGGTGCTCAATCAGGCCATCAAGGCTGGCGGCTCGTCGCTGCGCGATCACCGCCAGACCACCGGCGAACTCGGCTATTTCCAGCATTCGTTCGGGGTCTATGACCGCGAAGGCGAAAAGTGCCAGACCGCCGGATGTGAAGGAATCGTGCGGCGATTCACCCAGAACGGGCGCTCGACGTTCTGGTGTCCGAAGTGTCAGAAATGAAATTACTGCCTGCGCAGGCACGCGATGCATTTGCGGCTGCCGCCCGGCCATCGATGATTGCGAAGGGATCGCTGATAGTTGGGCGGCAAACGCAACACCGGCATGTCCCGCACCGATAGGGGCCACTGACACGACCGTGATACAGAGTGTTCCGCAGAAAGGGAGGACGATACGGCACCATGACCGGTAACTGGCGGGATCGCGCGGGCACATTATTCGATTGTCAGAAACGGCCGGCATCGGGCAGCCGCGGCATGGTTGTCAGCAATCATCCGCTGGCGTCCGCCGCGGGCGCGGAGATGCTCGCCGCCGGCGGCAACGCCATTGACGCCGCGATCGCGACGCTGTTCGCGCTGACCGTGGTCGAGCCGATGATGGTCGGGATCATCGGCGGCGGCATGGCGCATATCCGGCTTAGCGACGGCAGCCACCGCTTCATCGACGGCCAGAGCACCGTTCCACTTGCCGTGAAGCCCGACACCTATCGATCGAGGCCCGGTTCGGCGCATGATGTGTTCGATACGCTCGACGATGAAAATCTCACCGGCCCGAAGGCGGTGGCGGTGCCCGGCTCGCTCAAGGCCTGGTGCGAGACGCTGGCGAGATTCGGGACCATGAGTCTCGCCGACGTCATGCAGCCCGCGATCAAGCATGCCTCGCGCGGCTTCGCGGCGACGCCCTATCTGCATGAATGCATCGTCGACGGCGCTAGCGAGATGCGCAAGGACAAGGCGATATCGGCGATTTATCTTCCCAATGGAACGCCGCTGCGGGCCGGCGAGCGCGTTGTGCAATCGGAATATGCCGAAACGCTCACCTATATTTCGCGCCCCGGCGAAGCCGCGCTGTATACGGGTGTGCTCGGCAACATTCTGGTGGACTATATGAAGGCGCATGGCGGCTTCATCGGCCACCAAGACCTGATGTCCTACAGAACCGTGGAACGCTCTCCTGTTCGGGCCGACTACCGCGGCTGGGAGATTCTCGGCCCGCCGCCGCCCGCGGCTTCCGGCGTGCACATCGCACAGATGCTGAATATTCTCGAGGGCTACGACATCGCCCGCAGCGGCTTCGGCACCGCCGAGACCATCCATCTCCTCGCCGAAGTGTTGAAGATCGCGTTTGCCGATCGCGCCGCCGCGAGCGGCGATCCGGATTTTGTTCGTGTACCGGTGGAACGGCTGATCTCGAAGGATTACGCCAACGAGCGGCGCCGCGCGATCGATCAGACGCGCGCGCAACGCTGGGGCGCAGGCGTGGCGCAGTTCGAAGGCGCCCACACCACGCATATGACGGCCGCGGACGCGATGGGGAACGTGGTCGCGACCACCCAGACCATCAACAGTCTGTTCGGCGCCAAGTTTCTGATTCCCGGCCTCGGCGCGGTCCCGAACAATTACATGAACCTGTACGATCCGCGGCCCGGCCATGCCCTGTCGCTGGCGCCGGGCAAGCGCGTGACCACCTCGATGTCGCCTATGATGGCGCTGCGCGATGGCAGGCTCGTCTACGCGCTCGGCCTTCCCGGCGGGAAGAAGATTTTTCCGAGCGCGTTGCAGGCGCTGGTCAACCTGATCGATCACGGCATGAGCCTGCAGGAGGCGGTCGAGGCGCCGCGGGTCTGGACCGAGGGTAATGCGCTCGAGGTCGAAAAGGCCGTGCCGGATGGCGTTCGCACGACCCTCACGGCGATGGGGCACAATGTGGCCGCGGTGCCGACCGTGGCCGGGGGCATGAATGCGATCCAGTTCCACGATGACAGCTCATTCACGGGCGCGGCCTGCTGGCGTGCCGACGGCACGCCGATCGGCCTTGCCGGAGGGCTGGCGCCAGCGGGCGTAAGATTTGGGCTGGGGTGAGATGACGGCTGTGAGCGTAGGACGGCCGTCACTTCCTCACGCAGATCACGCGCACCACCGACGCCTTGGCGTCCGACGATCCGCTCGTCGCATTGACGCTGTTCGCTTTTAAAAACTCGCGCACCGTATCGGCCGGCACCAGCGCGGCTTGCGCCGCGGGCGTGGCGTTCGTCGGGCCGGCAACGACCACCGGCTTCAACAGCGCCACGCCGGCGAATTTGCCGTCGGCGTCAAGCGCCGCAGCACCCGAAAAGCCCAGCGCCGGCGCCGGTGACAGCGCGAGATCGCCGCTGCCGCCGACCTGCGTCATCGTTGCCTTGACGCTGCTGACGGCGCCGCCGCCGCCCTGGTTTTGCGGGTCGGCGATGCCGGTCAGTTCGACGCCGGATTTCGCCGCGCCGTTGCCGAGGCCGAGTGGCTTCAATCCGCGCGCGCCGTAAATGCGCAGCAGCGCCAGATCATGATCCTTGTCCTCGGCGACGCGGTCGGCATTGCCGTAGCCCGCAATCGCTATCGCCAGGCAGCCGTCGGTGGTCTCGCGGTCGGCAACAATCGCGCCGTCATCGCTGACGACAATCCCGGTGCTGTATTCGACGGTCTTGCGCGGTGGCGGGCCCGCGGCCTGCGCGCCCCCCGGAAACGGATTGAACGCGCTCGACATCGCGATCACCACCGGCTCGACGGTATTTTCGGTAGCCTGATCGTAGAGGATGGTCAGGATGCGGACCTCGTCGCCCCGAAACGTTCCACGCAGGTAAAATTTCTTCAGGCCCTGTAAGCCCGACAGCACAAAGAAATCAGGCTTGACCACGGTGTAATCGATCTGGCGCCCGGCGGGTTCCTTCTTTTCCCGCTCGGCGAGTTTTGCCGTGGTCGGGTTGGCTTCCTTGCGCCGCGAAAGCTGAATCTGGATGGTGCCGGTGGACGAACTCCATTTGGCGCCGTTGGCGTCGCTGGATTGCTGCGGCACCAGCTTGGTGGGGATGCCGAGCCGCACGCCCGTGCCGGCATCGGTGACGATTTTCCACCCGACATTGTCCTGCCGCCGTTTCGCGGTTTCGGCGAGCACGCCGCGCTCCTGCGGATTGAGGACGCCGGTCTGCTTGCCGCCCCTCGCTTTCTGGAATTCCTTGATGGCGGCGACCATGCGCTCGCTGACGTCGCCGGTGATGGCGCCGTTGTACTGGCCGACCCAGGCCAGGTCCGACTGGATCGCCAGGCGCTCGGCCTGCGCCATCGCATTGGCGGTATCGGCGGGGGTCTGCAAAGCCGGGCGGATCGGAACGGTCGCGACCGGCTTCGGCTTGACGCCGGTGACGGTAGCCGTTCCGGACATCTGTGCCTGGGCGGAGGCCCCCGCGGCGACGAATATCAATGTTGCCGTCAGCATCGATCTCATGACAAGTCTCGGGTCCATTGACCTAGAGGCAATTAAGCACATCTGGTTGGTCGGCACCAACAGGCGGAGGGTTCAGCAAATGACGGCCGGACCCGCATCGCAACCTCAGGATATGATTTGACCATGCTGAGCGCCGAGGAACTCGAACGCTACGCCCGCCACATCGTGCTGCGCGAGGTCGGTGGCCCCGGCCAGGCCGCGTTGAAGGAAGCCGCCGTGCTGGTGATCGGCGCGGGCGGCCTGGGCGCGCCGGCGCTGATGTATCTGGCCGCGGCCGGCGTCGGTGCGCTCGGCGTGGTCGATGACGACATGGTGTCGCTGTCCAATCTGCAGCGACAGATCATCCATGCCACGCCGGACGTCGGCCGTCGCAAGGTCGATACCGCGGCGGATCGGATTTATGCGCTCAACCCCCATGTCCAGTTTGCCGCGCACGCCACGCGGCTCGATGCCGATAATGCGATGGAGCTGATCGGCAGCTACGATCTGGTGCTCGACGGATCCGACAATTTCGAAACCCGTTATCTGGTTTCGGATGCCTGTTTTCTCGCCGGCAAGCCGCTGATCACGGCGGCGCTCGGCATGTTCGACGGATCGCTGACCACGATCCGCGCGCATGAGCGAAACGCCGAGGGCGAGTTCAATCCGACCTACCGCTGCCTGTTTCCCGAACCGCCTCCGCCGGGCACGGTGCCGGCCTGCGCCGAGGCCGGCGTGATGGGCGCGCTCGCCGGCGTATTGGGATCGATGATGGCGCTGGAGGCGATTCGCGAAATCGTCGGCTTCGGCGAGGGCCTGGTCGGGCGGCTATTGATGGTCGACGCTCGCGCGATGCGGTTCGAGACCCTGCGTTACAAGCGCGATCCGTTAAACCCGTTGAACGGCGATGCGCTTGTCATCACCGATTTGAGCGCCCATCGCTGAGCGTCCCTACAGCATGCTGGGCAGCACGCGGTCCGGCGGCTTGTGGTTGTCGAGGAAGGCGCGGATGTTGATGATCACCTTCTCGCCCATCTCGACGCGGCCTTCGATGGTGGCCGAACCCATATGCGGCAGCAGCGTCACCTTGCCGGCCCTCGCCAGCCGCACCAGTTTCGGATTGACTGCGGGCTCGTGTTCGAAGACGTCGAGGCCGGCGCCGGCGATCTCCCCGGTTTCGATCAGCTTGGTCAGGGTTTCCTCGTCGATCACTTCGCCGCGCGCGGTGTTGACGATATAGGTGTCTTTCCGGATCAGCTTCAGCCGCCGCGCCGACAGCAAATGAAAAGTGGCCGGCGTGTGCGGACAATTCACCGAGATGATGTCCATCCGCGCCAGCATCTGGTCGAGGCTTTCCCAATAGGTCGCGCCCAGTTCGTCGGCGATGCGCGGCGCGACGGGACGGCGGTTGTGGTAGTGAATCTGCAGGCCGAAGGCCCGCGCCCGGCGCGCCACGGCCTGGCCGATCCGGCCCATGCCGATGATGCCGAGCCTTTTGCCGCCGATGCGGTGGCCGAGCATCCAGGTCGGCGACCAGCCCGGCCAGTGCTTGCCCTCGGTGAGGATGGAGGCGCCCTCGATCAGCCGGCGCGGCACCGCCAGGATCAGCGCCATAGTCATGTCGGCGGTGTCTTCGGTCAAAACCTTCGGCGTGTTGGTCACGATGATGCCGCGCGCATGCGCCGCGATGACGTCGATATTGTCGACGCCATTGCCGAAATTGGCGATCAGTTTCAACCTGCAGTCGGGCTGCTTGAGAAGCTCTTCGGTGATCACGTCGGTGACGGTGGGCACCAGGACGTCGGCAGAGCGGACCGCCTCCGCGATTTGTTCCGTTGTCAGCGGGGTGTCGTCGAGATTGAGTCGGGCGTCGAACAGTTCGCGCATGCGGGTCTCGATCGAGTCCGGCAACTTGCGCGTGACGACAACGAGGGGCTTTTTCTTCACCGACATGGCCTTCCCTCATGAGGTCGTTCAGACCTCATTAACCCGGTTGTTCGACACTGCTTTCACCGTGCGGTCCCGGCGTTTCCGTGGGTTCCCGATCTTGCCCCTGGATCTCGTCAGGGGACGTTCGGGCTCGTCTTGTTTTTTGGCGTTCCGTCCTCTCTAGCAGAAGGCCGGGCCAAGACAAGAACCCGCAAGACCTCCGGTCACGCGCCGAGGGGCAATCGGGACGGGGTACGGGGGACGTGTTGGTTGGTGGTCAACTCGAAGAATTGAGTTGGTATCTCGGCAGGAGACGAGTTGAATGGCGTTGCGGCGTTTTTGTTCTGTGATGGTGCTCGCAGGCGGTCTGCTGGGCGCGTCGATAAGCTCGGGATTTTCGGCAAAGGATATGGCGGTCACCAGCAGCGGGTTGCCGGTGCCGCGCTATGTCAGCCTCAAATCCGATCACGTGAACGTCAGGGCCGGTCCGACCAAGGACAATGACGTCGCCTGGGTTTACACCCGCTCGGGTCTGCCGGTTGAGATCACCGCCGAATTCGAGAACTGGCGCCGGGTACGCGATTCCGAGGGCGCCGAGGGCTGGGTCTATCACTCGCTGCTGTCGGGCCGCCGCACCGCTGTCGTGACCATGAAGACCAAGGACGAACTCGCGCCGCTCTATGATCGCGCCGATGAGACCAGCGCGGTGGCGGCCCGCCTGCAGGCCGGCGTCGTGGCCCAGGTCAAGAAGTGCGCGGCAGGCTGGTGCCACGTCGCCGGCAACGGCTTCGATGGCTGGATCGAACAGCAGCGGCTGTGGGGCGTCTACGCCGACGAGAAGGTGGACTGACTTCCCTCTCTCGAGCAGCGGCTGGAAATTTGCCTGCGTGCTCGTTCCGGGGCGCTCGGCAACGAGCGGAGCCGGAATCTCCAGATTCCGGGTCTGCGCTTCGCGCATCCCGGAATGACAGAAGATGAGGACGTTCGCGCGCGAGTATCCGCGCTCAAATCAACGCCTTCTTCAAGTCATCAATGCTAGTCGGGATGGCCCCCGGGCGTTCGCCGGGACGACGCGCCTCAGCGCTTCTTGCGCAGCCGCACGACCATGTCGACCCGGGCGATCTCGTAGCCTTCGGGCACTTCCGGCATCTCCTGCAGCACCAGATGCGGATCCGGGATATCGACCAGTTCGTGGTTGTTTTCGAGATAGAAGTGGTGATGCGTCGACACGTTGGTGTCGAAATACGTCTTGGTGCCGTCGACGCTGACCTGGCGCAGCAAGCCGGCATCGGTCAGCTGGTTGAGCGTGTTGTAAACGGTGGCGAGTGACACCGGGACCTTGGCCAGTGTGGCTTCCTCGTAAAGCATTTCCGCGGTGAGGTGGCGCGCGCCCTTGCCGAACAACAGCCAGCCCAACGCCATGCGCTGACGGGTCGGACGCAGGCCTGCAGCCTGCAGCATCTCGTTGACATCGTGCCAGGGACAGCCGGTCAGCGCCGGCTCGCGTCCCGCATGGCGGGCCGCCGGATTGACGGTGTCATCATTCAAAACCGAACCGTTGTCGCTCATTCCCACTTCAGCCACCGCACTCACCATCTCAGCACTATCATTGTGGAATATAAGAAAGAAATCTGTCAGATGCAAGTTTTTCGCAACTAGAACGGAGCCGTGGTTACAGAGAACCCGACCGGACGCGGCGATTTGCCCGGTCACGGTGCTTTGCCGCCTGCGGGGCCTATGATAGAGAGCGCGCGGACTTGGCTATGCGATTTCGGCAAGGGTGAGCGGCGGACTCTGCATCGCATCCTGATTTGCCGTATCAGCACCAATTTTTAAGACAAATGGCGTGCTTCCCACGCGAAACCGGTCCATTTCGCAAGAAACGCTGCACGGGACTTTGAGAGAGGCGGGACACAATGCTGGATCGGCGGGCCGGTTACGAATACGAGGATCTGCTGGCATGCGGTCGGGGCGAGCTGTTTGGTCCGGGCAACGCGCAGTTGCCGCTGCCGCCGATGTTAATGTTCGACCGCATCAGCGAAATTTCCCAGACCGGCGGCGAATATGGCAAGGGCTTTGTGCGCGCCGAACTCGATGTGAAGCCGGATCTCTGGTTCTTCGGCTGTCATTTCAAGGGCGATCCGGTGATGCCCGGTTGCCTCGGCCTCGACGCGCTCTGGCAGATGGTCGGCTTCTTTCTCGGCTGGAGCGGCGGCGAAGGACGCGGTCGGGCGCTGGGCCTTGGCGAATTGAAGCTTGCCGGTCAGGTGATGCCGAACGTCCGCAAGATTGTGTACAACGTCGACATCAAGCGCGTGATGCGCCTAAAGCTCTGGCTGGGCATCGCCGACGGCTGGCTTTCGGCCGATGACGAGATTATCTATCGCGCCAAGGATCTGAGGGTGGGGCTCTTAAAGCAGGGTGCCGCATTGCAGCCGGGAACGTAAATTACCTGCTCCGGCCGGCAAGGCGATGTTCGCCTGAGGACGGCCATCACACAAAACGCAACGACAGGGCGAGGCGATCATGAGGCGGGTTGTCATCACGGGGATGGGCATCGTCTCGTCCATCGGAAACAACACCCAGGAAGTACTTGCGAGTCTCCACGAGGCGAAGTCCGGGATCACCCGCGCGGACAAGTATGCCGAACTCGGTTTCCGCTCCCAGGTGCAGGGCGCGCCGACGCTTGATCCGGCCGGCGTCATCGATCGGCGCGCGATGCGGTTTCTCGGCGAAGGTGCTGCGTGGAATCACGTAGCGATGGAGCAGGCGATCCAGGACTCCGGTCTTGAGTCCACTGAAGTTTCCAACGTTCGCACCGGCATCATCATGGGCTCCGGCGGCCCGTCGGCCCGCACCATCGTGGAAGCCGCCGATATTACCCGCACCAAGGGACCGAAGCGGGTCGGACCGTTCGCGGTGCCGAAGGCGATGTCCTCGACCGCGTCGGCGACACTGGCGACCTGGTTCAAGATCAAGGGCGTGAACTATTCGATCTCGTCGGCCTGCGCCACGTCGAACCATTGCATCGGCAACGCCTACGAGACCATTCAGATCGGCAAGCAGGATATTATTTTCGCGGGCGGCTGCGAAGAACTCGACTGGTCGCTGTCGGTGCTGTTCGACGCGATGGGCGCGATGTCGTCGAAATACAACGATACGCCCGCGACCGCTTCCCGCCCCTACGACATCAGCCGCGACGGCTTTGTCATTGCCGGCGGCGCCGGCGTGGTGGTGCTCGAGGAACTCGAACACGCCAAGGCGCGCGGCGCCCGCATCTACGGCGAAATCGTCGGCTACGGCGCTACCTCCGACGGCTACGACATGGTAGCGCCCTCGGGCGAGGGCGCGGAGCGCTGCATGCGCATGGCGATGGCAACCGTGGATACCAGGATCGATTACATCAATCCGCACGCCACCTCGACACCGGCGGGCGATCCGCCGGAAATCGAGGCGATCCGCAAAGTGTTCGGGACCGGCGACAAGTGTCCGCCGATTTCCGCCACCAAGGCGCTCACCGGACATTCGCTCGGCGCCACCGGCGTGCAGGAAGCGATCTATTCGCTGTTGATGATGAACAACGGTTTCATCTGCGAAAGCGCCAATATCACCGAGCTCGATCCGGTCTTCGCCGACATGCCGATCGTGCGCAAGCGCATCGACAACGCAAGTTTGGGAACCGTGCTCTCGAATTCCTTCGGCTTCGGCGGCACCAACGCCACGCTGGTGTTCAGGCGGATGGATGCGTGAGATTTTGGACTGGCTAAATAACCCAAGTCGACGTCATGGCCGGGCACAGTGGTCTGCCTGACGCAGACTACGTACACTTGTCTGCGCTCCCGGCTATCCACGTCTTGATTCACACGCGGCTCGGAAGACGTGGATGCCCGGGACAAACCCGGGCACGACGAAAGAGAAAGCGCTGGGACGATGAACGACCTGATGAAGGGCAAGCGCGGGCTGATCATGGGCGTCGCCAATGATCACTCGATTGCCTGGGGCATTGCCAAGACGCTCGCGGCGCAGGGCGCCGAGCTCGCCTTCACCTATCAGGGCGAGGCGCTGGGCAAGCGCGTCAGGCCGCTGGCCGAATCGCTGGGGGTACCGCTGGTCCTGCCTTGCGATGTCGAGGACATCGGCAGTGTCGACGCGGTGTTCGAGGCGTTGCGCGACAAATGGGGACAGCTGGATTTTCTGGTTCACGCCATCGCGTTCTCCGACAAGAACGAGTTGAAGGGGCGCTATGCAGATACCTCGCGCGAAAATTTTTCGCGCACGATGCTGATCTCGTGTTTTTCGTTCACCGAACTTGCCAGACGCGCGGCCGAGCTGATGCCCGCATCCGGTGGGGCGATGATCACGCTGACCTTTGGTGGTTCGACCCGCGTGATGCCGAATTATAACGTGATGGGCGTCGCCAAGGCCGCGCTGGAAGCCTCCGTGCGCTATCTCGCCGCCGATTTCGGTTCGCGCGGCATCCGGGTGAACACGATTTCGGCCGGTCCGGTGCGTACGCTTGCCGGCTCGGGCATTGGCGAGGCACGCGCGATGTTTGCTTTCCAGCAGAAGCACTCGCCGCTCGGCCGTGGCGTGACGCTGGATGAACTCGGCGGCTCGGCCTTGTATTTGCTGTCCGATCTGTCGGGCGGCGTCACCGGCGAAATTCACTACGTCGATTCCGGCTACAACATCATCTCGATGCCGCGGCCGGAAGATTTGAAGGGCGGCGCGGAGTAGCGGCATTCGCCTCACGCTTCGGCGTGCCCCGGATGCTGCGCAGCGCGCTGCA
Organism: Bradyrhizobium erythrophlei; assembly: GCF_900129425.1. Classification (NCBI taxonomy): domain Bacteria; kingdom Pseudomonadati; phylum Pseudomonadota; class Alphaproteobacteria; order Hyphomicrobiales; family Nitrobacteraceae; genus Bradyrhizobium; species Bradyrhizobium erythrophlei. The sequence goes on along the minus strand of NZ_LT670817.1, from coordinate 8,502,539 downwards.
CTTGCGGCGCGGTGCGCTGCTGATCCGGGGCCCATTGAGTGCTCCACGCGTCTAGGTCCCGGCTCTGCGGAGCAGCGTGAAAGACGCTGCACCGCGTCCGGGACACGATTACCTTCGCTATCCCGCCGCGATCACGCTCGCCCGCTGGAAGGCCGGCCGCGCCGCGCAGCGATCGATATAGGCGTCGAACGACGGCCGCGACGGCACCATCTTGAACAGCCGCACCGCGAAATTCAACCCTGACCCGATCGCGATATCGGCGGCCGAAAATGATTCGCCGAGCAGCCAGGGCCCGCGCTTCAGCGCGGCGTCGAGCACATCGAACACCCGCTGCGCGTCGCCCCAGCCTGCGGCTATCGAATTCATCTCGATCTTGGTGGCAAGCTGCACCATGGCAGGCTCGACGCAGCCGGGTCCGAAAAACAGCCAGTAGAGATATTTGGCGCGGAGGGGATCGCCCAGCGGCGGCGCAAGTTTCGCCTCGGGATAGCGTTCGGCGACATAGGCGCAGATCGCGGCGGCTTCGGCCAGCGTCGCCTCGCCGTCTTTCAGCGCCGGCACCTTGCCCATCGGATTGATCGCAAGATATTCGGGCGTCTTTTGCGCGCCGGTGGAAATATCGGTCAGCACCCGCTCATAGGGCTGCCTGGTCTCTTCCATTAGCCACAGCGAGGAGAATGAGCGCGAACGGGGCGACCAGTAGAGTTTCATCATTGGGAGGTCCCTTCCTTCTTCCACCGATAATACTTCATGACAAATCCGGTCATCGGCTCGACCGCTTCCTTTTCGAAAAGGAATCCCTCGCGCTCATACCAGCGCCATGCCTTTTCATTTTCGCGGATGCAGCGCAGCTCGATTTCGTCGGGCAGATGTTCTCGCGTGAAGGCGAGCAGCGTTCTTCCAAGGCTCCGGCCCTGATATTCCGGCGCGACGAATAACTGATCGAGATAGCGGCGCGGCAGGTGCAGCGCCAGCATTGCCGCCAGCACGCCGTCATCGTCGGCGACGAACAGGCTCCAGCCCTTCTCGACCTCCAGAGGCACCCGCGCGCGCAACTTTGCCAGCAGGAAATTGCTGGGCGCTTCCAGCCCGGTCGAGCAGAAGCTGTTCATCCAGACCCGGGCAATCTCGTCATATTCGTCCGGGCGGGCAGGGCGGATTGTTGGCGGCATTGGCGGAGTTCTCGGAAGGGTGTCACCCTATATTCGTCATTCCGGGGCGCGCGTGCAACGCGCGAGCCCGGAATCCCCCGGAGACAATCTCGCGCCTCGCCTCGAGATCCCGGATCGGTCCGCGTCGCGGACCGTCCGGAATGACGGGTGAAAGAAAAAGCCCCCGCGATAATATCGCAGGGGCTTCTCCAAGTGCAATTTAGTGCGGAAAGCAGCGATCAGGCAAGATCGAAGCGATCAGCGTTCATCACCTTGGTCCACGCCTTGACGAAGTCTTTCGCAAACTTCTCCTTGGCGTCCGCGCTTCCATAGACTTCCGCGATGGCGCGGAGCTGGGAATGCGCCCCGAAGATCAGGTCGACGCGTGTGCCGGTCCACTTCACCGCCTTTGTCTTGCGGTCGCGGCCCTCGTACTCGCCGTCGGAGCCGACCGGCTGCCACTCCGTGCTCATGTCGAGGAGGTTGACGAAGAAGTCGTTGGTCAGCGTCTGCGGCTTCTTGGTGAAGACGCCGTGCTTCAAATTGCCGGCATTGGCGCCGAGCACGCGCAGGCCGCCGACGAGCACCGTCATTTCTGGAGCCGTCAGCGTCATCAGTTGCGCCCGATCCACCAGGGCTTCCTCCGGCATCATGAACTGCCGCTTGCCGCTGATATAGTTGCGGAAGCCGTCAGCGCGTGGTTCGAGCGGTGCGAAGGAGGCGGCGTCGGTCTGCTCCTGCGACGCGTCCATGCGGCCAGGCGTGAACGGGACCGTCACGGTCAGACCGGCGTCCTTCGCCGCCTTCTCGATGGCGGCGCTGCCGCCGAGAACGATCAGATCGGCGAGGGACACTTTCTTGCCAGACTCCTTCCGGATCGCTTCGAGGCTCGAGAGGACCTTCGCCAGCTCGGGCGGATTGTTCACGTGCCAATCCTTCTGCGGGCTCAGGCGGATGCGTGCACCGTTGGCGCCGCCGCGTTTGTCGGAGCCGCGGAACGTCGAGGCCGATGCCCAGGCGGTCGAGACCAGCTGTGAAACAGTCAGGCCGGATGCGAGGATTTTCGCCTTCAATGCCGCGATGTCCTGCTCCCCGATCAGCGGATGATCCACCGCGGGGATCGGGTCCTGCCAGATGAGCGTTTCCTTCGGCACGAGCTTGCCGCGATACCGCACGATCGGCCCCATGTCGCGGTGCGTGAGCTTGAACCAGGCGCGGGCAAAAGCGTCCGCGAACTGGTCCGGATGCTCGTAGAAGCGCCGCGAGATCTTCTCGTAGGCCGGGTCGAAGCGCAGCGCGAGGTCCGTGGTCAGCATGGTCGGGACATGCTTCTTCGACTTGTCATATGCGTCGGGGATCGTGGCCTCGGCGCCTTTCGCCTTCCACTGCTTGGCGCCGGCCGGGCTCTTCGTCAGCTCCCATTCGTACTTGAACAGGTTCTCGAAGAAGTAGTTGCTCCATTGCGTCGGGGTCTGCGACCATGTCACTTCCGGGCCGCCGGTGATGGCGTCGGCGCCGAAGCCGGTGCCATGCTTGCTCTTCCAGCCGAGGCCCTGATCCTCGATGGCCGCGCCTTCCGGCTCGGCGCCGATCAGCGATGGATCGCCGGCACCGTGGGTCTTGCCGAAAGTATGACCGCCGGCGATCAGCGCCACGGTCTCTTCGTCGTTCATCGCCATGCGGAAGAACGTTTCGCGGATGTCCTTCGCTGCACCGATCGGATCCGGATTGCCGTTCGGGCCTTCTGGATTGACGTAGATCAGGCCCATCTGCACCGCGCCGAGCGGTTCGGCCAGCTGGCGTTCGCCGCTGTAGCGTTCGTCGCCCAGCCACGTGCCCTCGGGACCCCAATAGAGCTCTTCAGGCTCCCACACATCGGCGCGGCCGCCGGCAAAGCCGAACGTCTTGAAGCCCATCGATTCGAGGGCGACGTTGCCGGTGAGAACCATCAGGTCAGCCCAGGAAATCTTGCGGCCATACTTCTGCTTGATAGGCCACAGCAGGCGGCGCGCCTTGTCGAGGTTCGCGTTGTCCGGCCAGCTGTTGAGCGGCGCGAAGCGCTGCTGACCGGCGCCGGCGCCGCCGCGACCGTCGGTGATGCGGTACGTACCGGCGCTATGCCACGCCATGCGGATGAACAGTCCGCCATAGTGCCCGAAGTCAGCGGGCCACCACGCCTGCGAGTCCTTCATCAAGGCGTGCAGGTCCTTGACCACGGCGTCGAGGTCGAGGCTTTCGAATTCCTTGGCATAGTCGAACGCTTCGCCCATCGGATCGGCGGCGGGCGCGTTGGTGTGGAGCACGCCGATATCGAGGTGCTCTGGCCACCAGTCGCGGTTCCTGTGTCCGCGGGTGCCGCCGGTGAACGGGCACTTGCCCGCGCTGTCGTCAGTCTTTGCGTCCATGGTTCTCTCCAATGTGTTCTGTAATTTTCTTGTTCGGGTGGTTCGGTATGGGAGCGAAATCCGGTTCGCGTCCGAGACGTCAGCGTTTCCAAAAAGCTTTGTGTTTCCAGGGGGCTGACGAATTGCGAGGCAAAACCGGGCGTCCCTTTTGCCGAATTCGCGGTGAGGGCAGTTTGGAAGAAATCTAACATCAGGTCCAGTCGAATTGTCTTGAGCTCCCGATCAGTTTATCTGATCGGGATGATTACGCTCCGACAGCTTCGTTATCTATCGGCGCTCGCCAAGCACGGCCATTTCGGCCGCGCGGCCGAGGCCTGCGCCGTGACCCAGCCCGCATTGTCGATGCAGATTCGCGATCTCGAGCGCACGCTCGGCGTCGCGGTGGTGGAGCGGCGGCCGGGCGACGCGATGCTGACCGATGTCGGGCGCGAGATCGCGCGGCGCGGCGAGGATGTGCTGTCGGCGTCGCGCGATCTGGTCGATTTCGCCCGCCATCGCAGCGGCCTGCTGACGGGGCGGCTGATGCTGGGGGTGATTCCCTCGCTGGCGCCCTATCTGCTGCCGCGGATTCTCCCCGCCCTGCAAACCCGGTTTCCGGAATTGCGGCTCGATCTGCGGGAAACCCAGACCAGACAACTGGTCGAGGAGATCAAGAACGGCGCGCTCGACGCCGCGATGCTGGCGTTGCCGCTCGGCGAGCCCGACATCGACACCATCGCCTTGTTCGAGGACCTGTTTCTGCTCGCGGTGCCGTCCAGCGATCCGCGCCGCGAGACGACGCGGATTGCCGCCGGCGATATCGATCAAAGCCGCCTGATCCTGCTCGAAGACGGACACTGCCTGCGCGACCAGGCGCTGGCGTTTTGCGCCACCGCCGCGCGCGGCCGTACCGCGAGCGCCGGTGGCACGGCGTTCGGCGCCAGCAGCCTGACCACCGTGATCCAGATGGTTGCCAACGGCTATGGCGTGACGCTGATTCCGCAGATCGCCGCCGACGTCGAGCGACGCGATGACCGGGTGAAATTCCTGCGCCTGGAGAATCCGCAGCCCGGCCGCAGCATCGGGCTTGCGTTCCGCCGCACCTCGCCGCGCAAGGCGGATTTTGCCGCGCTGGGGGAGGTGGTGAAAGAGATGATGGGTGTGTCGCCGGTGAACACGGCAAACAGGAAGCGGGGGTGATGGCTTGTTGCCAGCACGGCGATGATCCTCGCGATCCCGGGCGACGCTTTCTTCGCCCTCTCCCGCTTGCGGGAGAGGGCGGGGTGGGGGGCTCGCGGCATACGCAAATGCTGAGGGGACACAGCGGATGAGAGAGCCCCCTCCCTTAACCCTCCCCCGCAAGCGGGAGAGGGAACAAACCGTCACTCGCCGAACGACATGAGTCGAACGCTGCCAAGATTCACCGAAACAAAAAGGGCGGCTCAAAAGCCGCCCTTTCGCTATTCGCTATTCGCCACTCGCCGAATCACTCGCCGGCGGCTTCGCGCGGGGCTTCGGTCTTCTGCTTGGCCTCGAGGTCCTCGCCGGTCACCTGATCGACCGCCTTCATCGACAAACGTGTCTTGCCGCGATCGTCGAAGCCGAGCAGCTTGACCTTGACCTTGTCGCCTTCCTTGACGACGTCGGAGGTCTTCTGCACGCGAGCCGACGCGAGCTGGCTGATGTGGACGAGGCCGTCCTTGGCGCCGAAGAAGTTCACGAACGCGCCGAACTCCATCACCTTGACCACGGTGCCGTCATAGATCTGGCCGAGCTCCGGATCGGAGGCGATCGACTTGATCCACTTGATCGCCGCCTTGATCGATTCGCCGTCGGCGGAGGCGACCTTCACGGTGCCGTCGTCGTCGATGTTGACCTTGGCGCCGGTCTTCTCGACGATTTCGCGGATCACCTTGCCGCCGGTGCCGATCACTTCACGGATCTTGTCGGTCGCGATCTTGAAGGTCTCGATGCGCGGCGCGTATTCGCCGAGTTCGGCGCGTGCCGCGGTCAGGGCCTTCGACATTTCGCCGAGGATGTGGATGCGCCCTTCCTTGGCCTGGCCGAGCGCGACCTTCATGATCTCCTCGGTGATGCCGGCGATCTTGATGTCCATCTGCAGCGAGGTGATGCCGTGATCGGTGCCGGCGACCTTGAAGTCCATGTCGCCGAGATGATCCTCGTCGCCGAGAATGTCGGACAGCACCGCGAAGCGCGAACCTTCCAGGATCAGGCCCATGGCGATGCCCGCCGTCGGCCGCTTTAAGGGAACGCCAGCATCCATCAGCGCCAGCGAGGCGCCGCAGACCGACGCCATCGACGACGATCCGTTCGATTCGGTGATCTCGGAAACCACGCGCACCGTGTAGGGGAATTCGTGATGCGGCGGCAGCACCGGGTGGATCGCGCGCCAGGCCAGTTTGCCGTGGCCGATTTCACGCCGCTTGGTGCCGCCCATGCGTCCGGTTTCACCGACCGAGTAGGGAGGGAAGTTGTAGTGCAGCAGGAACTGCTCCTTGTAGGTGCCCGACAAGGAGTCGATGTACTGCTCGTCCTCGCCGGTACCGAGCGTGGTCACCACCATCGCCTGGGTTTCGCCGCGGGTGAACAGCGCCGAGCCGTGGGCGCGGGGCAACACGCCGACCTCGGCGATGATGTTGCGGACGGTCTTCGAATCGCGGCCGTCGATGCGCTTGCCGGTATCGAGAATGTTCCAGCGAACGATCTTGGCTTCCAGCTCCTTGAACACGCCGGCAATACGCAGCTTGTCGTATTTCGGTTCCTGGCCTTCCGGGAAGTAGTGCGCCATCACCTTTTCCTTGGCCTTGCCGACCGCGGCGTAGCGGTCCTGCTTGACTGGAATGGCGTAAGCTGCGCGCAGGTCGGCTTCGATCAGCCCGAGGATTTCCTTCTCGAGCACGCTCTCGTCGACGATCTTGACGTCGCGCGGCTCCTTGGCGGCCTTCTCGGCCAGTTCGATGATCGCGTTGACCACCGGCTGGAAATGCCGGTGACCGAACATCACGGCACCGAGCATGATGTCTTCATTGAGTTCCTTGGCTTCCGATTCCACCATCAGCACGGCGTCGGCGGTGCCGGCAACGACCAGGTCGAGCTGGGTTTCGACCATTTCGTCGAGCGTCGGGTTGAGCACATATTCGTCGTTGATGAAGCCGACGCGGGCGGCACCGATAGGCCCCTTGAAGGGCGCGCCGGAAATCGTCAGCGCCGCGGACGCGGCCACCAGCGCCAGAATGTCGGGATCGTTCTCCATGTCGTGCGACAGCACGGTAACGATGACCTGGGTCTCGTTGCGCCAGCCGTCGACGAACAAGGGGCGGATCGGACGATCGATCAAACGGGAAACCAGCGTCTCCTTCTCGGTGGGCCGGCCTTCGCGCTTGAAGTAGCCGCCGGGAATGCGGCCCGCGGCGTAGGTCTTTTCGATGTAGTCGACGGTCAGCGGCAGGAAGTCGACGCCTTCGCGCGCCGCCTTGGCGGCGACGACGGTGGCGAGCACGACGGTCTCGCCGTAAGTGGCGAGCACGGCGCCGTCGGCCTGACGGGCGATTTTTCCGGTTTCAAGCCTGAGGGGACGGCCACCCCAGTCGATCTCGACTGAATGAATATTGAACATTACGGTTTCTTTCATGGGTTCACGAAAGCTGGGGCGCCTAAAACACAAAAACCATGCGCAAGATTGCCGGACGCTGATCGCGAGAATGTCGCGGATGCAGCGGCCAGCGATCCTGCCATGGTCCTTATGTTTCGAATGGCGTCCATCCTTCCGATGGTACGGGCATCTTGCCCGTTACGCCCAGTCGCCGGATTGCGGCTGGACACGCCGCGCGGACGTTTTCAAAGTCCACGCGCAAAAACACGCGCAAGATGCGCGTGCGAGTTGTACTCAACGACGAATATTATGCTTTTCGAGCAGCGCCTTGTAGCGCGCCTCGTCCTTCCTCTTGATGTAATCAAGGAGAGAACGGCGTGTGGCGACCATTTTCAAAAGCCCGCGACGCGAATGATTGTCCTTCACGTGGGATTTGAAATGCCCGGTGAGGTTGTTGATGCGTTCCGACAGGATCGCGACCTGAACCTCGGGCGAGCCGGTGTCGCCGGCCTTGTTGGCATTCGTCTTGATGACTTCCGCTTTACGTTCGGCGGTAATCGACATCGTCAAACACTTTCGTTGCGACCGGAACTGGCAGTCAGTCCGGTCAGGTTGAACACGCGCTTGGGGATGAGTTCGCCATTGCCAATTTCGGCGAGGGCCAGAAGCCGGCCTGCCACCGTGACATAGACTGTGCCGCTACAATTGGGCGCATCCCGTCCGCGCAACAAAACGGCCTGACCCCGATGGAGCCTTGCCGCATCAGCCCGTGTGACGGCCAGTGCCGGGATGTCGTCCAGCGCGGTCTCAACGGGCAAAAGCGCGTCGGCGAGGCTGCCCTCGCCAGACGCGGCTCTATCGCACAAAGCCTCCAACTGTTCCAGCGGAATCATGTCCGATTCGCCGAATGGGCCGACCAGGGTCCGCCGCAGCGCGCAGATATGGCCGTAGCAGCCGAGAATCCGGCCGATATCACGGGCCAGGGCCCGGACATAGGTTCCCTTGCCGCACTCGGCCTCGAACACCGAATGGCTGTCATCTGGTTGTTCTACAAGGGTTAAATGGTGAATCTCGACCGGCCTTGGCTTCAGGTCGACGGTCTCGCCGTCGCGCGCCAGATCATAGGCGCGCTCGCCCTGGATCTTGATGGCGGAGTATTGCGGCGGGGTCTGCTCGATCATGCCGGTAAACTGCGGCAGCAGGTCCCGGATCGAATCGGCCGACGGTCTGAGTTCGCTGGTCTTGACGACCCGGCCTTCGGTATCGTCGGTATCGCGTTCCTCGCCCCAGCACACCGTGAAGCGATAGCGCTTGCGGCCGTCCATCACGAAGGGGACGGTTTTCGTGGCCTCGCCGAGCGCGATCGGCAAGCCTCCGGAGGCGAGCGGATCGAGCGTGCCTGCATGGCCGGCGCGCTTGGCCTGGAACAGCCGCTTCACCACCGCGACGGCGTGCGTCGAGGTCATGCCGATCGGCTTGTCGAGCACGACCCAGCCGTGGACGTCGCGCTTGTCGCGGCGCGGCTGGTTGTTCGGACGCGGTTGCTTGCCGCCGCGCTGACCCTGATCGCGCGGGTCATTGTTCGGGCGGCCGCCACGTGCTTCCGAAAAATTATTTTTTTCAGCGCCGTCCGAATCACCGATTCGCGGCTCGATCAGGCTGTTTGTGGAGGTCACGGTCATCAACTCACTCTTCCGAATCCTGCGAATCCGGCGCGAGGTCTCTTTGCACCGCGGGTGTTCGCAATAATTTCTCTATTCGTTCCGCTTCGTCGAATCGCTCGTCGACCCGGAAGCGAACATCAGGCGCAAATTTTAGGTTAACGCGCCGCGCCACCTCGCCGCGCAGGAATTTCTTGTTGCGCTCCAGCGCCGCCAGCACGACGTCAGTGTCGCGCCCGCCGAGCGGCATCACGTAAACCGTCGCAAGCTTCAGGTCCGGCGACATCCGAACCTCGGGCACGGTGACGATATGACCCTCGAGTTCCGGGTCATGCACGCTGCCCTGCGAAAGAATGTCGGCCACCGCATGGCGGATAATCTCGCCGACGCGCAACTGGCGCTGCGAGCCGCCGGGGCCGGAGTCCTTTTTGTGGTGGCGGGGCATTGTGGTCTCTCAACGGCGTCATGCCCGCGCCTGTCGCGGGCATCCACGTCTTTCTTATTGAATCAGGCAAGGCGTGGATGGCCGGAACACGTCCGGCCATGACGCCTCTTTTTCAGTTGTCAGACCAGCGCGCTTGAAGACTTGGACTTACAGCGAGCGCTGGATCGTTTCCACGCGATAACATTCGATGACGTCGCCGGCACGCATGTCGCCGTAATTCTCGAACGCCATGCCGCATTCCTGGCCGGACGCCACTTCCTTCACTTCATCTTTGAAGCGCTTCAAGGTCGACAGCTTGCCTTCGTGCACCACCACGTTGTCGCGAATCAGGCGGACATTGGCGCCGCGTTCCACCGTGCCGTCGGTCACTCGACAGCCTGCGACCTTGCCGACCTTGGAAATGTTGAACACTTCCAGAATCAGGGCATTGCCCAGCATGGTCTCGCGCAGCGTGGGTGCCAACAGGCCCGACATCGCCTTCTTCACGTCATCCACGAGGTCGTAGATGATGTTGTAATAGCGGATTTCGATGCCGTTGCGCTTGGCGGCGGCGGCGGCTTCCTTGTGGGCGCGGACGTTGAAGCCGATGATGGCTGCGTTGAAACCCTCCGCCAGCGTCACGTCGGATTCCGAGATGCCGCCGACGCCCGCATGCAGGATCCGCGCGGCGACCTCGTCTGTGCCGAGCTTTTCCAGCGAGCCGAGGATCGCTTCCAGCGAGCCCTGCACGTCGGCCTTGATGATCAGCGGGAAATCCTTGCGGCCCGAAGTCTTGAGCTGCGACATCATCTGCTCGAGCGAACCGCGCATGCCGGAAATGCTGGCGGCGGCGTTTTCGCGCTTCTGATGGGCGCGATAGCTGGTCACCTCGCGGGCGCGGGCTTCGTTTTCCACCACTGCGAGACGGTCGCCGGCTTCCGGCGGCCCGTTGAAGCCGAGCACTTCCACGGGAACCGACGGTCCGGCGTCGTCGATGGTCACGCCCTGATCGTTGATCAGCGCGCGAACGCGGCCCATCTCGGCGCCGGCGACGATGATGTCACCGACCCTCAGCGTGCCGCGTTGAACCAGCACGGTTGCCACCGGACCGCGGCCGCGATCGAGCTTGGCTTCGATCACGGTGCCTTCGGCGGGACGCGAGACGTTGGTCTTGAGGTCGAGCAGTTCGGCCTGCAGCGCAATCATTTCCAGCAGCTTGTCGAGATTGGTCTTGTTCTTGGCGGAGACCTCCACGTCGACCACGTCGCCGCCCATCGACTCGACCTGCACTTCGTATTGCAGCAGTTCGGTGCGCACGCGCTCCGGCCTGGCGTCGGGCTTGTCGATCTTGTTGATGGCGACGATCATCGGAACCTTCGCCGCCTTGGCATGATTGATCGCTTCGACGGTCTGCGGCATGACGCCGTCGTCAGCAGCGACCACCAGAACCACGATATCGGTCACCTTGGCGCCGCGTGCGCGCATCGCGGTAAACGCGGCGTGGCCGGGGGTGTCGATGAAGGTGATCTTCTTGCCACTCTCCGGCGAGGTCACCTGATAGGCGCCGATGTGCTGGGTGATGCCGCCGGCCTCGCCGGACACCACGTTGGCATGGCGAAGCGCGTCGAGCAGCGAGGTCTTGCCGTGGTCGACGTGGCCCATCACGGTCACCACAGGCGAACGCGGTTCGGTGTCGGAGGAATCGTCGACGATATCGAACAGACCCTCCTCGACGTCGGATGCGGCCACGCGCTTGACGGTGTGGCCGAGTTCCTCGGCGATCAACTGCGCGGTGTCGGCATCGATCACATCGGTGATCTTGTGCATCGCGCCTTGCTTCATCAAAAGCCGGATCACGTCGACGGCGCGCTCGGCCATGCGGTTGGCGAGTTCCTGGATATTGATGGCTTCCGGGATGATCACCTCGCGAACCAGCTTTTCCTTCGGCTCGTTCGACGCATGTCCCTTGAGGCGCTGGGTGCGGCGGCGGAACGAGGCGATCGAGCGTTCGCGCACGTCATCGGCATTGAGCGCGGTGACCAGCGTCAGGCGTCCGCGCTGCTTCTGCGGCGCCGGCTTGGCGGTGGTCTTCGGGGGCGTGACCGGGCGGGCAACGCCGCCGGGACCGCGGCGGACCTGACGCGGACCTTCATCCTCGTCGCTGATGTCGGCGGCGACTCCGGGCGCGCGTGCGGCAGGCACCGGGGCGGCGCGCGCCGTGGCCGCAGCAGCCTTGGCTTCGGCTTCGCCAAAACGCTTCTTGGCTTCGAGTTCGGCCTTGCGTTTGGCTTCCTCGTCCTGGCGATGACGTTCTTCTTCGGCCTTGCGGCGGGCCTCGGCGGCTTCGCGCTCGGCCTGCTCGATGCCTTCCTTGCTGTTGCGGCGTTTGGCTTCTTCTTCCGCCAGACGCCGTTCCTCGATGTCGCGGACTTTCGCGTCGGCGAGTGCGCTGGCGCGGGCGGAACGCTCATCCTCGGTCAGCGTGCGCAGTACCACGCCCGAATTGCTGCGCGGCGGAGCCGCGGGACGGGCGAGCGGGGCCTTGACCGGCGCCGCCTTGGCAACAGTCGGCTCCGGCGCATGGCTTTCGGTTGCAGGCGCGTCGCCGCCGACGCGGCGTTTGCCGCGCTTTTCGACCACCACCTGCTTGGTCCGGCCATGGCTGAAGCTCTGGCGCACGGTGCCCGTCTCGACGCGCGGCTTGAGCGTCAAGGTCTTGGTCGGGACACTGAGTGTCTTGTCGCCAGGAGTTTTCGTATCGACCATTCAGCAGTCCTAATCTTGTTGCGTCGTGCGTGTCCGCACAGTCTGTATCGGCGAATTCTTGGCCGCATTGCCGGCTGTCTTGTCGTCGTCCGCCATCCGGTATTGGACCAGGGTCTGGCTGCGCGACAGAAACGTCTTGCTCGCCGGGCCCGCGAGCAGCGCAGCATGTATCACATTTGACCGGCCCAGTGCCAAATCCAATTGTTCCGAAGTCAGCGCCGAGACCACCGGAAATGGCTTCGATTCATCGTTAATCCCGGACTTTTGCCGCACTACGGCGTCCAATTTCCGGATTCCGTCCGCCGCGCCGTCCGAGGCATGGATCAGGGCCCGAACCTGGACCTGGGCCTGCCGCTGCGCGAGGGCATCCTCGACCTTGCCGAAGCCGGACACGACCTGGCCAGCCTTGGCGGCCATCGCGAGCGCCTCGATCGCGCCGCGCACCAGCAGGCTTTCCGTATCGGCGGCAAGGGTCGGAGCGACGCGGACGTCGCGCTTGAAGCCCTTACCGAACTGGTTACGCCGGACGGCTTCTGCAACCGCCCGACGCGAGGCTGAAACCCACAGCCCCCGGCCCGGGAGCTTGCGCTTCAGATCCGGGATCACCTCGCCCGAGGGCGCTACCACAAACCGGATCAGCTCGTCGATCGGCCGCACCTCACGCGTGACCGCGCACATCCGCATCGTCGCGGACCTGTCGGTCCGCGGTCCGTTGTCGAGATCGGGGTCAGCGAAAGCAAGCATGCCTGGGACATGGCTCCTTAAACCGGCTGGTTTTCGGGGGCAGCGGCCTCCTCGGTCTTTTTGACCAGATCGGCTTCGGTGATCCAGCCGGCGATGACGCGCGCCTGCATGATCATATTTTCTGCATCGTCGCGCGAGGTTTCGTTGGGATCGAGAATGCCGGGATGCTTGGTCGGCTCGCCGCCTTCCTTGCGCTCGGTCCAGCCGACCAGATCATCGGTGGCGCAGCCGGCCAGATCCTCGACCGTTTTGATATCGTTCTCGCCGAACTTCACCAGCATTTTCGAGGTTACGCCGGGCACCGTCTTCAAAGCATCATCCACACCGAGTTCCTTACGTTTGTTTTCGAGTTCGCCTTCGAGCTGTTCCAGATATTCGCGCGCCCGGCTCTGCAATTCGTTCGCGGTTTCTTCGTCGAAACCTTCGATGCCGGCCAGTTCCTTGACGTCGACCATCGCCAGTTCCTCTACCGAGGTGAAGCCCTCCGACGCCAGCAATTGGCCGACGACTTCGTCGACATTGAGTGCTTCCATGAACACCCGGGTGGAGTTTTCGAAGTCGGCCTGACGCCGCTCGGATTCCTCCGACTCGGTGAGAATGTCGATGTCCCAGCCGGTCAGTTGCGAGGCGAGGCGCACGTTCTGCCCGCGCCGGCCGATCGCCAGCGACAGCTGGTTATTGGTGTCGGGAACCACGACCTCGATCCGCTCGCGGTCCTCGTCGATCACGACCTTGGCGACCTCGGCGGGCGCCAGCGCGTTGACGACAAAGGTCGCGATGTCGGGCGACCACGGAATGATATCGATCTTTTCGCCCTGCAATTCATTGACCACGGCCTGCACACGCGAGCCGCGCATGCCGACGCAGGCGCCGACCGGATCGACCGAGGAATCCCGTGAAATCACCCCGATTTTGGCGCGCGATCCGGGATCGCGGGCCACCGCTTTGATCTCGACGATACCGTCATAGATCTCAGGCACTTCCTGCGCGAACAGTTTCGCCATGAATTGCGGATGGGTGCGGGACAGGAAAATCTGCGGGCCCCTGGTTTCACGCCGCACGTCGAAGATATAGGCGCGGACGCGGTCGCCGTTGCGGAATACCTCGCGCGGCAGCATCTCGTCGCGGCGCACGATGGCTTCGCCGCGGCCCAAATCGACAATGACGCTGCCATATTCGACGCGCTTGACGATGCCGTTGACGATATCGCCGATGCGGTCCTTGAATTCCTGGTACTGCCGGTCGCGCTCGGCCTCGCGCACCTTCTGCACGATCACCTGCTTGGCGGATTGCGCGGCGATGCGGCCATATTCCAGCGGCGGCAGGGTGTCGGCGATGGTATCGCCGACCTGTGCGCCCGGATTGGCGCGTTGGGCGTCTACCAACGAAATCTGGTTCGAGGAATTCTCGACCTGCTCGACCACCAGCATGTGGCGCGACAGCCGCAATTCGCCCTTCTTGGCATCGATTTCGGCGTGGACGTCGGTCTCGCTGCCGTAACGTGCCCGCGCCGCCTTGGCGATGGCGTCTTCCATCGCCGCGATCACGATACCGCGGTCGATCGATTTTTCGCGCGCGACAGCATCTGCGATCTGCAGCAGTTCGAGTTTATTGGCGCTGACAGCTGCCATGCTCAGTCTCCTTCAGTGGGATCGATTTCGCCTCTCCGCAGTCTTTCTGCGGCCAGGCGGTGTTCCTTGGTGTTTTTCGGGGCGCTCGCTTGCCTAGGCTTCAATTTCGGCTTCGGTTTGTTGCTTTTCGAAGGATCGCTTTTCTTGGCGTGCGGCGGTGGCGGCGGCTCAAGGCCGAGAGTCTGGCGCAGCTCGCGCTCCGCGGCCTTGCCGCGCCGCATCGATTCCGCGATCAGCTCGTCGGTCAGAACCAGCCTCGCGTCCGCGATATCTTCCATGACCAGCATGACATCGGCATCTTCGCCCGCGCGTATGTCATCGCGATGTAACTGCACGGCATCGCCCTCGACGCCTCCGAGCGTGCCGCGGAACCGCTTGCGGCCTTGATGCGCGACCGCCATTTCGATTTTCACGAGATGGCCGGCATAGCGTTCGAAATCCGAGCGGCGCACCAGCGGCCGGTCGATCCCCGGCGAGGAAATTTCCAGCCGATAGGCGCGGTCGATCGGATCGGCGACGTCGAGCACCGGCGACAACGCCTTGGAGATCGCCTCGCAATCCTCGATCTGCATCGATCCATCGGGCCGCTCCGCCATGATCTGGACGGTGCAGCCGGATTCACCGGAAATCTTGATCCGCACCAGCCGGTAACCCATTCCCTGCAATACCGGACCCGCGACCGCCGACACCCGCGCCGCCATGCCGGGCTCGACCACCAGGCGCGGCTCGGCAAGCAGATCGGTATCTACGGAACCAGCAGTTGGATCGGTCATGTCCAGCGTCAAAGGCGGTCTAACTTCAGTTGGGTTGGTGCCGGGCCTTAAAGCGGTCCGGCTGTGCTGCCCGGGCCTCGTCCGGCGCCGTTACCCGCGTCGGGCTGGTTCGGGTAATAAAAAAGAGCGGGTCCCGGGGGGCCCACTCTCAATACGCGATCGTATGAGATACCAAAAGTTGGCGGTGATATAACGGTTTTCCCCTCATCCGGCAAGGCCCGAGAGGCCCTGAGGCCGCGATTTTGCGCACCCGCAGACACCGTTCCGAACCTAACCCTTCCTTCACCAAGCCAGCCTAAATTGCCACGAAACTTGGCGATGCGTCGGGTTTGAGTGCGTTTAATGACAGTCGCCACCTCGCTGATTCCCGGGCTTGATGAAATCGTTAAAAACGGTGATCCTAACCGCCGCGCCGAGGCCGCGCGCAGGATCAGCGAACTGTTCCTGCATGGTGCCGCGAATTTCCGGCCCGAGCACGTCGATTTGTTTGACGGCATTCTGATTGATCTGGTTCCCCATACGGAAATTGCCGCGCGTGCCGCCCTCGCTGAGCGGCTGTCCATGCTCGCCAAGGCCCCGCGCGGGCTGGTCGGGCAGCTCGCGCGCGAGGACGAGATATCGATCGCAGGTCCGTTGCTGCGTCGATCGCCCGTCATCGATCAGGTCGCCCTGATCGAAATTGCGCGCTTCAAGGGCCAGGGTCATCTGTTGGCGATGTCGGCGCGGCCGGCGCTGTCTCCCGATCTCACCGACGTCATCGTGCGCCGCGGCGACCGCGAGGTGGTCAGGCGCGCCGCCGGCAATGCGGGGGCTGAGTTTTCGCATACCGGATATTCGGTGCTGATCAGGCGCGCCAGCCAGGACGGCGTGCTGACGCTCGCGGTCGGTCAGCGCGATGATCTGTCGGGTCCGCAGCTGAGGGATCTTCTGGCAGGATCGGTCGACATCGTCCGCCGCCGCCTGCTCGAAGTGGTCAAGCCCGGCAGGCAGGCCGACATCAAGCAGGCGATGAGCGAAATTTCCGGCGAACCCGAGCGGGTCGAGAGTCGCCGCAACTTCGCGCCGGCGCAGCGCGCGATCCTTGCACTTCACAACGCCGGCGAGCTCAATGAAACCGCGCTGCTCGGTTTCGCCAAGGCCCTAAAATACGAGGAATCCGTTGCCGCGCTGGCCGCGATGTCCGGGGTGAAAATCGGAACCCTCGACCACCTGATTTCGGGCGACCGCCACGATCCGATCCTGATCGCCGGCAAGGCGGTCGGCCTCGAATGGGCAACCGTGCGCGCCCTGATCCTGCTTCGGTTAGGCCCCAACCGGGTGCCGGCACCGGCCGATATCGAAACCGCGCGCGTGAATTTCGCGCGCCTGATGCCGTCGACCGCCGAGCGGGTGGTGAGTTTCTGGCAGACCCGCCAATCGGCATGACGACCGCGAGTTTCGCGGTTTTATCCGATCCGCCGAAACCGCAGATACGCTGCCTGGCGGCCTTCGCGCTCGGCCTTAACGCCATATCGCGTCATCGTGTAATCGGCCCATGGCAGGCGCCAGTCGGAGGCCCGCTCCGCGGCCCAGATGAAATCGGGCGAGCGCGCAAGATGCTTGAGCGTCCATGCGCCGTAATCGTCAATGTCGCTGACAAAGCGAAATTCGCCGTCCGGTTTCAACACGCGCGCCATCGCTGCGACGGTGGCGTCCTGCACGAAGCGTCGCTTCCAATGCCGTCGCTTCGGCCACGGGTCGGGATGGATCAGGTCGATGCGAACAAGCGAATGCGATGGCGCCCATGCCAGCAATTCGGCGGCATCACCGGCGAACAGCCTGATATTGCCGATGTTGTGGCCTTCGATCTGCGTCAGGATCTTCGCCATGCCGTTGACATAGGGCTCGCAGCCGATGAAGCCGATATTCGGAAAAGCACGTGCCTCCGCGATCAGGTGCTCGCCGCCGCCGAATCCGATTTCGAGTCTGATCTGATCGGCCGGCGGGTCGAACAGGTCGGCGAGATCGGGGCAGGGCGTGCCGGTATCGAGCGCAAGCCGCGGCAGCAAATGTTCGATCAGGTCGGCCTGGTGCAAGCGAAGCTTGTGGCCCTTGCGCCGTCCGAAGAACGATCCGTGCGGGTGAGCGGCAGCGTCATCGTCGGACGATGCGGAGCGATTGCCGGGATCGGTGCTCGCGACGCTCATCGCAGTGTCTGATACAGCCG
Organism: Bradyrhizobium erythrophlei; assembly: GCF_900129425.1. NCBI lineage: Bacteria > Pseudomonadati > Pseudomonadota > Alphaproteobacteria > Hyphomicrobiales > Nitrobacteraceae > Bradyrhizobium > Bradyrhizobium erythrophlei. Next base: position 8,485,186 of record NZ_LT670817.1, on the reverse strand, counting down.
ATGCAACAGCCGCGCCCTCGGCTCGATCGACGAGATATACATCTGCTCGTAATGGGTATGCGCGCCCTTGCCATCGACGCCGAGGCCGTCGAGAGTCGCGGTATGCGGCGCGGTGAAATTGCCGTCGGAGCCGCCGCCGGTGGACGTGTCCACGAGGTCGAAGCCGATTTCGGCGGCGAGCGTCTTGGCATGTTCATAAAGCGCTGCGCCGGCATTGCCCTTCTCGTAAGGCGGCCGGTTCAATTCGCCTGTCACTTTGACGCTGACGCCTTCGGTGCGCGATTTCAGGTTCAGGATTTTGGGCACCAGAACGTCGGCATCCGCGATCGAGGGAACGCGCATGTCGACCTCGGCGTAGGCCTCCTCGGCAATGACGTTGGGCTTGGTGCCGCCCCTGACGACGCCGACATTAACGGTCACGCCGCGCTTGATATCGTTCATGGCTTCCAGCGTTTGAATGATATTGGCGAGTTCGCGTATCGCGCTGCGGCCGTCCTCGGGCCGGGTGCCGGCATGCGCCGGGACGCCCCTGACGAAAATCTCGAAGCGCGCCACGCCCTTGCGCCCGGTGACGATTTTTCCGCCGTCGCGGGCAGGTTCGGTCACCAGCACGTATTTCGCTCTTCGCCCCTCGGCCTCGATCAGCGCGCGCGACGTCGGGCTGCCGATCTCTTCATCGGAGACGTAGAGCTGCGTCACGCCAAGCGGCGGCTCGGCTGTGGCGCAAAGCTGCGCAAACGCATGGTAAGCCAGATAGGCTCCGCCCTTCATGTCATAGATGCCCGGGCCGAAGGCGCTGTCGCCCTCGATTCTAAACGGCAGACGCTCGATGAATCCGATCGGATGCACGGTATCGAGATGACTCAGAACCAGGATGCCCGGTTTATCCTGGCCCCATGCCGAACGCGCGACGAGATGATCGCCGCAACCGGAATGTCCCGGGATGCGCTCGATGGCAACAGGCAAATCGCGATAACCGCCGGCGACGAGTGTCGCAAGCTTGTTGATTTGGTCGGGCGCTTCCGTCGGCGTCTCGATCTCGACCCAGCGGCGGATGCCGTCGAGGATGGTTTTGGAATCGAAAGGGTTGGCTGTCGTCAGCATGTTGTGTGCCTGCGATTGTCATTCCGGGATCGCTCGCTTCGCGCACGCCGCGGAATGACGCGGCGCATCTTAACGCTTGTCGGATGCATCGCGCGTGGCGATCTGTTCGACCAATTCCACAATGCTGCGCCGAAGCTTGGCGTCGCTGATGCGTGTGAACGCACGGGTAAGAGCCAGGCCCTCGGAGGTCGCCAGGAAATCGGAAACGTACGCCGGCGAGGTTCCTTCGCTGTAGCCTTCGGCGGTCGCGACGCCGCTAGGTCCTCCCTCGAACAAAAACGATACTGGGACCTGGAGAATTTCGGAGATCTGCTGAATGCGGCTGGCGCCGACCCGGTTGGTGCCCTTCTCGTATTTCTGGACCTGCTGGAATGTGAGGCCCAATGCTTCGCCCAGCTTTTCCTGGCTCATGCCCAGCATGATGCGGCGCATGCGCACACGGCTGCCGACATATTTGTCAACAGGGTTGGGCGCTTTGGTGGACATTTCCAACACTCCTTGGGATCGCACCATGCGATGAGACAAACGGGAGTATGCTACCGTCAAATCTTGCTCGGAGGGTCGGAGAGAAATGCAGACAATTTGGAGCAATGAACTGACTGGATCTATTCTTGGTTAACAGAATGCGAATTGCGCAGTCGGTCTGTCAACTGGTGGATTTTCGTGCGTAAAGAATTTTGCCTATAACCGAAAACAAACATGAATATGCAGGCGTCAGGAGCGCCGCTTCGCGACGCGCCGCCGAAGGACGAAGAGAACGGCGGCGGCGACGATGATCGCGGTGGGAATGTCGCCGTTGCGTGCGTAAACGGTCGGCGGAATCGCAGACGGCAGGCTTGAATCCAGCACGCCTTCGACGCCGAGACCGAGCTGCGCGACCACCCGGCCCAGCGGATCGATCACGGCGGAAACGCCTGTGTTTGCTGCGCGGACCAGCGGCAGTCCTTCCTCGATCGCGCGCAGACGCGCCTGTTGCAAGTGCTGGTAGGGGCCGGTCGAGATTCCAAACCAGCCGTCATTGGTCAGGTTGACGATCCAGCCCGGGCGATCGTCGTTTGCCGCAACGATCCCGGGAAAGATTGCTTCATAACAAATCAGCGGTAGCGCGCGCGGCGCATTTGGTACCGCCATCGTGCGCCGCCGCACGCCCGGGATAAATCCGCCCTGAACCTTCGTGAGTTGCACGAAGCCGAGCTTCTCCATCCAATCCTGGAACGGCAGATACTCGCCGAATGGAACCAGATGCAACTTGTCGTAGACCGACAGCACGCTGCCGTCGTGGTCGATGACGTAGATCGAATTATAGGCGCGCGTGATTCTTGTGCCGGGCGGCACATCGGGCGCGCGCACCGAGCCGGTGATCAGGACGGTTCCCTTGGGCAACAGATCGGCGATCTGCGCCATGGCGTCGGCTTCGCGCGTCAGGAAAAACGGGAACGCCGATTCCGGCCAGATCAAAATGCTGGCGTCGCGCACGCCGGTGGATTGCGGCCCGGAGGCGCGGTCGGACAGCGTCAGATATTTCTGCATCACCTCCGCTTTGGCGGAGTAATTGAATCTGACGTCCTGCTGCAGATTGGGCTGCATGATCCGCAGCTTGACGCCGGCAACCGTCGTGGTCGGATGCCGGCTCAAGCGAACGCCGCCGAACACGCCCATGGCGACCAGCAGCATGAGCGCCATCGCCGGCGCGATCCATGGTTTGCGCCCACGTGAACTTCCATCGATCAGCACGGCCGGGCTGGCGAAGATTGCAACGCTGAGAAAGGTCAGGCCCCAGAGGCCGATCAGCGATGCGGTCTGTGCCAGCGCCAGCGGTTCGGTCAGCGCATAGCCGAACGCATTCCATGGAAAGCCTGTGAGCACATGACCGCGCAGCCATTCGCTCAAGGTGAGGCTTGCGGCCAACGCGATCACCCGCGAAGCGTCCCTGGTCCAGATCAGGCGCGCCAGCGCGAAGCCGAAGGCGGTGAACAGCGCCAGATAGGCCGGCAAGCCCAACACGGCGAACGGCATCAGCCAGGCGAAGGTGGAGGCATCGACCAGGAAGGCGTAGCCGATCCAGTACAATCCCGGCACAAAGTAACCGAGCCCGAACCACCAGCCGGCCATCGCCGCCGCCGGCACGCCGTGCAGCCGTCCGGCGCCGGCGCCGTCGATCAGCCAGACCATCACCGGAAACGTCAGCAACAGCACCGGCCATGCATTGAACGGCGCCATCGCGAGCGCCGACAGCGCCCCCGCGACGAGTGCAATGAGGGCGCGCTTCCATCCCCAGGCGAGAATGATCGAAAGACCGGCGCTACGGAGTTTGTCGGAAGCTTTCACCGCGAACCGGCTCCATCGCCGGGCGGCGGGCTCGCATTGTCGTTGGCCTGCGCCGGACCAGACTCCGGAGTTGCCTCGCGGCGGCGGCTCTCGCGCGGCGCCCGGGGCGCGGGACGTTCCTTGCGCGTGGCGATGCGCAGGCGCTTGACCCGTCTCGGATCGGCATCGAGCACTTCGATTTCGAAATTGCCGGGGCCGGAAATGACTTCGCCGCGTACCGGCAAGCGGCCGACATGGGTCACCAGATAGCCGCCAAGTGTCTCGACTTCTTCTCCGGCCTCGCCGGTGACGAAATCCTCGCCGATCACGGAACGCACGTCGTCGAGACTGGCGCGCGCGTCGGCGATGAAGGAATTATCGGCCTGCCGCACGATCGCCGGCGGCTCATCGCTGTCGTGTTCGTCGTCGATCTCGCCGACGATCTGCTCGACGATGTCCTCGATCGACACCAGCCCGTCGGTGCCGCCATATTCGTCCACCACCAGCGCCAAATGGATGCGCGAGGCCTGCATCTGCGCCAAGAGGTCGATCGCCCGCATCGACGGCGGCACAAACAGCAGCTTCCGGATGATGTTGGCGTCGGCCAGCGGCATCGCGAGATCGACCGCGCGCAGGTCGAGGCCGGCGGGGAGCGGCTTCTTGCGCTTGGTCTTGCCGGTGTCGGGCACGCGCGCTCTTGCGGTCATGAAGGCCAGGAGATCGCGGATGTGCACGATGCCTTCGGGATCGTCGAGGGTTTCGTTGTAGACCACCAGACGCGAATGCGCCGCACTTTCGAACAGGCTCATCAGTTCGCCGAGCGGAATGTCACGCTTGACCGCGACGATATCGGCGCGATGGATCATGACGTCGGCGATGCGCCGTTCATGCAGGCCGAGGATATTGCGCAGCATGGTGCGCTCGATCGCCGAAAACCCAACCTCGTCCGGCGTGCTTGCGTCGAGCACAACCTGCAGGTCGTCGCGGACCGATCCAGGCTTCCATCCGAACAGCGTGCGGATCGCGCGCGTCAGCCAGCTCTCGGCGGCGGGACGCATGACTTCGCTCGGCGGCACCACGGCCGGCAGGTTGCGCGTGTTGCGCGGATTGTCGTGGGTCGGTTCGGAGTCCGCCATTTCAGTCCATCCGCTCCCGGTCCGCATACGGATCGGGAATGCCGAGTTGCGCCAGAATCTCCGCTTCGAGGGTTTCCATGGCTTCGGCGTCGTTGTCTGTTTCGTGATCGTAACCGATCAGATGCAGGAAACCATGGACCGCGAGATGGCTGAGATGATGATCGAACGGCTTTTGCTCGTCATCGGCCTCCCGGCGCGTGGTTTCATAGGCGATGGCAATGTCGCCGAGCATCCGCGGCGCATCGTCGGGGCCGCCCGCGCCGGTCGGCGGCAAGGCCGGAAACGACAGCACGTTGGTCGGCTTGTCGATGCCGCGCCAGTTGCTGTTGAGCGTGCGAATTCCGGCGTCGTCGGTCAGCATGACCGCGAGTTCGGCTTCGCCGAGGTTCGCGTTGACGATCTCGGCTGCGGTCGCAATGGCGCGATCGATCACGGCTTCGGCGTCGGGCTCGGTCTGCCAGCAACCGGCGACAACGAGAACCTCGGTGAGGGGAAAGGCAAAGGGCGCCATCGGTCCAGAATTTCTTTTGCGCTCCGAAATCGCCTCCGGCGCGCTCCCGGCGGTCAATTTTCGCATCAAGACTTGGGGGTTGCCGGCCGCTGTGGCAATCCTTCATACGCGGCGACGATCCGTGCCACCAGTTCATGGCGGATCACGTCTTCAGCCGTGAATTTCACCTGGGAAATGCCCTCGACGCCATGGAGCAGCTTTGCGGCTTCCGCAAGTCCCGAAGTCTGGCCGTTCGGCAGGTCGACCTGGGAGGGATCGCCGGTAATGATCATGCGGCTGTTCTCGCCAAGCCGCGTCAAAAACATCTTCATCTGCATCGAGGTGGTGTTTTGCGCCTCGTCCAGGATGATGGCGGCGTTGGTCAGCGTGCGGCCGCGCATGAAGGCCAGCGGCGCGATCTCGATCTCGCCGGCCTGCAGCGCGCGCTCGACGATCCGCGAATCCATCAGGTCGTACAGCGCGTCATAGATCGGCCGCAGATAGGGATCGACCTTCTCGCGCAAATCGCCGGGCAGGAAGCCGAGCCGCTCGCCGGCCTCGACCGCGGGCCGCGACAGGATGATGCGATCGACTTCCTTGCGTTCGAATAATTGCGCGGCATGCGCGACCGCGAGCCAGGTCTTGCCGGTGCCGGCGGGACCGATGCCGAACACCAGTTCGTGACGCTTGAGCGCGCGAATATAGGAGTCCTGCGCGGCGGTGCGCGCCCGTACCGGGCGCTTGCGCAGATTGATGGTCTCGAACGACGATTTGACGGTCTTGGCGTCGAATTCGAACAGCGAGCCTTGCGCGATCACGGCGCGGATCGCGCCTTCGACATCGCCCTGCGCCAGTTCGTGACCCTGCGTCGCCTGCGCATACAGCGTTTCCAGCACGCGCCGCGCGGCGTCGCAGCCGTCGCGCGATCCGGCGATGGTGATGTGATTGCCGCGCGAATCGACCACCACGCCAAGCCGGCGCTCGATCAGTGCCAGGTTTTGTCCGTAGGGTCCGACCAGCGCCGAGGCCGCGCGGTTATCGTCGAAGTCGATGACGACCTGGGTTTCGGGCGGGATCTGCATGTCGCGGTCAAGTTTGCGGCTGGGAGCAAGCGAAGACGAATCCGATGCGCTTTTGGGCAAGGGTTCAGGCTCCCGTGGTCATTGGAGGAAATGTCATTTGGGAAGGGGTCATTTGTGACAAAGTGGGCTGCGGGGCAGCAAGTTCGCCGAGCAGGCTGTAGCGCTCGAGGCTATCGATCCTCACCGGCAACACCCGTCCGATGATGTCAGTCGACGCCATCACATGGGCCGGCTGCAGGTAGGCGGTGCGGCCGACGATCTGGCCGGGGTTGCGGGCGGCGCGTTCGAACAGCACATCGACGGTGTTGCCAATCGTCGCCACATTGAAGGCCGATTGCTGGCTGTCGATCAATTCCTGGAGCCGCACCAATCGCTCGTCCATATCAGCCGCTGTCACCATCTCCCGCATGTCCGCCGCCGGCGTCCCGGGCCGCGGCGAATATTTGAACGAATAGGCACCAGCGTAACCGATTTGTGTGACCAGTGCGAGGGTGGCAGAGAAATCTTCCTCGGTCTCACCGGGGAAACCCACGATAAAATCCGATGAAAATGCAATATCTTGCCGGGCGGCGCGAAACCGGTCGATGACGCGCCGGTAATCGTCGACGGTATGTTTGCGGTTCATGGCAGCGAGAACCCGGTTGGAACCGGATTGCACGGGAAGGTGCACGAACGGCATCAGTGCCGGGAGGTCGCGATGCGCCGCGATCAGGGTCTCGTCGACGTCGCGGGGATGGCTGGTCGAATAGCGCAGGCGAACGATGCCGGGAATTTCCGCAAGGCGATGCAGCAGGGTGCCGAGCGACCACGTTCGCCCGTCCGGGCCCTCGCCGTGATAGGCATTGACGTTCTGCCCGATCAAGGTGATTTCGCGCACGCCATTGTCGGCGAGCCTGAGCACGTCGTCGACGATTCTGGCGACGGGGCGCGATACCTCGGTACCGCGGGTGTACGGCACCACGCAAAATGTACAGAACTTGTCGCAGCCTTCCTGCACCGTGACGAACGATGAAATGCCGCGCGCCCGTATCGCATCGGGCTGCGGCGGGGCCAGGAATCCGAATTTGTCCTCTACGGGAAATTCGGTCTCCAGCGCACGGCCGTGGCTCCTGGCGCGCGCCAGCAGTTGCGGCAGATGGTGATAGCTTTGCGGACCGACGACGACATCGACCACCGGGGCGCGGCGAATGATCTCGCTGCCTTCGGCCTGCGCGACGCAACCGGCCACCGCGATGCTCACATGGCGGCCAAGGCGCGCGGCTTCGTCCTTGACGACGCGCAGCCGCCCCAGTTCCGAGTAGACTTTCTCGGAGGCCTTTTCGCGGATATGGCAGGTATTGAGGATCACCAGATCCGCGTCATCGACGCTGGCGGTCTCGACAAAGCCCTCAGCCGCCAGCGTGTCCACCATGCGTTGCGCATCGTAGACGTTCATCTGACAACCATAGGACTTGATATGCAGCTTGCGCGGCGGGCTCATGGAACCTGAATGGTATGCGGAAACGGCGCCAATGCGGCGCAGAGCTCAAATATAGGCTAAAGTGCGGAAAATCCAGCGTGATAGCCGTCATTCCGGGGCGATGCGCCAGCATCGAACCCGGAATCTCGAGATTCCGGGTTCACGCGAAGGTGCGTGCCCCGGAATGGCGGGTCCCGGCGGTCAACCCGGCACGACGGACGCTTCAATCCGACCGATCAGACCAGGCAACTCCCGCATGTCGTTGAACGTCATGACCGCTCCGGCGGCGCGCAGCGTCTCGGCATAACCGGGCCGGCAATGGCTGCCGCCGTGAAAACCGAGCACGGTCATCCCGGCCGCCACCGCGCCGGTGATGCCGGGCACGCTATCCTCGATCACCAGGCATCGCGAGGGGGCCGTCTGCATCTGCGCGGCCGCGAACAGAAAAAGGTCCGGCGCTGGCTTGCCGTTGCGGACCTGCGTCGCGGAGAAAATGTTCGGTGCAAATGTGTCATAGAGCCCGACACGGCCGAGACTGACGCGCATTCGTTCCTGCGAACCGCTCGATGCCACGCAGACCGGCTGGCCGATCGCATCGAGGGCTGCATCGATGTGAGGCACCGCTTCCAGCTTAGCCGCGAACGACTGAAACAACTCGTCCCGCAATTGCACGTGGAAGTCGTCAGGCAGGCTGTGGCCCAATTCGGCTTCGATTTCCAGATTCGCCTGACGTGTCGACCGGCCGAGGAAACGATCGAACACCTGTTCGGACGATATCGGGTAGCCGTGGCGGGTCAGGACCTCGGCATGCGCGCGGCACGAAATCACCTCGCTGTCGACCAGCACGCCGTCGCAGTCGAAAATGATGAGATCGACACTCGCGTTCAATATTTGCACGCGCTTCAGGACTTGTCGTCGTCCAGGGGAATGCAATACAGCTCGAGCCGGTGATCGACCAGCTTGAAGCCGAGCTTGCGGGCGATTTCAGCCTGCAGCTTTTCGATCTCCTCGGAGGTGAATTCGATCACCTTGCCGTCGCGCAGATTGATCAGGTGGTCGTGATGGCTGTCGCGCATCTGTTCGTAGCGGGCGCGGCCCTCGCGGAAGTCGTGCCGCTCGATGATGCCGGCGTCCTCGAACAGCTTGACGGTCCGATACACCGTCGAGATCGAAATCTTGTCGTCGACCGCGACGCAGCGGCGATACAGTTCCTCGACGTCAGGATGATCCGCCGCCTCCGCCAGCACGCGTGCGATCACACGGCGCTGCTCGGTCATGCGCATGCCGGTGGCAGCACAGCGCGCCTCGATACCGGTGGCCTTGAGCGCGGGGGTCGATTTCAGGGCGGTCATGGACGCTTTCTGCCACCGCGGGCGCGTCAGGACAAGTCGCGGCGCATCAAGAGCGCGTTCAATTGTTCCCCGCTCGCCTGCCGGTAATACCGTTCGCGGCGCCCGGCGATACCAAATCCGGCCCGCTGGTAGAGCCGCCGCGCCGGCTGATTGTTTTCCTCGACCTCGAGGAACACGGTACGCACGCCGCGGCCCGCCAGATGGCCAAGATGGGTCAGCAGCAGATCGCGCGACAGGCCACGTCCGCGATGGCTCGCGGCAATGGCGATCGAAAGGATTTCGGCCTCGTCCGCCGCCATCCGCGACACCGCGAAGCCGATGATTTTCCGTCCGATCCTGAGGCGGTGCACCAGGGTGTTGCGCTCGGCCAGCATGGCCTCGAATTCGCCTTCGCCCCAGCCGCGGTGAAACGATTCGCCGTGCAACTGCGCCAAACGGGCCGCGTCACGCAGGCTCGCGGGTTCGATCGCCGCCGTGCCGCCGCTCCACAGTTCGGAGAGCCATGCCATCATGACGCGGTCGGCTGCGCGGCTTTTTGTTGCGGGTCCTTGGCGGGCTTGGCGTCGGGCGCACGCAGATAAAACGGACGGGCCGGCGCGGTGTCCGGGCTGACCGCGGCGCCGAGCCAGCCTACCCAGGCAATATCCGGCGCCGGCTGCGCGCCGACCTTGAACGGCGGCAGCGCCTGCGCCGGCCAGCGCTCGGCAAGAATTTCGGCGGCGTTGCCGACCAGATACGGCGCGCCGAACCGCGACGCACCCAGCGCCTCCTCGATCGGCGCGACCTGCGGGCGGATCAACGGGCCGCCATTGCCGCTGACCACCTGAAAGTACACATGGTCGTGCCGCGCATCGATGGCGGAGATCACCGGATGCTCGCCGTTCTCGCTGACGACAGGTGCGGCATAGGCGGTCAGCGTCGTCACTCCGACTACCGGCTTATCGGCGGCCAGGGCAATGCCGCGCGCGGCGGAGAGGCCGACGCGCAGCCCGGTAAAGCTGCCGGGACCGGTGGTCACCGCGATGCGGTCGAGGGACGCGAACGCGATGCCGGATTCCTTCATGACCCGCGCGATCAGCGGCATCAGCGCTTCGGCATGGCCGCGCTTCATGGCTTGCGATTCCTGCGCGATCAGCTTGCCGGCGTCGGTGTCCAGCACGCCCGCGGCACAGGCATCCAGCGCGGTGTCGATGGCGAGGATCAGCATGGAGAAAAAGCGAATAGGGAGTGGCGAATAGCGAATCGAAGGCCGCTAACCGCCATTCGCCATTCGCTATTCACTATTCGCCACTCCCCAAATCACACCGGCCGGACTTCTACCACGTCCGGTACGAAGTGCCTGAGCAGGTTCTGGATGCCGTGCTGCAGCGTCGCGGTCGATGACGGGCATCCCGCGCAGGAGCCCTTCATGTTGAGATAGACGATGCCGTCCTTGAAGCCGCGGAAGGTGATGTCGCCGCCGTCGTTGGCGACCGCCGGGCGCACCCGGGTTTCGATCAGGTCCTTGATGGTCGCGACCGTCTCGGCGTCGGCCTCGTTGAAGAACTCGTCCTGCTCGTCGGCGGCCTCGTCGCTGCCAACGCTGCCGTCGGCCAGGAGCGGCGCGCCGGACATGTAGTGCTCCATGATGGCGCCGAGGATCGCCGGCTTGAGATGTTGCCAGTCGCTGTCGTCCTTGGTCACGGTCACGAAATCCGACCCGTAGAACACGCCGGTGACGCCGGGCACGTCAAACAGTCGCTCAGCCAGCGGCGAGCGCGCCGCGGCCTCGCGGCTGGCGAATTCCAGGGTGCCGCTGTCGAGCACGGCGCGGCCGGGAATGAATTTCAGGGTGGCGGGATTGGGGGTGGCTTCGGTCTGAATGAACATCGGTTTTCTCCGGCGTCGCCGGTTCAAGGCCGGCGCGTGGGTGTCCCTTAGCAGATGGCGACGGCAAACGCACGATCAAGGGGCGCAGGGCAGCAGTTCTCAAGCCGCATCAGGGACCTACGGTGACAGGGGCCTAGGACAGCGCGTCGATGGCCGCGTCGCTGAGATCACCCGATACGATGGTGACGGGGATCGGGAATGAGCCGACCGCGCTCGCCATCATGGTGATGATCGGGCCGGGACCTTCCGGCCCCGGATTGGCGGCCAGCACCAGTATCGCGATATCGACGTCCTGGTCGATGACGTCGAGGATCTGTTCGGTCGGGTCGCCCTCGCGGATCACCCGTTCGGGCGTAATCGCGGCGATGCCGTTGGCGCGGCCGGCCGCGCGATCGAGCGCGGCGTTGGCTTCCTCGTGCGCCTCGGCGCGCATGATGTCGGCGACCCCCAGCCATTCCTGGTTCTGGTCCTCGGTCTCGATGATGCGCAGCATCACCACGCCGCCGCCGACCCGGATCGCCCACCGGCTGGCATAGTAGACCGCGCGGTCCCATTCCGTGGTGTCGTCAACGATGACAAGACATTTTGGCTTGTGGCCCGTCTCGTAGCTTCGTCGCTGGGTGCTCATGCATGTCCCGATGCTGCGCCAGACAGGCCGCATGCTGCCACGGCGCAGCCGTCTTCGACAAGCGACGACAGCGAGAACTGTGCGCTGCGTCAATTATGTCAAAGACAAGGAAAGCTACGGCTTGCGGACGAAGCCGACGATGTCCTTGGTCGCCTTCATGGTCTCGGCGGCGATGGCGCGGGCGCGGTCGGCGCCATCAACCAGGACCTGATCGACGTGGCCGGGGTCGGCGACCAGCCGTTTCATTTCGGAGGCGATCGGCGCCAGTTTGGCGACGCAGAGTTCGACCAGCGCGTTCTTGAAATTGGAAAACTGCCCGCCGCCGAATTCGCCGAGCACGTCGGCTTTGCTGCGGCCCGACAGCGCGGCGTAGATCCCGACCAGATTGTCGGCTTCGGGGCGCGTCTCCAGGCCCTTCTCCTCCGAAGGCAACGGCTCCGGATCGGTCTTGGCCTTGCGAATCTTCTGCGCGATGGTGTCGGCGTCGTCAGTGAGGTTGATCCGCGAATTATCGGACGAATCCGACTTCGACATCTTCTTGGTGCCGTCGCGCAGCGACATCACCCGCGTCGCGGGGCCTGTGATCAAGGGCTCCGGCTGCGGAAAAAACAATCCGTCCGCAAAACCGTGGCCGCGGATCGAGTCGCCGAAATCATTGTTGAATTTCTGGGCGATGTCGCGGGACAGTTCGAGGTGCTGTTTCTGGTCCTCGCCGACCGGCACATGGGTGGCGCGGTACAGCAGAATGTCGGCCGCCATCAGCACCGGATAGTCGTAGAGTCCCACCGACGCGTTCTCGCGGTCCTTGCCGGCTTTTTCCTTGAACTGCGTCATGCGGTTGAGCCAGCCGATCCGTGCCACGCAATTGAAGATCCACGCCAGTTCCGCATGTCCGGACACCTGGCTCTGGTTGAAGACGATATGTTTTTTGGGATCGATGCCGGAGGCGATGAAGGCCGCGGTCACCTCCCTCGTATTGCGCGCAAGTTCCGCCGGGCCGCCCCACACCGAGACCGGCTGCGTCAGCGCGTGCATGTCGACCACGCAATACAGACAGTTGTGGGTCTCCTGCAGCTTCACGAAATTGACGATCGCGCCGAGGTAATTGCCGAGATGCAGATTACCGGTCGGCTGGACGCCAGAAAAAACCCGTTCAACGATCGCCATGTTTTTCGCTTTCCGCAGTCCTGCTACGCGCCGTCAGATGCCATGCGCGCCTCAGTCGCGCAAGTCGGAGGCGGCGGTTTGCCTGAATGCGGCTGCCGCTTCGCCCCAACTGGCGACGCCGAACAGGGCCAGAAGCGCGCCGTAAACTGCGGTCCCGCCTGCGATCAGCACCGCCAGCATGAGCGCCTGCGCGACGCCATGCGGTTCAGCGCCCGGCGCCGGCATGAGCCTCGCCGTCAGCCACAATAGGCCGCCCATGACAAGTGCGGCGACGGCAATCCGTGGCAGCCGACGGCGCGCCGCGGCATCGATTGAAAACCCGAAGGTCGCGGCGCCGCGCCGGATCAACGAAAGCGCGCTGCTCCACGCGCCCAGCGCGATGCTGGCGGCAATGCCGCTGGCGCCAAACAATCGGCCGAGCACCAGCGCCAGAACGATCGCGACCGCAACGCCCTTGAGCGTTGCAAACAGCGGCGTCAGCGTGTCGCCGCGTGCGAAGAAGGCCGGCGCCAGCGCCTTGACCAGCACTTGCGCGGGCAGGCCGAGCGCAAGCACCGTCAGCGCCTGCGCGGTGGCGGCGGTATCCGACGCGGTGAAGGCGCCGTGCTGGAACAGCATCCGCACCACGGGCTCGCTCAGCACGATCAATCCCAGCGTCGCCGGCAGCACCAGCCCGACAGCGAGTTCGAGGCCGCGCGACTCGGCGTGGGCGACGACGGTCCGGTCATCGCCGCGCAGCGCGCGCGTCAGTTTGGGCACCAACACCGTGCCCATGGCGACGCCGACGATCCCGAGCGGCAGTTCGATCAGGCGGTTGGCGAAATACAGCCACGACACCGCCGACGGCGAGGACGAGGCGATGATCGCACCGGCGACGACAAGGATTTGCGGCCCCGCGCTCGCGATCATGCCGGGGATCGCCTTGCCAGCAAAACCGCGCATATCGGCGTCGAACGCGACGCGCAGCGGCGTCGCCGTACTGCCGCCGCCACGGCCCAACAGCAGAATCAGCAATTGCAGCAGCCCGGCAATGCCGACGGTGGCGGCCATGATCAGCCCGGCATCGTGGGCGTCCGGTCGCCAGCCGAGCAGCGCGATCATCACGGCGATCAATACGATGTTGAACAGTAATGGCGAGAACGCCGTCAATGCGAACCTGGATTGCGCGCTCATCAGCGCCATCATCACCGTCGCGGGCCCCGCGAAGGCGAGGTAGGGCAGCATCAGGCGGGCATCGTCGACCGCCAGTTGCAGCGTCGGATGTCCGGCAAAGCCCGGCGCCAGCAACGTCACGACCAGCGGCATCACTAGGCCGATCAATCCCGCTACCACGATCAGCGCCGCGCTGACGGTGCCGAGCACGCGGCCGGCAAAGGCCGCGGCCGCCACGGCGCCCTCGGTCTGGCGCAGGCGCAGCCATGCCGGCACCAGCGCCGCATTCAGCGCGCCCTCGGTCAACAATCGCCTGACCACATTGACCAGTTGGAACGCCATCAGGAACGCATCGGCGACCGGGCCGGTGCCGAGCAGCGCCGCAATCATGGCGTCGCGCGCGAATCCGAGCAGCCGCGAGGCAAGTGTTCCCGTGGAAACGGTGAGAAAGGAACGGATCATCGGAGGCTGTATAACACCGTCGCTTGCTGGCGCAGGGTCGATCGTGATAGGCCGCTGCACGCATTCAAGCCGACTGGAGCGGATTTTTCGCGCCATCGCAATCGCCGCACACAGGACTGACGGATGACTACAGCGAAATATGACGTTCTCGGGATCGGCAATGCGATTTTCGACGTGCTGGTGCAGACCGACGAGCAGTTTCTTAGCCTCCACGGCATGACCAAAGGCGGCATGGCGCTGATCGACGAGGCGCGTGCCGCCTCGATCTACCGGGACATGGGGCCGGCGACGGAGATGTCCGGCGGCTCGGCGGCCAACACCATTGTCGGGATCGCCAATCTGGGCGCGCGCGCGGCCTATGTCGGCAAGGTCAGGGATGACCAGATCGGACGTCTTTATATCCATGACATCCGCGCCGCCGGGGTCGCGTTCGAGACCAAAGCGGCGGCTGACGGCCCGGCCACCGGCTGCTCCTACATCCTGGTGACGCCGGACGGCGAGCGCACCATGAACACCTATCTCGGCGCGGCGCAGGAATTGATGCCCGGCGATATCGACGAAGTCCAGATCGCGGCATCGAGCGTCATCTATCTCGAGGGCTATCTCTGGGATCCCAAAAGCGCCAAGGAAGCCTTCGTCAAGGCATCGACGATTGCGCATCAGGCCGGCCGGCAGGTCGCGCTGACGCTGTCGGATTCGTTCTGCGTCGATCGCTATCGCGGTGAATTTCTCGACCTGATGAAGAACGGCACGGTCGACCTGGTATTCGCCAACGAGGCCGAATTGCGCTCGCTGTACCAGACGCCCGATTTCGACGCCGCGCTTGCGCAATTGCGTGTCGATGCAAAACTCGGCGTCGTCACCCGCAGCGAGAAAGGCTGCGTGGTGGCCTCAAAGGACGGCGTTATCGCGGTGCCGGCGTTTCCAATTGAAAAGATGGTGGATACGACAGGCGCCGGCGATCTGTTCGCCGCCGGATTCCTGTTCGGCCTAGTGCGCGGCGCCGGTCATGAAAATGCCGGCCGGCTCGGCGCACTCGCCGCGGCCGAAGTGATCCAGCACATCGGCGCCCGGCCGCAGACGTCGCTGAAGGAATTGGCGAAGCAGAACGGGCTGCCGGTGTAGGCGGTCAACCCATAAATCTGCCGGGCGAACGGCGCCGCTATGGTCCCTTATGCGCTGATAGCGGACCAAATTCCGCGGGCAGCTGAATGACGCGATGTGCCATAAGCTGACCTGGATTGCTTGTGAATTTAGGAGGCCGGGTCTCGGAGCGGCAGCGGTCGAGGTTTTGGGTCAATCGGGCCGCCGGGGCCAATTAACCGCCCGGTCTCTAAGCGGAACGCAAACCTGCTCCGGCGTCGGAAATTGGACTCTCAAGATTGCCGACACACCCTCCCGACCGAACGATTTGTGGCGCGTGGACAGTCGCAAACTATTCCATCTCAAGCTTCCGGCCGCCGCAGCGTTGGCGCCGTATAGCGGGCATAGAGCGTCTCGACGCGGTCCCGCCACATCGCCACGAACGCGCCCGACGTGAGGCGATCGACCGACTTCCATTCGCGTTTGACCGCCGGCAGCGTGTTGCCCCAGATGGCGCGCTTGCACCATCGCTCGCCCTTCGCCATGCCCTCGTGGGTCGCGCACATCGATTTCCAGGCAATCTGCTGCGGATGGCTGACGTGTTCGCCGGCTCCTTCCCAGCCCTGCTGGTGGATCAGATAGCGATTGGCGAACGTCAGCTTCTCGTGCGTCACTGCTTCGAATAGCGCGGCCTCGGTGACGAACTTGTAGGCGGCAGCCATAGCATTGTCGCGAGAATTGAGGATGTCGCCCGACCCGTATTCACCAAACTCAGACTTGCTCAGCTGGAACAGACCGATATAGGAGCCGGTCCGTTCCTTGGGATTAAAATCGGATTCGATTTTGGCAACCGCCTTCATGAAATTGGCATCGACACCGAATGCTTTGGCCGCGCGTTCGATCTCCTGGATCGGCGTTCCGAGCGGAACGTCGCTCAATGCCGCCAAGGCGATCTTCGCGGGTTTCTCCGGCGGGGGAGTTTCCGAGTAGACGTAGTACTTCAGATACGGCAGTTCGCCTTCGTCCGGCTTGGGCGAAGCAGGGGGCGGACGGTCCTGCTGTGACATCGCCTCGTTCTCGGGCGGCGCGGCGTCAAGGCTGGCACGGGCCTCCAACATTCGCCCTTGCCGCGGCGACCCGGTCACATCGGACGGCATCACCGCGTTCGGCGTCGCGTCGCTGAATTCCACCGCAACAATCGCATTGGCCGATGATCTTGTGTCGAATTTCGCCTCGATGACAGGGGCCGGCAACTCTGCGCGGAGGTTTGTTAGCACCGTCGTCACGTTCAGCGGGATGGCGCTGAATGCATCAGCAACTCTCGCATTCGGCGTTGCAACGCTCGGCGGCGATGCCGCGATCTGATGGATCGCGGCAAGCGAAGTCGCGCTCAGCGCGCCGACAATACAGCTTGCTTGCCAGATTTTCAATGTCGCCAGCCGGGTTGCCGCGGTTTCCCCATTCAATCCCAACTACAGATCCCCGACTTGGCACGCAGATTAAGGGGGCGAAGGGAAGATAAGTGTGGCAGACGACCGAACTGCTCGTATTTTCTCGATGGTTGTGGCTAACGAGTTACATAGTGGACAGCCATATTGACCAATTCCGACATCAATCTCACCGTCCGTCCGCTCCATCAGCGAGCGCCGCAAGCGTAGCCGCAGCGCGTACGGGTCATCGAGACGACGCGAAACCCCTGCATCGACGACGGCTGGGTCTGCTCAGGGCCAATCGCGACGGGTCGAAGCCAGCAGCAAATCCGATCATGTCCAGTCTTTTTGGATGGGGCCGCTGCACCGAAATGGACCGATGCCGCCGGCACGGCTTGCACTCGACTCTCATTTTCCTCCGATGATCGACGGATGCCGGTGATTTGCCCGACGTGTCAAATTCTCCTTCCGCAGCGCCGGCCCCGAAGAAAAACGCGCGCCCGACGGGCTAGATTTGGTGTGATTTGCCCTGTCCAGTCCCATAGGAAAAAATATTCTGGTTTTCCGAAGCCCCAAATCGCCGCTATATCTGATGCCGTCTTATCCCACTGGAGGGGCGTATCGCGATCGTCACGGACGCGGGATGAGATGCGGTGGACGCGGGCAGCGTCGGGCGTGCGACGGGATCGCAGGGCGGATTGCTCTCCGTGAGCGATCACCAAGCACGCAAGACGAACGACGCAGCCTCGTACGGCAAAACAGTGTGGTCCTGGCATCCGTTGCTGATGTCAAGTCGGCGGAGGTTTATCGAGCCCAACCGGGCTTCGATGCGCCTTTAATCCGCCGATGACGGTGACAAAACGAACTCGTCGCCGGGGAGAGCGCGGCATAAGCCGTCAAACCATTGCGCAGGGAATGTCGGATTGCCTCCGCTGACCTGTATGCTCGTGTGCGTTTTCCTTGTGCATCTTGCACACGAGACCGCGGGTGCAGCGCGCACCCGGCATTCCCTGCGCCCTCCAATTTAGGGCGAGGAACGTTTGGGCAAACCTCGGGCGCATCGCGCCGCGAGAACGCGAAACTGCGTTTGTCATTGGAGCACATCACTGCGTGCGCGCCGCCGACTCAGCAACATCAACACTCTCGGCCGCAAGGGGATGGGGAGAGAGCGCGCGCAAGACCTCACGCCGTCTTCTGCGTCTTCAATCCCAATCGCGACTCGACCGTTTCGCGCATCAGGAATTTCTGGATCTTGCCGGTGACCGTCATCGGAAATTCGTCGACGAATTCGACGTAGCGCGGAATCTTGTTGTGCGCGATCTGGCCCTGACAGAAGGCGCGGATTTCGTCGGCCGTCAGGGTTTCGCCGGAGCGCGTCCTGATCCACGCGCACAGCTCCTCGCCATAACGGTCGTCGGCGACGCCAAAAATCTGCACGTCCTGGATCTTGGGATGGCGATAGAGGAATTCCTCGATCTCGCGCGGATAAAGGTTCTCGCCGCCGCGGATCACCATGTCCTTGATGCGGCCGACGATGTTGCAATAGCCCTCCTGATCGATGACGGCGATATCGCCGGTGTGCATCCAGCCGCCGGCGTCGAGCACATCGGCGGTCTTTTCGGGCTCGTCCCAATAGCCCAGCATGACGCTGTAGCCGCGGGTGCAGAGTTCGCCGCGTTCGCCGCGGGGCACGACGCGGCCCTCGAGATCGACGACCTTGACCTCGACGTGCGGATGAATGCGCCCGACGGTCGACACCCGCCGCTCCAGCGGATCGTCCATCGCGCTCTGAAAGCTGACCGGGCTGGTTTCGGTCATGCCGTAGGCGATGGTCACGTCGCGCATGTTCATCTGTTCGTTGACGCGCCGCATCACCTCGATCGGGCAGGGCGCGCCGGCCATGATGCCGGTTCGCAGCGACGACAGGTCGAATTTCGAAAATTCGGGATGGTC
This sequence comes from Bradyrhizobium erythrophlei, assembly GCF_900129425.1. Taxonomy (NCBI): domain Bacteria; kingdom Pseudomonadati; phylum Pseudomonadota; class Alphaproteobacteria; order Hyphomicrobiales; family Nitrobacteraceae; genus Bradyrhizobium; species Bradyrhizobium erythrophlei. The sequence goes on along the minus strand of NZ_LT670817.1, from coordinate 8,466,512 downwards.
GAGTTCGGCGATGAACATCGTGGGGACGCCATAGAGCGTCGTGCATTTTTCCCGCTCGATGGTCTGCAGCGTCACCAGCGGATCGAAGCCCTCGCCGGGATAGACCATGGTCGCGCCTGACGTGACCGAAGCCAGATTGCCCATCACCATGCCGAAGCAGTGATAGAGCGGGACCGGAATGCAGATGCGGTCGCTTTCGGTCAGGCCCATCGCGCGCCCGACGAAATAGCCGTTGTTGAGGATGTTGTGATGGGTCAGCGTGACGCCCTTGGGCGATCCGGTGGTGCCGCTGGTAAACTGAATGTTGACGGGATCGTCGAACTGCAACGTCTTGCCGAGCGTCGCGAGCGCGTCGCGGTGGCGCGCGCCGCCCATGGCCGGCACCTCGTCGAAGGGAATCGTGCCCGGACAGGCCGGGCCGCCGACCTGGATCACCGCGCGCAGCTGCGGCAATCGCGCCGCCTGCAGATCGCCCGGCAGCGCCTTCGCAAGCTCGGGCAGCAGCGTGTTCAGCATCTCCATGTAGTTGCTGGTCTTGAACGCGGTCGCCGTGACGATCGCGCGGCAGCCGACCTTGGCAAGCGCGAATTCCAGTTCGCTGAGGCGGTAGGCGGGATTGATGGTGACGAGAATGAGCCCCGCCTTGGCGGCGGCAAACTGGGTCAGCGTCCATTCCGGCCGGTTGAGCGACCAGACGCCGATCCGCGCGCCGCGTTCCAGCCCGAGCGCGAGAAAGCCCGCGGCCAGTGCGTCGACCCGCTCCGCCAATTCCCGCCATGTCCATCTGACGCCGTGGCTCGGCGAAACCAGCGCCTCGCGATCGGCCCAGCGCCGGGCCGCGGAATCGAGGCTGCGCCCGATGGTGTCGCCGAGCAGCGGCGCATCGGCGATGCCGCAAACATAACTATCGGCTTTTTCCGTCATGTCTGCTTCTCCCTGCGCCGAAGCACGCACGCCGCGGAAGTTAGGCACGATTTACGTACGTATGTCCAAGGTTTGGTCGTGCCGCAACATCGCTTCACCCTCCCCCTTCAGGGGAGGGTAAGGTTCGCCACTTCTCGTTCACGCCGCCTTTTGCGTCGTGTCGAGCCCGGCATAGACGCCGCTCTCGAAGCCCGCGAAGGCTTCCAGGCACTTGTTGTCCGCGAACGGCAGCGTCTGCATCAGGATCACCCCGGTGACGTCGCGCGACGGGTCGATCCAGTAATAGGTGTTGGCGAGGCCGGCCCAGGCGAGGCTGCCGGGGCTGCGGCCTTCCGGCGTCTTGGCGGTGTTGATCAGGAAGCTGAGCCCCCATTTCTTCTCCATGCCGGGATAGAGATCGACATCGTTGGTCGCAAACGCGACCGCCGAGGTCATCCTGGTTATGTTGAGTTCGCCGATGTGGTTCTTTCCCATCATCGCGACAGTCTCGGGTTTAAGCACCTGGTTGCCGTTGCCGCGGCCCTTGTTGAGGATCATCTGGGTGAACTTGAGGTAGTCGCCCGCGGTGCCGTAAAGCCCGCCGCCGCCCATGTGGAATTCCGGATCCTGCTCGAGTTCGAACGGGATCGGCGCCAGCGATCCGTCTTCGCCGCGGGAGTGCATGCCGACGAGGCGCTTGCGCTGGGCTTCCCCGATCTTGAATCCGGTATCGGTCATGCCGAGCGGCGCGAACATGTGGTCGTGGAGATAGGCACCGAGCCGCTTGCCGCTGACGGCCTCGACCGCCTTGCCGACGAAATCGATATTGGTGCCGTACTCCCAGCGCGTGCCGGGGTCTGACATGATCGGGGTCTTCAGCGCGTCGTTCTTGCAGGTGGTGATGGCGGGCAGCCCCGTTTTCGCCAGATACTGCACCATGTCGCCGTTCCACATGTCGTAGGCGAAGCCGGCGGTGTGGGTCATGAGATGTCGCAGCGTGATCGGGTTCTTCGCCGGCCGCAGCTTCGGCTCGCCCTTGCCATCGAAGCCTTCGAGCACTTGCGGCGCGGCGAGATCGGGCAGCACCTTGCCGATCGGGCCTTCAAGGGAAAGCTTGCCCTGCTCGACCAGTTGCATCGCGGCCGCCGCAGTAATCGCCTTGGTCATGGAGGCGATCCAGAACACGCTGTCCAAGGTCATCGCGTCGTCCCTCGACAGGTCGCGTTTGCCGTACGCGCCCTGGTAGATCACTTCCTTGCTGTCAGCGGCCATCGCGACCACGCCAGGAATCTCTTTGGCGTCACTTTTCTGACGCAGGACTTGATCGATCTGAGCTTTGCTTTGCATGGGCCTTCTCCCGTTTAATTTTTCTTGAAGTCGTTGATCTTCCCCCCGGCCGCCGCCTCACGCAAGCAGGAGCGGCCGGTCAGGCCATGGCGGTCGCGATCTCGTGATGATGGTCCGGCGCAGACAGAACTGCAACACTCGCCGTAATTTGCGGTGAATTGTGCGGCGTTGCCGGTGACCTCATGGCGCATCCACGGTATCTTGATCGTGTAGAGACGATGGAACTGATTTCGTAGTAAGACATTCATATCGCAGCGCAACGGCGCCTCGGACGGGATGATTTGATGAAATTGATTGTGATTTTTGAGGTTGCCGGGGGGCGACAATGATTTCGACCTGGAGCGAATGGAAGCGATATCCGCGGGTCGGACGCGGGGAAAATATCGAAGCGCCGATCAGCCCCGGGATCTATGAAGTCCGTTATGCCGGCACCGGCGCGCTGCATTCGTTCGGTGCGGTCGATAATGTGGCCCAGGCGCTGGCGCTGCTGCCGATCGGTTCCAAATCATGGTTCGGGCGGCGCGAGCCCGCTCAGATGCCCGACCTCGAATATCGCACCTGCGCAACCTCCTCCAAGGCCGATGCCAAGGCCGCGGTGGAGCGCATGATCGGTCGCCGCGAAGCCTATATGAGCGGCGCGGCCTGAACCCCTGTCATTCCGGGGCGATGCCAACGGGTCCGCGCGAAGCGCGGCCCGATGACAGGCTCCGCATCGAACCCGGAATCTCGAGATTCCGGGTCTGGTCCTTCGGACCATCCCGGAATGACGAACAGCAATTGCGGTCGGCTAGTGAGCCGATGCATCGCGGCCTGATTGCACCTATATTGACGGCCTCAAGGCCGAAAAACATCCCAAGGAGCAACGCCATGTCCCCAACCGCTGCTGCACGCACTTCGCAATCCTCCGCGCCATCGCTGCGTGATCGTCTGAAGGATCCGTCGCTGCTGCGCGACCGCTGCTACATCGACGGCGCCTGGGTCGGCACGCCGGCGCATCCCGTGACCAATCCGGTCAACGGTGCCGAACTTGCCAAGGTGCCTGTCATGAGCACGGCGGAAGCGACGCAGGCCGTGGAAGCCGCCGAGCGCGCGTTCCCGGCATGGGCCAAACTCACCGCCAAACAGCGCTCCAATATTTTGCGCAAATGGTTCGACCTGATCATCGCCAACCGCGAAGATCTGGCGCTGATCCTCACTTCCGAGCAGGGCAAGCCGCTGGCCGAGGCGCTCGGCGAAGTCGACATCGGCGGCGCCTATGTCGAGTTCTTCGCCGAGGAAGCCCGGCGGGTCTATGGCGAGACCATTCCGACGCAGCGGCCGGACGCGCGGCTGCTCGTGATCCGCCAGCCGATCGGCGTCTGCGGCGCGATCACGCCGTGGAATTTCCCGTGTTCGATGATCACCCGCAAGGTTTCGCCGGCGCTGGCCGCCGGCTGTACCGTGGTGCTCAAACCCGCCAACGAGACGCCGCTCACCGCGCTGGCGCTGGTGGCTTTGGCCGAGAAGGCCGGCGTGCCCAAGGGCGTGTTCAATATCCTCACCGGCAAATCGTCTGCTATCGGCAAGGTGTTGTGCGAACATCCCGCGGTGCGCTTTGTCGGCTTCACCGGATCGACCGAGGTCGGAAAGATTCTGTATCAGCAGGCCGCGGTCGGGGTGAAGAAGCTCGGGCTCGAACTCGGCGGCAATGCGCCGTTCGTGGTGTTCGACGACGCCGATATCGACGCCGCGGTCGAAGGCGCCATGGTCTCGAAATATCGCAACATGGGCCAGACCTGCGTCTGCGCCAATCGCATCTACGCGCAGGATAAGATCTACGATCAGTTCGTCGAAAAGCTCTCCAAGAAGGTCGCGGCGATGAAGATCGGTGACGGCACGGAAGCCGGCGTGACGCAGGGGCCGCTGATCAACATGGATGCGGTCGACAAGGTCGAAAAGCACATCGCCGATGCGGTCAAGCACGGCGCCAAAATCGTTACCGGCGGCAAACGGCATTCGCTCGGCGGCACCTTCTTCGAGCCGACGGTGTTGGCCAACGTCGCGCCCGACGCGCTGGTGTCGCAGGAAGAAACCTTCGGGCCGCTGGCGCCGGTGTTCCGCTTCAAGGACGAAGCCGACGTGATCGCGATGTGCAACAACTCGCCGTTCGGGCTGGCGTCGTATTTCTATTCGCGCGATCTCGGCCGGGTCTGGCGGGTCGCCGAAGCGCTGGAATCCGGCATGGTCGGCGTCAACACCGGCCTGATCACCACCGAGGTGGCGCCGTTCGGCGGCGTCAAGGAAAGCGGCCTCGGGCGCGAAGGCTCGCATCACGGCATGGAAGAATATGTCGAGATCAAATACGTGATGATGGCGGGGATTTAGAGCAAGATGGTTTTACTTTGAATCGGTGTGCTTCACCTCTCCCCAGCGGGGAGAGGTCGATTTGCGCAGCAAATCGGGTGAGGGGGTGCTGCACCAATGATAGACCGTAACCCCTCACCCGGCGCTACGCGCCGACCTCTCCCTATGGGAGAGGTAAAGTTTCCGCTGCGTCGCAGCTCAATCTAACTTCATCTCATCACGCTTTAGCTTCAACCGTCGGCGTTGTCCCGGCGCTCGGCCGGACAACAAATCTCCGCGGGCAGACCGCGCGACGCTACAGGCCCAGCGTTATCTCGGCCCAGTGCACGACGGTCTTGCTGTTGAGAAACTCGATGACACCGGGCTCGATCGCCGCCGGACGATCGTGCGCTACCACCGCGGTGGCGACGATCGCATCGCAGCGGTCGTTGAATGCGATCGCCAGGGCCGAATTTCGCGCGCGATAGGGATCGGCGATCGCGTAGGCGCGGCTGCGGCCCTTCATCCACGCGACATTGATCGGATGGCCGGGCCCCAAAACGGAAAGCTTTTCGCCCATCAGCCTGAAGTCGCTCAGACGATCGAGTTCGGCGTCATCGGCAACGCCGGTTTTGCAGTTGCAGAAGCCGATCTTGGCCCGGACATAAAGGTTGACCTCGGCGCCGCAGTCAGCCGCCACGCAGCGGAACGCTTTGCCTTTGCCCCACTCGTCGCTCGGATACGGCCATTCCACCTCCGAAAACACAGGATGGCTCGGCGGCGCGGCCACCGTGGTGCGGTCCAGTAACGGCCATGCGAAGAACGTGGACGCCCCGACCAGCCCGCCCAGCCCCAAGCCGGCGACAGCAGCAATGACGGTGACGCTCTTCATCGCATTCCCGGCCGCTAACGGCGTTGGTGCCTTTGCTAGTTGCTTGCGACGAATGACCTGGCGGCGGCAAGCGTCGGCCGCCCTGAGTCCGAGCCCGCCGCAAGCGCGACGAGCTTTTCATAAGTCGCCTTCGCCTTGGCGCTATCGCCGAGTGCCTGCGCGGCCTTTGCGGCTCCGACATAGCCGTTGAAACGGTTCGGCTCCTTCGCCATCGTGGCCTCGAACGCCGCAAGCGCCTCTTTGGCCATGCCGCGATCGAGCAGCATGAAGCCGTATAGTTCGCGCGCCGGTGCCAGTGACCCCGGCGTGACCGGCGCCTTTTCGGTGCTGTCCTCGGCCTCAGCCGCGGCGCTCATCGCCTTGAGCGCGTCATCATATTGGCCGTCGGCGTAGAGGATAAAGGCGTTTGCCGTCTGCAGCTGGACATCGACCTGGCCGGCCCAGTAAGTGTTCTTCGCCTCGCGCAGCTGGTCGCGAAGTTCGGCAAGCTTGGCGGCATCGGCCTTGGCTGCGGCGGAATTGCCGGAACGTGCGGCGCCGAGCGAACGCGCGAAATATGTGACGGCCATGACGTGCGGAAACTTGCTTGGCGTGATCTCGAGATTGACCGCGCCCGCCCAATCGCCGCGTTCGACCATGTAGCGTGCGGGCGAAGCGGCCTTTGCGAAAGCGGCGGCGAAGGAATCGGGACCGGGCTGGGCCGCCTCGATTTCATCGACCACGGCGCGAGCCTGCTTGTCCTGCCCCAGTTGCAGATAGGCGTAGACCAGATAGTCCTGGCCGTGCAGTTGATCGCCGAGTTCGTGCTCGGCCTTTGCCGCCTGCGCGGAAGCCAGGTTCGCCGCGATCGATTCCTTCCAGTAGCCGACGCGCGTGAAAATGTGAGACGGCATGTGCTGCGCATGCGGCGCGTTCGGTGCGATCTTTGAATAGCGCAGCGCCGCCGGAAGCCCCTTGGCGGCGATGGACGGATAGTCATAGAGATGGATCAGGTAGTGCGCGACGCCCGGGTGCTGCGGCTGGCGTTGCCAGATCGGCTCCAGGATGGCCGCGCCCTTGAGTTGGTTGGCGTAGGTTTTGTCGGCCGGCGAGGCTGCGACATTCAGCGTGATCGCGTAGAAGATCTGCGCTTCGTCGTCGTCGGGATATTTTGCCGCCAGCGCCTCCATCGCCTTCAGGTAGGATTGCACCCGGACCTGATGCGGGGTCTTGTCGTAATCGACATACATGATCGCCAGCGCGTCGATATAGTCGCGTTCGCACTGCGTCCTGGCGCCAATCGCTTTCGCCTTCTCGATCGCCGCGAGGCCAAGCGGAAGATTTGGTGCCGGCACCGCGCCGTGCGGATTGTTCAGAAGCGACAGCGCGATGCCCCAATAGGCAATGGCGCATTCCGGATCGGCTTTGAGCGCCTCCTGGTAGATGTCCCTGGATTCGCTGTACCAGAACGAATGCTGGTATCGCATCGCCCGGTCGAACCGCCGTTGCGCCGTTTCGTTGCACGAGGTCGCGAAGTGAACCGTGCCCAGTTTCTGATCGGTATCTTCCTGAGCCAGGCCCGGCGCGCAAAATCCAAACGTCGTCGTGGCCGCGATGGTCGCCGCAAACAGAAGTTCACGCATGACGTTCTCCCGGGGAGTGGATGACGTGCGTTCTTACTGGACGGCGAGCGTAGACCTTTCTGCGGAGCGACTCAACCGATCCGGGGGTCTACCTCCGCAGCACCGTGATCATGCGATTGGCGAAGGTCAGGCGCTCGGCCATCACCGAGACGAAATAGGTCAGCAATTTCTGACCGAGCGGCGGGTTTTCGGTTTTGATGGCCTCGAACTGATGCGTCGTTAAAACATAGAGCGTGCTCGCGACTTCGGCCTGGATGGTGGCGCTGCGTGGCGCACCGGCGACCAGACCCATCTCGCCGATCGTGGTGTAGCGGCCGAGACTTCGCACCCGTGTGGTGCGCCCCTGATCCGCGGGGATCATGATCCCGACGCGCCCCTCCAGAATGAAATGCATGGAATCCGCGGCGTCGCCGGCACGGACGATGGTCTCGCCGGCGTCGACCTCGATGCGCTGGCAGCGGTGCATCAACTCCGCGACGTCATGCTCGGCGCCGAGAATCTCGGTGAACCAGTCGCGCAAGGAGGCTTCTTCCCGCTCAAGGCCCTGATGCGCGGCGATGATCTCGTTCTCGCACCACTCCAGCGCATGGTCCAGTTCGGCGACGATGCTGACCTCGTTCGAGATGAACTCGCTCGATCGCAGGGCCTTTTCGGCTGGCGGCGGAAGATGCACCAGCACCAGCTTGATGCCCCGGTCATGCGCGCTGCGCTTGATCTGGGCAAAACTGTAGGCCGCCGAGGAATCGATGCCGGTGACCAGCTTGAAGTCGAAGACCAGGAAGCGGCATTCCGGATGCCGCGCGAGCAGCGCCTTGACGTGCTGGTAAAGCCGGTTGGCCGAACCGAAGAACAGATAGCTTTGCAGATTCAGGCCCTGGATCTTGCCGCCATGCGCTGACAGCACCGCCTGATCGTCGCGCGAGCGGTCCAGCGAACTGCGGTATTCCGAACCGTCGAAGCTGTATTTGATCGAATCGATCCGCGACGCGCTCAGCGCGAATGTCGCGCAGCCGATCACGACGCCGATCAGGACGCCCGCGACAAAGCCCCACTGCACGATGATGACGATGATCGCCAGCAGCGATAGGTATTCGGTGACCGAGAGCCGCCGCCGCGACTCGATGATCCATCGGTGCAGCTGATCGGCTCCCAGATAGATCAGGAGGCCGCCGAGCACGAATTTCGGCATGTAGCCGAGCAGCATCGGCGCCACCGCCAGCATCAGCGCGGAGATCGCCGCGACCGTCAGGCCGGAGAGGCGGCTGGTCCCGCCGCTGTTGAAATTGAGCACGGAGCGGCTGACCGAAATGCAGCCGGTATAGCCTCCGAATGCGCCCGACAACATATTGGCGAGGCCCGTGACGTTCAATTCGCGCTCGAGATCGGCTTCGTGTTGGGCGGCGACTTCAATGCCCGCGGTGTTGAACAAGGTGCTGGTCGCGGTCACGAAGATGACGGCGATCAGATTGCCGCTGAGGTCCGGCAAGGTGTACCAGGGATAGCGCAGGATGTCGTTGGTGCTCCACGGCAACACGTAGGACACATGCGGCGGCGGCTGAAAGGTCCAGCCCGAGGCTTGCGCCTCCGCCGGTGAGATCCCGGCCAGCCAGAACACGATGTGGGCGGCAATCACGCCGCCGATCAGAATAACCGGCAGTCCGAACGAACTGCGGGAGCGGTGCCAGGTCAGATAGAGAATCGCGGCCATGGCGCAGGCAGCCGCCAGTTCGGACAGCGTCAGGAGATTCGCGAACCCGCCGAGCGTCGCAAACTGAAGCCGCTGGCCGGTGATGACGCGGATCGCGCCTAAAAGGATCAGGCAGCCGGTGGCGCCGAGAAACCCGCCGACCACCGGGTAGGGCACGTAGCGGATGGCGCGGCCCATCCGCGTCACGCCGAAACCGCAGAGCACGATGCCGGTGGTGATGCTGGCAATGCCGAACGTGATCAGAACCGGCGCGAGCAGCGCCGCGGTTGGATCGGTCGCGGCCATTCGTTCGGCCAGCGATGACGCCAGTATCCCCGTCATCGCCGCGGTGGAACTTTCCGGACCGGCGACCGCGAACGGCAACGAGCTTCCGAGCGCGATGGTGGCGGCGAGAACGGCCGATGAAATGAAGGTGATGCCGACGCCGTAGGACAAATAGGGCGCCAGCGGGCCGGTGAAGATCAATAGCGCGTAGGACAGTCCAAACGTCACGGTCAGGACGCTGGCGGCGCCGCCGCCGACAACGTCGTTAAGCGCCCGGCGCAGTTTCGGACCGAGACTGACAGACTGGTTGTTCACGCTTAATTTCGTCCCCACCACTTGGCGACACTGGTAGACGACCGCAGCGCATCAGGACAACTATATTTTTATGACGGAACGGAAGTGCGCTGGAACCCGTTCGGCCAGCAAGAATTGAAAGCAGCTTCGTCCCGGCCAGCGCCGAGCGACGTGCGCTACGCTAAAGCGTGATGAGATGAGGTTAGATTGAGCTGCGACGCAGCGGAAACTTCACCTCTCCCATAGGGAGAGGTGAAGGGCACACCGATACAAACTAAAACTATCTTGCTCTAGACCTCGCCGAACGCGCCATGGCGCCCCGCGCCGGACGCAAAGCGCGCGGCGCCTGACATGGTTTCGCCTGATGCGATGACCTCGAGTCCGCCGCGCAGTTCGCTGGCGATTGCCTGCTCTTCTGCGAGGTCCCACTGCTGCAACGCGGAAAGCCGGTCGGCGCGCAGGCAGGTTTGCGGGAAGCGGGCGATTTGCTTCGCCAGCGCAATGGCGTGCTCGAGCGCTTCCCCCTTGGGAACGAGGCGATTTGCAAGGCCCATGCGCAAGGCTTCCGCGCCGCCCACCGGGCGTCCGGTCAGAATGAGGTCGATCGCCTGGGAATGACCGATCAGGCGCGGCAACCTGATGGTGCCGAGGTCGATCAGCGGCACGCCGAAACGGCGGCAGAACACCCCGAAGGTGGCGTCCTCGGCAACGACGCGCATGTCGGCCCACAACGCCAGCTCCATGCCGCCGGCCACCGCAAAACCTTCAACCGCCGCGATCACGGGTTTCGACAGCCGCAGGCGGCTCGGTCCCATCGGCGCAAGGGTGTTTTGGCCGCCGATCTCGCGCTTCTTGTCGGGATCGCCTGACGCCACCGCCTTGAGGTCGGCGCCGGCGCAGAAAGTACCGGCCGTTCCGGTGAACACCGCGACCGATGCCTCGGCATCGGCGTCGAAGTCACGGAACGCATCGAACAGCTTTCGCGCGGTGGCGCCGTCAACGGCGTTGCGGCAATGCGGGCGGTTGATGGAGACGATGGTCACCGGCCCATCGCGTTCGATGAGCACGCTTTCGGGTTCGATCATGTCTGACTCTCCCTTTGCGGTTATTCTTCCTGGTCGTCACTCCGGGTTCGATGTTGCGTTGCCTTCCCGAATGACGCGGTTAGATCGTGAGTTCGCTACCCGTGACACGGCGATAGGCTTCGAGATAACGCTTGCTGGTGGCGTCGACGACCTCTGCGGGCAAAGCAGGCGCGGGCGCATCGCCGTTCCAGCGGCCGGCGCGGCGCTCGGCGTCGAGATAATCGCGCAGCGGCTGCTTGTCGAAACTCGGCTGCGGCTGGCCGGGTGTGTAGGCATCGGCGGCCCAGAACCGCGAACTGTCGGGCGTCATCACCTCGTCGATCAGGATGATCCGTCCGTCGCCATCCCGGCCGAATTCGAATTTGGTATCGGCGATAATGATGCCCTGGTCGCGGCTGATTTTCTCGCCGAGCGTGTAAATCGCGCGGGTCATGCTTTCCAGTTGGTATGCGACCTCGTCGCCGAGAATTTCGCGCATACGGGCGATCGTGATGTTCTCGTCGTGCCCGGTCTCGGCCTTGGTCGCCGGACTGAAGATCGCGGGCTCGAGTTTTGCGCTTTCCAGGAGGCCCGAGGCAAGCTTCTCGCCGGCGAGCGTTCCTCGGGCGGCATATTCCTTCCAGGCCGAGCCGGAGAGATAGCCGCGGATCACGCATTCGATCGGAAACACCGTTGTGCGCCGGCACAGCATCGCGCGTCCCAGGATGTCGGCGCGATGGCCCTGCAATGCCGGCACTTCCCTGATGATGGCATCGGCGTCGGTGCTGATCATGTGGTGCGGCACCACGCCTTCGAGTTCGTTGAACCACCAGGCGCTGATCTGGGTCAGCACCGCGCCCTTCATCGGGATGGTCTCGGCCATGACGACGTCGAAGGCGCTGATGCGGTCGGTGGTCAGCAGCAACACGCGGTCGTCGCCGACGGCGTAGATATCGCGGACCTTGCCGCGGCCGATCCGGGGAAGAGGCAGGTCGCTGGCGAGCATGGTGTTCATCGGTCAAACTTTCAAAGATAGCCGTCTCGCGCGGCCGCGCGCGACAACAAAGGAAATGGGGGATAGCTCACTCCGGCAGCGGAATGAACTCGTGTTCGTTGGGAACGGCTGCGAAGCGGCCGCTCTTCCAGTCGGCCTTGGCCTGTTCGATCCGCTCCTGGCTGGAGGAGACGAAATTCCACCAGATATGGCGCGGACCTTCCAGCGCATCGCCGCCGAGAAACATCATCCGCACCGGCGTCGTCGTCTTCACCGTGATGCGATCGCCGGGCCGGAAGATCAACAGCCGCGGCCCCTGGTAGCGATCGCCCGCAATTTCGACCTCGCCATCGATCACATAGACGGCGCGTTCTTCATGGTCGGGGTCGAGCGGCACGCTGACGCCGCCCTCCGCGCTCACCTCGGTATAAAACCATGGCGACACCATCCCCACCGGCGACGACACCCCGAAGCCGCTGCCAGCGATGATTCGCGCGGTGAAACCGCGATCGCGGACCGTCGGCAAATCGGCTGACCCGTAATGCTGGAACGACGGCGCGATCTCTTCCGATCCGGCCGGCAATGCGATCCAGCTCTGCAACCCCAGCATCTTCTGGCCACTGCTTCGCTGCAGGTCCGGCGTGCGCTCGGAATGGGCGATGCCGCGACCCGCCGTCATCAGGTTCATCGCGCCGGGCTGGATCTCCTGGATGTTGCCCTCGCTGTCGCGGTGCATGATGCTGCCGTCGAACAGATAGGTGACGGTGGCGAGCCCGATATGCGGATGCGGGCGCACGTCCATGCCCTTGCCGGACACGAACTGCACCGGCCCGAAATGATCGAAGAAGATGAAGGGGCCGACCATTTGGCGCTTGCCGTGGGGCAGCGCGCGGCGCACCTCGAATCCATCGCCGAGGTCACGGGTGCGCGGCACGATGACAAGCTCCAGCGCGTCGCAGGAGTGCGGATCGCCCAACACGGGATCGTTGGAGGGATGCCAGCTCATGAGGTGTCTCCATGACTTTTGCCGGCGATCTTAGCACATTAGCTCCGCGTCGTCCCGGCGAACGCCGGGACCCGTAACCGCCAGCGGTGATTGTTGCAAAAGGTATCTGCCACGCGGGTCAAAATGAGACGGCGCGCTTGCGCTCGCGGAGCCTTGTCATCGGGCGGCGCTTTGCGCCGACCCGTTGGCCGCGACGACTCGTGGAGAGGCGACGCTACCCGTTCACGCGAAGCGCCCGGCGGCGCAGCCCGATGCCGCGCTCAGCTTGAAACGCCGATCAGCATCCGTGTCAACTCGTCGGGCGCCATCACCATGGCGTCGTGGCCGGTGGAGATGTCGGCCCAGCGCCATCCCTGCTGCGCCTTGACCCAGTCGCGCGAGGCTTGCAGCGCCGCGTAGGACGGGTTTGTGCAGTGGATGTAGGTGCGCGGCAGGTTGTTGCCGACCGGCCCCTTGATGTTGAGCGTGCTGGTGTAGGTCCCGAGCGGATGCGGTGTGAGCCGGCGCTTGACCCAGTCGGTATCCCCAGCATCGGAAACGCCGAAGGCGGACGGCGGCGGCGCCGGCAGGCTTAATCCGCCGCTGGTTTCGTCGGCGGCTTTGAGCCGCGCCGCGACGACATCCGGCGGCAGACTGTCGAACGGCCGCTTGCCGCCCTCTACCATCAGCGAATCCAGGTAGACCAGATGGCGGATCTTGTCGGGCATCGCATCGGCGACGCCGCTGATCGCAAGACCCCCGAACGAATGCCCGACCAGAATGATATTCGACAATTCCTCCGCCTCGATGACGTTGGCGATATCCCTGGTGAAGGTATCCAGCGTGATGTCTTTCGACAAAAGATGCTTGCGCTCGCCGAGCCCGGTCTGGGTCGGCGTGAACACCTGGTGGCCGCCGCTGCGCAGCCTGTCCGCGACCCGGCTCCAGCACCAGCCGCCGTGCCAGGCGCCGTGAACCAGCACGAATGTCTGTGCATTGGTCTGCGCCGTCGCCGGCGCGCCGCCCGCGCCCGCCGTTAATCCTGCGATAGCCATTGTTTTCAGGACATCCCGTCGTTCCATGACGATTGCTCCCTGTGATAGCTGGTTAGCTGATCCGGCACTTTGCGATCGGCCGGGTTTGCATCAATGCATCAGGTTTTCAAAAATTGCCGGAAATGACAAGCCGTGATCGCAACACATTCAGCGTCGCCCCGGCTCGCGCTCTCGGAGCTTGTCATCGGGCGGCGCTTTGCGCCGACCCGTTGGCTCGCTGGCCGGGACGACTCGTGGAGGTGGCTCAAGGGGCGTAGCCATTCAAAACTCATCATGCCCGGGGCTTGTCCCGGCCAATGAAATCATTGCCGACGGGTTATTCCGCCTCGCTGGCGTGGATCGCCTCGGGATGTCTGGCACAGACCGTTTGCAAGTACCGCCGTCATTCCGGGGCGATGCGAAGCATCGAACCCGGAATCTCGAGATTCCGGGTCTGCGCTTCGCGCATCCCGGAATGACGGTGAGGAGGGGCTACCGCACCACGCCCGAGATGAACCCGGCCTAGCACTCCGACCGCAGCGCCCGCCTGAATAATTTTCCCGTAGGCCCGGTCGGCATGGCGTCGATCCAGTGAAACGCCTTCGGGAACTTGAAGCCGGCGAGATGGCATTGCTGGCGCAGGAACAGGCTGATTTCCTCGCTGTCCGGCGGGACGCCGCGGGCGACGAGGTAGGCCTCGATACGTTGCCCGAGCCTGGAATCGGGTTGGCCGACCACCGCGCATTGCGCGACGGCGGGATGCAAGAGCAGCGCGTGCTCGATCTCCTCGCCGCTGACCTTGATACCGCCGGAATTGATGACGTTGTCGATGCGGCCGGAGACCCACAGATAGTTGTCGGCATCCAGCCGCCCGAGATCGCCGCTGCGCCACCAGCCGTCGCGGAATTTTTCGCGGGTCAATTCCCCGTCTTTCCAGTATCCGATCGCAAGCGACGGCCCCGAGACCGCGATCTCGCCGGTCTCGCCGTTGGGCGCCTCATCGTCGAAACCGCCGCCGGGCAACAGAATTTTCACGTCGCCGCCGACCACCGGCCGTCCGCTGGAGCCGATCTTGCCGCGTTCCATCAGGTCGCTTGTGTTGGCCATCACCCCGGATGCGGTGAAGGCTTCGCCGGAGAGATAGACGCAGCAGATGTTCCTGCAGATCCGGTCGTAGAGCTGCCGCACGTCGCTCGGCGCCGGCGCTTCGCCCGAGATCGACACCAGCGTCAGCGCCGACAGATCGTAATTCTCGGGGCCGGCCTCGAACACCATCCGCCACATCGTCGGCACCAGCGGCGCCTTGGTGATGCGCTCGCGCTGACATGATTCCAGAAACGCCGCCGGCTTGAACGTCTTGCCGAAACAGACTTTCGCCTTGGCGGCGACGAAGGGCAGCACGATGATCGGCCACGCCGCGAACGACGGCTGCATGTACAAAAGCGTGACGCTGTCCGGCGTGATCGGTCCCATCACCACCTGACCGCCCTTGGCGGCTTCCAGCAGCGTCTTCTGGGAGTGCATGATGCCCTTGGGCTTGCCGGTGGTGCCCGACGACAACACGATCGCGGCGAGGTCGGCGGGTGTCGGGCTGCTCGCCGCAATGTTGAACGGCGCGGCGGCGGCGACGATATCGCTATAGTCGGCCTCGGCGCGGCCGCGCGCGTCCAGGCTGATGCGCCGGATCGCCCGACCGGAGGCCGTGACCGCAGCGATGGCCTCAGCCTCGAGATCCCGGTCATGCACCAGTATTTTGGCCTCGAGCCAGTCGAGCGCCTGGCCCAAACGTTCCGGCGTTTCGCGGACATGCAGGCTGCAGGCAACTCTTCCGCTCAAGGGTGCTGCGAACCACGCCACCGCGTGCCGCGCCGAGCTGCGGCAGAGATAGGCGATGACCGCGCCCGGGGTGGCGCCACGGTCCGCAAAGCCCTGGGCCATTCTGAGCGCCTGATCGAGCGCCTCAGCGCCGGTGATGCGATTCTCTTCGTCGACGAACATCTCGTCGCGCCCGCGCCACCCTGCCGAGCGGATGAACAGGTCGCTCAGGGTCTCGATGAAAGGGGTGCGAAGCATGGGGCGAGACTTGGGAGAGGCAGTGTAAGTCTGAACCTATCACGTCATTGCGAGCGAAGCGAAGCAATCCAGAGACTGGCACAGCAAGCCTGGATTGCTTCGTCGCTTGCACCCCTCGCAATGGCGGCGGTAAGAATCCCAGTAATAAAGAGAGGACAGGACCGATGATCGCTCCCCTCAAGCCGGGCGTCACGCTTGCGCAGCCGGACGGCCCCGTGATCGAGACCGCGCGGCTAAAACTACGGCGATGGTGCGACGCCGACATCGCGCCGAACACGGCGATGCTGGCCGATCCCGGCACCGCGCGATTCATCACCTCGGATGGAAAACCCGTCACCGACGAGCTTGTCGGGTGGCGCAACGCGGCGATCATGGCCGGACATTGGGCGCTGCACGGTGTCGGCATGTTTGTGGTCGAGGAAAAACAGACCGGCCGCTTCGCCGGGCGAGTGGGTCCGTGGCGGCCGCCGGGCTGGCCGGGCTTCGAAGTCGGCTGGGGCATTTCAAGCGAGTTTCGGGGCAAGGGCTACGCGGTCGAGGCGGCGCGGGCGTCGATCGACTGGTCGTTCGCGACCTTCGAGATCGATCAGATCGTCCACTGCATCGACCGCGAAAACACCGCGTCGCAGGCCGTGGCGCGCCGGCTTGGGGCCAAAAAGGGCCGCGAGATCGACCTGTTCGGCCATGTCGCGGATTTGTGGGTGACGCGCCGCGATGCCTGGACGGCCCAACGCAGGGCTTAAAGTCGGCGCGTCCTACTGCCGTCCCAGTTGCGTCGCAGCCGCGACGCGGTCAAATCGCTCGAGCGACAGGATCGCGTCTGCGAGCTGGTCGGCGCGGCCATTCAGGACCGGGCGGGCCAGCGTCAGGAATTTCTGCGCCATCGCCTGCGCGTCCGGGAACGAATTCGGCTCGCCGGAAGGATCGGCATAGAGCCGCTCATGCACGCCGTCATTGGTGACGATGCTGACGCGCGCGCCGAACGGATGACTGCGGCCGACCTCGAGGCGATCGTCCTGCACCACGTCGAATTTGTCGGCGAGCGCGTCGACGGCGGCATCTCCGAGGCGTTGGTAATCGTCCCAGCCGAAGCGGCCCTGATCGAGCGCCACCGCGCCGGTGAAGAACATCGAGAACTGGCCGCCGACGATCGAGGTCGGATGCCGCTTGGTGGCGGCGTCGCCGGTCAGCGTGATGCCGTTGCGGTGCAGACCGATCTCGACACGTTTGATCTGGTCCGGCGTCAGATTGTGCTCCCGGCGCATCGCGATCAGCGCATCGAGCGCGGCATGGGTATAGCGGCAGCTCGGATAGGGCTTTATGCCGATCTTCATGGTCTCGTAGACATCGCCGAGGCCGGCGACCGCCTTGTCGGGATGGCCGTTGTCGCTGTAGCCGACCAACAGGCCGTGCTTGCCTTCGACCGATTCGCTTGAGCCGACGAAGTCATTGCGCGCCAAGGTGGCCGCGATCACGCCGTTCATCGCGGCGGCGCCGACCTGATAGCGCTTGTTCCAGGCGCCGTTGACCAGGAACTGGAGCGAGCCCGCCGCCTGGCTGCCGGAGACGCCGAACGCTGCGATGATCTGCGCCTTCGACAGTCTGAACAACTTCGCTGCCGCGGCGGCGGCGCCATAGGTTCCCGCGGTCGCGGTCGGATGAAAGCCGCGCGCGTAATGCGAGGTCGGATCGAGCGCGTTGCCGAGCCGGCAGCACACTTCGTAACCCGCGACGATCGCGGTGAGCACGTCGCGGCCCGACGCGCCGACCATTTCGCCGACCGCGAACGCGGCCGGCACCACCGGCGCGCTCGCATGCAGCGAGGAATCCGCGTGCGTATCGTCGAAATCAAGGGAATGGCCGAGCGCGCCGTTGAGCAGCGCCGCCACCGCCGGGGTCCAGGTCTTGGCATCGCCGAACACGGTGGATTCGCCCTTGCCGTCGAGCGCGAGCGCTTGCAGCATCTTGAGCAGCGAGGGCGTCGATTCCGCGTCGCGCCTTGCCCGGATCGCGCTGCCGAGAAAATCCAAGGTCAGCGCCTTGGCGCGCTCGCGCACTTCGTGCGGGATATTCTCGAATTTGAGACTCGCGACATAGCCGGCCAGCGTTGCGGTTTCATGGGCCATGGCGTTGCCTCGTTGGTTTCTGCTCGTTCCTGCGTGCGGTTTAGGTACGGCTGGCGCGGCGCGCCGTCAACATCAGCCGCGGCGGGTCAGCCCCCTGCTTTCCATCCGCCAGATCAACAGCTCGATCCGGTCCTGTCCGAAGAACGGCTCGTTCTCGAACACGAACGTCGGCACGCCCCAATGGCCGGAAGCCGCGTGGGCCTTTTCGTTGTCCGCGATGATCCGCTCATAGCGATCCGGATCGGCCGATATTGCCGCGTCCATCGCGGCCAGATCGAAGCCGGCTGCCTCGGCGGCGCGGGCGAGATGATCGCCTTCGTTCCAGTCTTTGACCGTGCCGTCCCACAGCACCCGGCTGATGGTATCGACAAAGACCAGCGAACGGCCCTCGAGCTGCGCGGCGGCGCCCAGGCGCGTCAGGCGGTGGATGTAGGGCTGGTGCTCGGCGACCTCCAGCGTCACCATGTTCTGCACAATCGGATCGGGGCGGGGAAAGCGGAACGGGATGTTGTCGTGTTTGGCGACGCGGCTGCTGTCGAGCACCACGTAACGCGCGAATTGCGGATTGGCGCGCTTGAAGAAGCCGGGCACGCGCACCGCGAGCGGGTAGACCGGGCGCAGGTTCACCGTGGCGTCGTAGTTCGCGATCAATTTCAGCGTCTTCGGCAGCGCGAGATAGCTGTAGGGGCTGCGGAAGGAAAAAAACAGATCGACGGATAATGTCATGCATCCTCCGGTCGGCATATTGGCTGACTGGAACAAAGCACGCGCGGAGCAAGGCGTCCACGCCCGCGGTTCGCGGATGGGTCCGGCTCAGCTCGCGACTTGCCGCAGCATGGCGCGGGCAATCAGCCGGTGAAACGGCAGGATGATGGTCAGATACGCCCGGCCCAGCAGGTTATGCGTCAGCACGAGAGTGGTCAGGGTGACGCGCTTGTCGTGCCCGAAGGGTGCGACGTCGACGACGACCCGGAAATCGAGGTGGCGATCGTTGAAACCCGCGACCAGCCGATCCGGGGTTTCGCTGATCACGGGAAATATCCCGACGGCGTCGGTGGCTGTGGTCTCGCCGGGTGAAGGCGTCTTCAGGCCAAACGGCGCCACCAGCCTGTTGCGCAAGCGCATCAGCGCATCGATCCATCGCGGCCCGCGCGTCAGCATTTTCTCCGCCGCCTGCCGCGCATCGAGCGCGGAGTTGTCGACCGCAATGCTGAAGGCGTCGCCGAACTGCGCGCCGGCCAGCAGCGGGCGGGTATCAGCGTCAGGAACGATCGCCTGGACTTTCATGGAACTCAGCCTGGGCCGTCATGGCCGATCTTGTTGTCCGGACCATCCACGTCTTGGCCTTACCGGTCTGCAAAGACGTGGATGCCCGGCACAAGGCCGGGCATGACGATCATCATTTTCCGCCGGGACGGGTTGGCAGCAGCAGCTCACACATCCACATTGGCGCTGAGCGAATTGTCCTGGATGAATTCGCGGCGCGGTTCGACCACGTCGCCCATCAGCTTGGTGAAGATGTCGTCGGCCTCGTCGACCTCCTTGATCTTCACCTGCAACAGCGAGCGCTCGTTGGTGTCGAGCGTGGTTTCCCAGAGCTGGCCCGGGTTCATTTCGCCGAGGCCTTTGTAGCGCTGCAGCGTCACGCCCTTGCGGCCGGCGTCGGTCACCGCCTCGAACAGGCCGACCGGGCCGTGGATCGGAGTTTCCGTGTCCCTGCGGCGCAACAGGCCGGGCTTCGGATAGGCCTCCTGCAGCTTGGCGGCGTAATCGTCGAGCTTGCGCGCGTCGGCGGAGCCGAGCAGCGCGTCGTCGATGATGGCGACGTCCTTGACGCCGCGCACGGTGCGCTCGAAGAAGAAACCCTCGCCCTCGGTAAAGCGTCCGGTCCAGCCGCGCTCGACTTCGTCGGCCAGCGCGTCGAGCCTGCGGGCGATATAGTCCGCGGCGGCATTGGCGGTGGCGACGTCGCCGGTGATCCTGGGGCTCAGCACCCCGGCGATCGCGGCCTGCTCGATTACCTTGCGGTTATAGCGGCTATGCAGATTGTGCAGCGTGCCGCGGATCAGGCGGGCATCCTCCACCAGCGCCTGCAGGTCGCGGCCGCTGCGGTCCTCGCCGGACGCGAGCTTGAAGACGCAGTCGTCGAGGCCGGTCTCGATCAGGTAATCCTCCAGCGCGCGCTCGTCCTTCAGGTATTGCTCGGACTTCCCCCGCGTCACCTTGTAGAGCGGCGGCTGCGCAATGTAGAGGAACCCGCTCTCGATCAGCGCCGGCATCTGACGGAAGAAGAACGTCAGCAGCAGGGTGCGGATGTGCGCGCCGTCGACGTCGGCGTCGGTCATCAGGATGATCTTGTGATAGCGCAGTTTGGATAGATCGAAATCGTCGCGGCCGATGCCGGTGCCGAGCGCGGTGATCAGTGTGCCGATCTGCTCGGAGCCCAGCATCTTGTCGAAGCGCGCGCGCTCGACATTGAGGATCTTGCCGCGCAGCGGCAAGACCGCCTGGAATTCCCGGTTGCGGCCCATCTTGGCACTGCCGCCGGCGGAATCGCCCTCGACGATGAACAGTTCGGATTTGCCGGGGTCTTTTTCCTGGCAGTCGGCGAGCTTGCCGGGCAATGAAGCGTAATCCAGCGCCCCCTTGCGCCGCGTCAGCTCGCGGGCTTTGCGCGCGGCCTCGCGGGCGGCCGCGGCCTCCACCACCTTGCCGACAATGGCCTTGGCTTCCGGGGGATGTTCCTCGAACCACGCCGCCAGGCCTTCATTGAGGACGTTCTCGACCACCGGACGGACTTCCGAGGACACCAGCTTGTCCTTGGTCTGCGACGAGAATTTCGGATCGGGGACTTTCACCGAAAGCACCGCGGTGAGGCCCTCGCGGCAGTCGTCGCCGGTCAGCGCGATCTTTTCGCGCTTGGCGTTTGCCTCGGCGTAGCCGTTGACCTGGCGCGTCAGCGCGCCGCGGAAGCCGGCCAGATGGGTGCCGCCGTCGCGCTGTGGAATGTTGTTGGTGAAGCACAGCACATTCTCATGATAGCTGTCGTTCCACCACAGCGCCGCCTCGACGCCGATGCCGTTCATCTCGGCATTGATCATGATCGGCGAAGGCACCATCGGCTTCTTGTTGCGGTCGAGATATTTGACGAACTCCTCGACGCCGCCGTCGTAGTGCATCTCCTCGCGCTTCTCGACCGCGTGGCGCACGTCGGACAGCACGATATTGACGCCGGAATTCAGGAACGCGAGCTCGCGCAGGCGATGCTCCAGCGTTGCAAAGTCGTATTCGACGTTGGTGAAGGTTTCGGTGGAGGCGAGGAACGTCACTTCGGTGCCGCGCTTGCCGTTGGAATCGCCGACCGCTTTGAGCGGCGCCACCGCGTCGCCATGGGCGAACTCGATGAAATGCTCCTTGCCGTCGCGCCAGACCCGCAATTGCAGCTTGCTCGACAGCGCGTTGACGACGGAGACGCCGACGCCGTGCAGGCCGCCGGAAACCTTGTAGGAATTCTGGTCGAATTTTCCGCCCGCGTGCAGCTGGGTCATGATGACCTCGGCCGCGGAAATGCCCTCGCCCTTGTGGATGTCGACGGGAATGCCGCGGCCATCGTCGCGCACGGTGACGGAACCGTCGGCATTGAGCACGACCTCCACCGCGGTGGCGTGGCCGGCCAGCGCTTCGTCGATGGCGTTGTCGACGACCTCGTAGACCATGTGATGCAGGCCGGAGCCGTCATCGGTGTCGCCGATATACATGCCCGGCCGCTTGCGTACGGCGTCGAGGCCTTTCAAAACCCGGATCGATTCCGCGCCGTATTCGATGGGAATGGAATGCTCAGTGTCGGCGATCGATTGCCGGGCAGATTCTGTCATGTGGGGCCTTCGAGGGTAGCTCCGAATCAGCGCGCGAAACAGGTGCTGATCAGCTTATTTGTGCCATGAAAGACGCACTGCGCCTAGCGCAAAGTCTCTTTCCGCAAGTTATTGAATAAATAGGATTTTTCGTGCGTTTTTCAAGGCGTCGGGGAGCCGATTCGAAGGCCTGGAAAAAGCCCCGTTCCAGGCTCGAATTTTGTCTCGCCGCCGCTCAGCTGCGCCGCGCGATCTGGCCGGAATCGACGTCGAAAACTTCGCCGGTTGAGCCGATATCGATGAAAGCCGCGGGGTCGGCGCCGGTCATCCAGACCTGCGCGCCGAGTGCTGCCAACTCCATGAACAAGGCGTTGCGCCTGTTGGGATCGAGATGCGCCACCACCTCGTCGAGCAGCAACAGCGGCGTGATGCCCGTCATCTCCGCGACCAGATTGGCGTGTGCCAGCACCAGTCCGATCAGAAGCGCCTTTTGCTCGCCGGTGGAGGCATCGCGCGCCGGCATGTTCTTCGGCGCGTAGATCACCTGCAGGTCGGTAAGATGCGGGCCGTCGAGGGTGCGGCCCGCGGCGGCGTCGCGGGCGCGGCTGTCGCGCAATATCTGCCGGTAGCGATCCTCCACGGAAGTGGCGGGTTCGCTGATCAGCGCGTTTTCCATCCAGCCGTCGAGCATGATGTCGGCGGATGGAAAGGCCGACGCTTCGCCGCGCGCGCGCAGCATCGCCGCGAGTTTTATCGCGGTCTGGCCGCGCATCGCCGCCACCGCGACGGCGAGTTCCGCGGTTTCGCGTTCGATCGCGTCGCACCAGTGATCGTCGTAATTGCGCACCTCCAGCAGCCGGTTGCGCGAGCGCAGGCTGCGGTCGAGCGCCGACACCCGGCTGGAATGCTCGCTGTCGATCGCCAGCACCAGCCGGTCGAAAAACCGCCGCCGCTCCGATGCCGCGCCGAGAAACAGTCCGTCCATCGCCGGCGTCAGCCAGACCATGCGCAAATGATCGCCGAATGCGGTTGCGGAAGGAACCGGTTCGCGGTCGATCCGGCTGCGCCGGCCGCTGGCGGGCGCATCGCTGCCGGATGGGTCGATGCCGGTGCCGAGCGTTGCCAGCCCCAGCGCGCCTTCGACCTCGGCGGACACCGCCCAGGAGCCGTCGCCCTGGTTGTCGGCGACATCCTCGAGCGTCGCGCGGCGCAAGCCGCGTCCGGGCGACAGAAACGAGATCGCCTCCAGACAATTGGTCTTGCCGGCGCCGTTCGGTCCAACCAGCACCACCACGTCCCCGCGCGTCTGCAGGCTCGCCGCGCGGTAATTGCGGAAGTGCGTGAGGGTAAGGCGGTGGATGCGGGAGGCGGTCATGGGGTCTCTTGTCATTGCCGGGCTTGACCCGGCAATCCATCGTCCGCGTCAGCGGACAATTTCATCATATAGATCCCGCCAACCCGGATTGCCCGCGATGATCAGATCAATCTTCCACCCGCGCGACCAGTGTTTGATGTTTTTCTCGCGCTGAAGCGCTGCTGCTATTGTTTCGTGCGGCTCAAAATAAACCAGCGTTTTGACGCCATATCGCTTGGTGAAACTCTCGGCCAAGCCCTCACGGTGCTCGTAGACGCGCCGCACCAGATTGTTTGTCACGCCGATATACAGCGTTCCACCGGGTTTACTGGCAAGAATGTATACCCAATAGGTCATTTCGAAGCTTGATGGATTGCCGGGTCAAGCCCACGGCTGTCCGGTTCAATTTTTGTGGACGAAGCGCATGGCATTGATTCTATTCGGTCCTGGACGTCTGCAAGCGATCCGGAACACGAATGGAGATCAACACCATGCGGCATGAGAATAGCGTATTTCATGGACTTCTGAAGCACGTTCCGTGGCATCAGTTCGACAGGCTTGTGGAAGACCATGATGCCGATGCGCGGGTGCGGCGACTTTCGACCAAGAGCCAGTTGGTGGCGTTGCTCTACGGCCAGTTTTCGGGTGCAGCGAGCTTGCGGGAGATCGTGACGGGGCTTTCGAGCCACGCCGTGCGGCTCTACCATGTGGGCGCCGGCCCGGTTCGGCGGTCGACCTTCTCGGATGCGAATGCACAGCGGCCTGCCGCCGTGTTCACCGAGCTGTTGGCGATCATGATGAAGCAGGCCCATCGCAGCCTGCGGCGCAAGCTCGCCGAGACCACCTATTTGATCGATGCCACGAGCGCACGCTTGAACGAGCGCAGCGCCGGCTGGGCTCGGTTCTCGGCCGGGGTCTGCGGGGCCAAAGTACACGTGATTTACGATGCCGACGCCGATCGCCCGATCTATGCCGCAGTCACCACGGCCAAGGTCAACGATATCACCGCGGCCAAGCAAATGCCGATCGAGCCGGGAGCCACCTATGTCTTCGACCTTGGCTATTACGATTATGCCTGGTGGGCTGAACTCGACGCCGTCGGCTGCCGGATCGTCACCCGTTTCAAGTCCAATACTCCGCTCGATCTGGTCGAAGAGCTGGCGGTCACGGCTGGCAGCAACATCCTCTCCGACCGCATCGGTTATCTCCCCGCCCGCCAAGCCAGAAGCCGTCGCAATCCCATCAAGGATGCGGTGCGCGAGGTGAGGGTCGTGACCGAGAGCGGAACCGAGCTCCGCATCTTGTCGAACGACCTCGATGCCAGCGCCCAGGAGATCGCCGATCTCTACCGCAGGCGCTGGGCCATCGAACTGTTCTTCCGCTGGATCAAGCAGACCCTCAAGATCACTCGCTTCGTAGGCACCTCCGAGAATGCCGTACGCATCCAGATCGCCGTTGCGCTCATCGCCTTCTTGCTGCTGCGCCTGGCCCAAGCCGCCCACAAGAATATTCCCAGTCCGATCGTCTTCACCAGACTGATCCGCGCCAACCTCATGCACCGCCGACCCATCGACAACCTGCTCCATCCATCGCCCTCGACCAGCCAAGATCAACGTCAGATGAGCCTCCAGCTATGCTAAATCTAAACCGGACAGCCGTGGGTCAAGCCCGGCAATGACGAGTTAGTTTTTTCCTACACCCGCATCGGCATCAGCACGTAGAGCGCGCCCTTGGAATCCTTGTCCTGCACCAGGGTCGGCGAGCCGGGATCGGCCAGCCGCAGCACCGCGACCTCGCCCTCGATCTGGGCCGCGATATCCAGCAGGTAACGCGAATTGAATCCGATATCGAGCGGGTCGGACGCGTATTCGACTTCGAGCTCCTCGGTGGCGCTGCCGGAATCCGGGTTGGTCACCGACAACACCAGCTTGCCCGGCGACAGCGCCAGCTTCACGGCGCGGCCGCGCTCGCTCGAGATGGTGGAGACGCGATCGACCGCGGCCTCGAAATCCTTCTTGTCGACAATCAGCTCCTTGTCGTTGTTTTGCGGGATGACGCGGCCGTAATCCGGAAACGTGCCGTCGATCAGTTTCGAAGTCAGCACCACATCGCCGATGGTGAAGCGGATCTTGCCTTGCGACAGTTCGATCAGCACCTCGGCCTCGTTGTCCTCGATCAGGCGTTGCACTTCGCCGACGGTTTTGCGCGGTACGATCACGCCGGGCATGCCGGATGCGCCCTTGGGCAAAGCCAGGTCGATCTGGGCGAGACGATGCCCGTCGGTGGCAACCGCGCGCAAGGTCGCAGCCTTGGCGCTGCCGGCGGTGTGCAGATAGATGCCGTTGAGATAGTAGCGGGTCTCCTCGGTCGAGATCGCGAACTGGGTGCGGTCGATCAACCGTTTCATGTCGGAGGCGGCCAGCGTGAACGAATGCGTCATGTCGCCGGCGGCGAGATCGGGAAAATCGTTTTCGGGCAGCGTCTGCAGCGTGAAGCGCGAGCGGCCGGCGCGGATCGCCAGCACCGAGCGGTCGCCGTCGCCTTCCAGCACGATCTGCGCGCCGTCGGGCAATTTGCGCACGATGTCGTAAAACATGTGCGCCGGCACGGTGGTCGAGCCGCCGGTCGCGGTTTCCGCCGGCAGCGTTTCCGTGACCTCGAGATCGAGATCGGTGGCTTTCAGCGACAGCCGCGCGTTTTCGGCCCGGACCAGCACGTTGCCGAGGATCGGAATGGTGTTGCGGCGTTCGACCACGCGATGGACGTGGCCCAGCGACTTCAGGAGTTGCGCGCGTTCGACGGTGACCTTCATTGCAATACCCGCCTGATCCTAAGATGGAAAAGCCGGGCGGCCAAAGGCGCGCCGCGGCATTCGAGACCCGAAAAGCCAGATCAAAGCTGGATTTGATCAAAACCCGCGGGGGACCGCAAGGTGGCGCGTATGGGCCGCCAGCGCAAGTGAAACGCGGGGGTCGTCCCCGACGTTTTGCTGGGAAATCCCGCCCTCGCGGGTCGGCGAACGCCGGTCTCCGCCTGGGAACAAAGCCGGCGCTCACTCCTGCAACTGGCGCTTCAGCGATTCGACCTCTTCGGAGAGCGCCGTATCCTTGGTCACCAGGGCCTCGATCTTGCGCACGGCATGGAGGACGGTGGTGTGGTCGCGCCCCCCGAAGCGGCGGCCGATTTCCGGCAGCGAGCGCAGCGTCAGGGTCTTGGCCAGGTACATCGCGACCTGGCGCGGACGAACGACATTGGCGGTACGGCGCGAAGACAACAGGTCGGAGCGGCTGACATTGTATTGCCGGGCCACCACGCGCTGGATGTCCTCGATCTTGATGCGCTTGGGTTCCTGCGGGCGGACCAGGTCGCGAACTTCGCGTTCGGCCATTTCCAGCGTCACCGGCTGGGCGTTGAGCTTGCTGTGCGCCAGCAGGCGATTGATGGCGCCCTCGAGGTCGCGGCCGTTGTGGGTGATGGTGCGGGCGAGATAGTCCAGCACCGGCGCCGGCACATCGAAGCTCGCATGATGGGCGCGGGCCGCGGCGACGCGCGATTTGAGGATTCCGAGCCGCAATTCCTCGCCGAGCGATCCCATTTCGACCACCAGGCCACCGGCGAGACGCGAACGCACGCGGTCGTCGAGGCTTTCCAGGTCGGAAGGCGGACGATCGGCTGCGATCACCACCTGGCGCCCGGCGTCGATTAGCGCATTCAGCGTGTGACAGAATTCGGCCTGGGTCGACTTGCCCTGCAGGAACTGCAGGTCGTCGATGACAAGCACGTCAATGCCGCGCAACGCTTCCTTGAACGCCAGCGCAGTCTGGGTCTTCAGCGCCGCGACAAAGCCGTACATGAATTTTTCGGCGGTAAGATAAAGTACCTTGCGTTCGCTGCCCGAGTTGCCGGCCCATGTCACCGCCTGCAGCAGATGGGTTTTGCCGAGACCGACGCCGGCGTGGATGTAAAGCGGATTGAACATCACGCTGTCACCGCGCCGTCCCTCAGCCACCTGGCGCGCCGCCGCGTGTGCCAGCGTGTTGGAGCGGCCGATGACGAAACTTCCAAATGTCAGACGCGGATCGAGCGGCGAGCCGCCGAGCGCGTCATGGCTGGCGGATACCGGCGCGATCGCG
Source organism: Bradyrhizobium erythrophlei (assembly GCF_900129425.1). Lineage (NCBI taxonomy): Bacteria > Pseudomonadati > Pseudomonadota > Alphaproteobacteria > Hyphomicrobiales > Nitrobacteraceae > Bradyrhizobium > Bradyrhizobium erythrophlei. The sequence goes on along the minus strand of NZ_LT670817.1, from coordinate 8,439,543 downwards.
GTCGCGCGCAGCTCGGGCGCGGGACGGCCATCGGAGCGTTCGGCACGCCGTTGATCGGGCGGTGCGGCGACTTCTTTCGCGGGCGCCGCGCATCGCATCGCCGTGCGCACGGTGAGATCGATCCGGTGTACCTCCGGCATCTCGGCTTGCCAGCAGGTGAGAACGCGCTCGGCGTAATGCGCCTGGATCCAGCTCTTGAGAAATCGCGTCGGCACCGAAAGGTGAACGCTTTCCTGCTGCACGCTTTCCAGGTCCATCCGCGCGAACCAGCTCGTGTAGACGTCTTCTCCAACGCTCGAGCGCAGCCGACCCTTCACGCGTGACCAGCGATCCTGTTCCATATTTGACATTGCCTGACGACTTTTCTGAACGAGGGATGTTTTCTGCGAAACCGCCGGGCGGGTTTTCCGCGCGGCGCGACCTCAAGCGAGGCTTCGTCTTCAGCCATAGACCAGCCGTTCGGCGAAATGCCGCGGGCAATCAAAAGGGCTGAAAGGGAAGCGTCCGCGAGGTCAGCGCGTACTCAACGGTCTGTCGGGACCGCGCGCGCGAGGCCGCGCATCGGTGGCCTCCTGGTGGGTGGCTGAAAAGGCATTTTCTGAAAATGCATTTCCCGAAAATGGCATTTGACGATCGACTACCGTGCTGATTCCGTAAGGCATGCAACCTCCCCCTCTCGCCGCGATTGCGCGCGGCAAGTTGTCATTACTACGTGTGTTTCAAATTCAGCCGGCGATGACCGAACTTCAAAATCGTTCAGCCATCACGCCGCTTTATTCAGCCCGTTCGTTCTAACCCGCCCTGGTGCTTCGCTTCCGGCTGCTGGCGGACAGTTCCATGCGTATCTCTCTTGTTCGAAGCGAGCGAGACACGAATGCCGCGCTTTGAGAAATTTCGACACAGAACTACCGTTCTCATATTGCTATGAGTTTTGATCCGACAATCGCTTGGAAAGCGTCGCCAACGCGCACACCGCCGCCGATTTGCACGTCCGCCCCGTTCCTTAAACCGCGCTGGTCTCAAGAGCCGTGGGCGCCGCGAACGCTGTAAGAGATACATCATGCCTCATTTCCCGCAACGGAAATGATTCAACGCTGGTGCCGGCAAAATCGACTTCGCGCCTGCCAAATCCGGCAGCGGCTTTCGCGCGGAGCGGCAAGGTTTTGAATCTGCGCACAGAATCGAAACGCCGAAGCGCCGTCATATTTCTCACAATCGCCCAAAATAAATTCATAAATCGTTTACGTTTGAGCCGGGCGAAACGGAATTTTCGAACAAGCCTTCGCCACTATGCCGATAAGTGACTACGCAACCGCGATTTTTTTTGCTCGTCGGAATAGGGTAACCCCACTTCCTTGTCGAAGGTGCTCACCCATTCGCCATTGCTATTTTAAAAGCAAATGAGGCCAATAAGCGGCATCAATACCGTCGCGCACGCCATCGCGTTCCAAAGCCCCTCTCGTTGCATAGGGCAGTGGAAGCATGGGCGCGCATCATTCGCGCACACCGCACTTTCGCGGAGCAAGACGGCACCAAAAACAAAAAAGCCCGGCAATGCCGGGCTTTTTGACGAATATCAGTTTCGATCAGTTCATTTCGCGAGCTTGGCGATCTGATGCGCGAGCCGCGAGACCTTTCGGCTCGCATTATTCTTGTGAATGATGTTGCGCTGCGCTGCCTGCATCAGCTCGGGCTCTGCGCGCGTCATTGCCTTGATCGCGGCGTCGCGGTCGCCGCTCTTGATCGCCTCTTCGACGATGCGAACCGCGCCGCGCATCTGCGTCCGGCGCGACTTGTTGATGATGGTGCGGCGGGCAATCTTGCGCGTCGCCTTCTTAGCGGAAGTCGTATTGGCCATGGCTTTCAAATATCCTTCGGCGGTGACAGGTCGCTAATTGGTCGGGCTTGAATGCGCCGGCCGTTCAACCGCGTGATCGACGCTATCGTGTTTTCGGGTGTTCCTGAGAATGCCAGGTCGCGAGGAACATGCTCGCATGAAGGCGTGGCTCAAAGAACAGCGGCGGCAGGATTGCGCCGGCCGCCATTGCGGGTCTTATAAAGGGCGGGTTTTGCAGCGTCAACGCTTTCCGGGCAGGCCGGAACCGGGGAGCCCGGTGGTAAAGCGCCGATAAGGTGCTGATCAGGTTGAATTTCCCGCGCTACCCCGCTAATGGCTGACTGCGTTTTCGGGCGCACAAATAGAGGGTGACGCATGATCCGCGGTTTTTTCCGACTTGTGGGCCTGCTGCTGCTGGCCGGCGGATTTATCTTCATGGTCTATGACGGCGCGCGCTGGGTCGCCGATCAGACCCTCCGTTTTACCCGGTTCGGCCAGTTCTGGAATGACATCCATCAATCCAGCCAGCAGGCCTTCCGGGCCTGGGTGGAAGCCCACGCGCCCTGGCTCTGGAGCACCATCGTCAAGGTGATCCTGGACCAGCCGGTTTTTGCCGTGTTGGGCGTGCTCGGCATTCTGCTGATGCTGCTGTTCCGGCCCCGCAAGCCGTTGATCGGCTATTCGCGGAACTGAGCCTGACGGATCCGACCGATGCCCCGGTCTTGCCGGCCTGCGGCATAACGGGCTGCGGCTGCCGACGTAAAGACATATATTATATATTAAGGTCATCATTTTTCGTCTGTGTACCGCCGGGAGGTGCCCATGTTGTTCATGCGCAAAACCACCGCGCTGCCGAGCGAAGCCGAGGCGCTGCCGGGGCGTGCGAATCCGATCCCTACTGCTGTCCGGCATTTCGTGAACGGCCGCCAATTGCAGCCGCCTTATCCCGCGGGCCTGGAACAGGCGGTGTTCGGGCTCGGCTGTTTCTGGGGCGCGGAGCGTAAATTTTGGGAGCTCGGCGATGGCATCCACACGACCGCGGTGGGCTACGCCGGGGGTCATACCAAAAACCCCACTTACGAGGAGGTTTGTTCCGGCCGCACCGGTCATACCGAAGCGGTGCTGGTGGTGTTTGATCCGAAGAAGATCTCTTACGATCGGCTGCTGAAGGTGTTCTGGGAAAGTCACAACCCGACCCAGGGCATGCGCCAAGGCAATGATGTCGGCACCCAGTATCGCTCCGCGATCTACACCTTCAGCGATGCGCAACGCAAAGCCGCCGATGCGTCCAGGGCAACCTATCAAAAGGCGCTGGCCGCGAAGGGGCTCGGCGCGATTACCACCGAGGTCGCGCCGTCAGGCGAATTCTATTTCGCCGAAGACTATCATCAGCAGTATCTGGCCAAGAATCCGGCTGGCTATTGCGGACTTGGCGGCACCGGCGTGTCGTGCCCGATCGGCGCAGGCCTTAGCGCCTGAGCGCGCCGCATCCGGATTGCCCGGCATCATGTGGAAAGCCGGATTCGGCTTTCCGCATTGGCAGGCAAAAACCATTTGTTAACCATAACCGGTGCAAAACTGGAGCGGTCTCGCTATGAGGGATGGCTCCGGTGCGGGTTGCGCGCGCGTTTCAACTACCGATCACTGCCATCATGACCGCGCTCGCGTTGTCGGGCTGCATGCGCACGACCGATCCTGTCGCGATGGCGCAGCCGCAAAGCGATCTCGACTCCTTTGCTTACGGCCGCCCATACGCTCAAGCCCCGCAGGCCGCGGTGTCATCGCCCTACGGTGTCGCTGATTCCGGCGGAGGCGGCGCCATCAGCGCGCTTCGCGATAGCTTTGCCGCGGTCTCCGAGCGCTCTTACGCCGCCACCCCGGTGGCCTATGCGACGGCGCCCAGGCCGGCGGTCCATGACGCGGCCTACAAACTCGATGCCGGCGACAAGTTGCGGGTGGTGGTCTACGGCCAGGAAGGTCTCACCAATACCTACGCGATCGACGCCGGCGGTGCCATCACCATGCCGCTGATCGGCGCGGTGCCGGCGCGCGGACGAACGCCGGCGGGTCTGGCTTCGGAGATCACCGGCAAACTACGCAACGGATATATCCGCGAACCCTCGGTGGCGGTGGAAATCGAATCCTACCGGCCGTTCTTCATCCTCGGTGAAGTCGCCGCCCCCGGCCAATATCCTTACGTGCCCAATATGAGCGTCGAAAGCGCGGTGGCGATCGCCGGCGGATTTTCGCCGCGTGCCCGCCGCGACAGCGTCACCCTGACCCACACCGATGGTGCCGGTTCGATGCGCGTCGTGGTGCCGCTCGGCACCGCGCTCAGCCCCGGCGATACCGTGCAGGTCGGCGAACGCTGGTTTTGACGAAGTACCTTGTCATTGCCGGGCTTGACCCGGCAATCCATCTTTTCAAAGGACTCTTTTTTGGTGGATGCGCGGATCAAGTCCGCGCATGACGAGACTACTGCAAATGCCTGGCAAAGAAGGCGAGGCTGCGCGGCCAGGCGATTTCGGAACTCGCTTTGTCATAGCTTGCCCGCTCGTCGCAGTTGAAGCCGTGCTGTGCGCCCGGATAAACATGGACCTCGACATCCGGCCGCTTGGCGCGGATGGTCTCGACGTCGCTGAGCGGAATGCCGGCGTCCTTTTCACCGAAATGAAGTTGGGTCGGCACCTTGGGCTTGTCGTCGGCGAAGCGCACGACGGCGCCGCCGTAATAGCCGATCGCGGCCGACAGCCCGGACAGCTTGGTCGCGGCGGCGTAAGCGATGCTGCCGCCGAGGCAAAAGCCGATGATGCCCACAGGCCCGACATTCTTGACGGCGTCGATGGCGGCCTGGGTGTCGCGCAGCATCGCCGCCCAGTCCGGATTGGCGACGAACTTGCGTGCGATCGCGACTTCATCCGGCGAATAGCCGGAGGTGAAATTGGGTTCGACGCGATCGAAGATCGCGGGCGCGATGGCGACATAGCCTTCGCCGGCGAGACGGTCGCAGACCGCGCGAATGTGGTGATTGACCCCGAAGATTTCCTGGATCACCACCACCGCCCCTTTGGGCGCGGTCGCGGGGTCGGCACGATAGCCGCCCAGTTGAAAATTGTCCGAGGCCGTCAGCTTGATATCTTGTCCCACGGGTCATCCATTGGTTGAGAGTTGATGGTTTGCAGAATTGCTTGCGAGCAGGGAGTATGCGGTTGGCCGCCTGCTATTGCCACATCCAGTTATGGCCCCGGTCGCCCTTCCAGCCGGCCATTCTGCCGTTCCCGAGGTACGCTGCGCGGCAGGCCATCGAGGAACGGCAACACCGCGGCGATGAAGGCCTGCGGCTGATCGATGTTGACGGCATGGCCGGCGGACGGGATCACCACTTTTTTCGCATCCGGAATTTTCGCCGCCATGTAATCGGAGGCCGCGAGAAACGGCGTGTCGTCGGCGCCGACCACCACCAGCGACGGTACCTTGATATCGGGCAGCATTTCGATCACGCCGGCATCGCGCTGGGTCAGCATGCCGCGCGCGGCCCGCGCCAGACCCGACGCATCGCGGTGGCTCACGCTCGAGCGCTCGCGGCTTTGGGATTCCAGGACCGCCAGGCCTTCGCGCTCGAAACGGTCGGCGGTGTCGTGGGCGCGCTTATTCCAGGCTTGGCGGGCATCGTCCTTCTTGAAACCCGGCCCGGTATCGATGATCAGGAGTGCCTCGACCCGCTGCGGATGCGCGCGATAGAAAGCAAGCGACATGTACCCCCCAAGCGAAAGTCCGCCGACAATGGCGCTATGAGCGCCGACCTGGTGCAACAAGGCGGCCATATCCGCGACGGTCAGAGCTTCACTATACGCAGCCGGATCGTCAGGATAATCGGACTGGCCGTGGCCGCGCATATCCCACAACACAAGTTTGTGATGCTTCGACAGCGCCTCGATCTGGCCCCGCCACATCGCCGATGTCGATGAATAGCCGTGGGTCAGCAACAGCGCGGGGCCGCTGCCGTGGACCTCATAATAGATTTCGACCCCGTCCCGATCGAGTTTTGGCATCGGTCTTTCCCCGGCATTCCGTCGCGGCCTTATCCTAGCGCGATCCGTTCGCCCGAGGGAGCTGCCCAACTTCCCAGGTAAGGACCCGCCTGCTGCGCCCGTGTGGGAACAAATTCCGACGAAGTTTTTACCGCGACGCACAACAAACATTTCGCAATTTTATTGTCCTGGCGCAATTCCAAATTGGATTGCCAGCGGATTTGAACACGATCATTCTTCGCGCCTGGGGTGGCACGCAACGCGTTCAAACGTTGCGCGGGCATATCTCGGCGCAAAGAAATTTCAGATATTAGCAGAAACTGTCACCGTGACCCGCTTCATCGGCGTCGATAGAAGATGATATTTCCCCAGTGAAATCAATCAAAACGGTCGCGCTCAATAGCCCGCTGCATAGCTTCATTACTGCTTCCCTCGCCATGTAAACTCCAAAATCCTCAATTCGACGCGACGTCCAATTCTAGGCGTACTTCACCTTAAATAGTAACAAGGGCCTTTGAACATACGTTCACTACTGCAGGGTCTTCTAGACGATATAGTCAGTAGGATGTGCAGCGAAGCAATACCCATCGATTGCGGTTCGTGAAGATAATCGGTCCCGATGGGCTCAACTTATCCTGCAGGCGCCGTCCACCCTTACCCATCCGGCTGCGCCGTGGCTGCGACAAAACAACACGACGGGCAAATTTCGCTTCCGCCGTCGGGCAAATCACCTTTACGACTCACGCCATCCTGTCCCCGAGGAAGGGGCGTTGGCCATCGTCACCGAACGTTGGGATGGGATGTGGTGGACGCGGCGGTGTCGGGCGTGAAATTTGTTCGCAGGGCGGGTTTCCGTGAGCGGACGACGGCGCGCAGGACGTACGATGCTGAAGCGTACGGCGAAGTCGTGTGGTCCTGACGCCTCAGTGGTTGGCGTCAAGTCTTGCGGAGGTGCGAAAGCCCGACCGGGCCGAGTGCCAGATTCCGTGGGGCGACGGAGACAACAAAGCCCGATTCTCCGGGGAGAGCGCGGTATAAGCCGTAAAGCCATTGCGCAGGGAATTCGTAGGCACAAAAAGCACAATAAAATCAGTGCTTAGTGGCGTTTGTGTCCTCGTTTGTGTCCCAATCCGCTGTCTCCAAAGACGGGCGCAAAGAAATCCAGCTTCAGGTCTTAGATATCGCGCTTGGAGGCTATTTTGGCACGATGACATCGTGCGCATAGCCGGTCCTCCGGTTGAAAACGTACGAGTTCTTTACGTCTGCAGCAGCGCCTTCATGATTGTCGTAAAGGCGAGTGCCGGTGATTCCCATCAACTCAAGGCGTTCAAAAACCTCTGATGCGGCAGAATTTGGGACGATTATCTTGTGAAGCGTCGTAACGGGTTTGTCGTCTAGTGTGGAGTCGATTCCCTTATCGATGAAGTCCTCCAAATCCCGATAGGGCACATCCCGATGTCCATATTGAAGCGCGTCGTATACGAACACGCCCATCTGGCGGAGCATCCGTGTGTTCCAACTTAATGGAAACTCCAGGTATCGGAGAACGTTTAAGTCGTAGCCAGCGGTAAACTGTTCCCTGCGCTCGCTCCAGCGAAAGTCATCGAAAGCGGCACCGCTTCCAACATGCTTGCGCCAGAGAATTCCCAACGCGTTCACGTCCAGAGCGTAGATGGCCGTCGCTCCGTCGTCCCATGGCCGAACGCCATCGAAGGCCATCCATAGAGCAACATAAGGGGAATGGCTGAAATCAATTAAGGGCGACGGAACCCCGTGGTGCCGCGCGTACTCTAATTTCGCCCGGTTATTCATGGGCGGTGAAGGAAGTTTTCCAACCTCCGCAAGACATGCCAAGAAATGGCTGATCGCCTCGTCCATTCCGATGATAGCAAGTTCGGTACTAGCACCTTTCCGCACATGGCGCGCCAGCGTCGATTCCAACCGCCAACTGTCTTGCCGATGCCCTCGAAAAACAATGTTCCGGTCTGGCACGGCCAGCTTCGTCAATACGTCAAAAGCGGCTTCTGCGGTTTTTACGTTTATTATTTTGATTCCCATACTGCGCACCTCTTACGGCGAAGCTCGGCGGATTCCACCAGCAGCACCTCCAGCCGTTCGCGATCCGACAAGATATCAGCGGGAGGTGGCCGTCAATCCCAGTTCAAAAAAGACCGGACCGTGGTCAATTTTTCACATCAGGTCTAAACGTTGGTTGAAGATTAAGAACCCGAACTCTCCGGCACCCAAGCGTGCGGAAGCGGCATTTTCTTTCTAGCGCAACTGCTCAGATATTGGCGGTTGCTCGCTTCGAATAGCCATCAACCGAGCTGACAGTTCCGCCGCTCGAACTCCTAGATGAACCTCTCGGTGATGCGAGGGGCATAAACATGCAACGTTGTCGATTGTATCCTCCCCACCCGCGGCTAGGGGTACGATGTGGTGGACTTCTGTGTACTGAACTCGGTCCGCCGTCTCGAAGGCCGGATGCGTGCAGCCCGGGACTTCACAGCAATGAGACGCGCGCAACCTCGCTATGGCAATGACAAGCGGATTGCGATCATACGCTCGCGCGCTGAGAATTCGGATTGCGGGCCGCTGCGGTTGAACTGCGGTCTGAGCTTCGTATTTCGCGAGAAGCTGATCCAGCATCAGTTCTTCGAGCCTGTCCGCCTCGTCCGTGGTGATGGCGGCAGTTGCGCTTGCCTCTGCGTACGGGGGCTTATCGGTCAGAGTACCGCCCCATACCCGGTCGAACTCACTCCTTAGCGCGGCCGTTTGGATTAAGGCCGCTGTCGCGTCATAAAACTCGCCCCAAACGGCCCTATCGGCTTCTCCGGCACCGGACATTCCTTCACCTGGCACCCTCGGATCGAGCGACCGAAAGTTCATCACCTTCGCGTACACGCCGCTGACCGCCCGACCGATTGTCAAAGCCATGGTTGCTACTGGCGAGCCAGGAAGGCGAGATACGGGCTGACCAAAGGTCTGAGCGTAGGCCCAAAGGCCAGCGAGAGACTCATTTCGTGTCCAATCCCGTCCGGTCCTGGTCCACAATGCATCTAATCGAGCCGCGTGTTCAGGCGTAAGACGATAGTTTGTACCCGCCTGCATCTTGAGGTTAGCAAGATCGCGGAGCACAGGGTCTTCCAGGCACCAATCCCGCCGTAAAACTTCCCTGCTAGTCGCGACCTTCACCAGACGCATGACCGCGCGCACCTGAGGCGCGCTGGCGCGGGGACCTTCTGTTCGCCAGAACTGTATCCCCTGAGGATCTTCGCCTCGGAGTTCTGGAGCGGCAGTAACAATTCCTTCCGCGATGATGCCGGGAACTGCTTTGCGCGAGCCCTGGTTACGCCAAAAGTAGACGCGATCTCCGACATCGATCTCTTTCGCGTACCTGCTCACCAACCAGACCACTTGGGCGGGCCGCGATGCGAGATACGCATCGATGTCGTATTCGTCAGGATTGCCCTGGAAAATCCAAGTCTGCATCTTCGAGCCCCCATCAAACAGCCGACGAATATCGGTTGCGGCCCATTCATAGGGGCCGAACCCGCATGCCGCCAGCGCCGCGCATGGGCGGCGCGCCAGTCACGAACATCCGCAACACCTCGTCGTGGCTAAAGCCGGAGAACCGATGTCTCGTCCCGGCCAACAGCTTCGCCGAATATGCGCCGGAGCCAACCCGGAGACCAAAAGATAGACGTGGTCTGATTCGCGCTCAACGATGACCGACCGCTCGCGGCGTTTGCTGGCATCTCGACCGAATTCAAGGCGACCGGGGCACGAAGTCAAAACCCGTCCTCAGCCCCGCTTGGCGCTGTAACATTCAGTTACAAAAATCCGTAAGGGCGGCGGCCTCGCACAGCTTGCACGCTGTCCTGCGTTGCGGTTGAACGGAGCCAATGAGGGTTAGGGCGGTATTCGTTCTTTTGGGGTTGACGGCATTTGGGGCCTACTCGGTAGGCCGCCAGAGCGCGCCCCTGAGCTTTGCGCCGTCCGCATTGGCGCAGCCAGTAGTCTTTAATGGGCTATCGACGACAGCCCCAAACGCTTCTGGCGGGGCTACGCCTTCCAAGGCCGCGTTGCCCGACAAGCCTGCCGCGCCTGATACCGAGCGCAAGGTCGAGACCGTCCTGACCGCCGCCGCCATCGCGGCGATCATCGTCCAAGCGAGCCGGGATCAGTATCACGCCGGGGGGAGGCCCTGCGCATGTCCCGATGACACCGCGCGGAATGGCAGCACGTGCGGCGGCCGCAGCGCATATTCGCGCCCGGGCGGTGCAGCGCCGCTTTGCTATCCTAGCGACGTGACGGCGGCGATGATCGAGTCTTGAAGGCGTGTTTGGCTGGTATCATTGCCCGAGCAGATTGAGCGCGCAGTGATAGCCGGACCGCATTTTGAAGCGATCGAGCGCCCGGATCGCTCAAAAGCGCAGCGGCGATTATCGTTTACGTAAGCGCTCTTACTAACCGCCGCCCAACCTCTTCGACACCGAGAGACCATTGGGCGGCGACGCGGTCGGCTAAGATCATCGAGTATTTGAAAACATCGTCCCGTCCAACGTTGTGCCAAACAGGCAAGATTAGTTTTTCTTTTTCGACGACTTCTCTTGTGAAGATCGAGTCGTACTCACGCTTGGTCCAACCTGCGTTACTCAAGAAATTGGGTGTTAGCACCAGGATGCACTTTGGGCATTCCTTGAGGCCAGCTTCAATACTTTCACGCAAGCTGTCTCCCACTTTCAACGAAAAATCATCATACCAAACCGGACACATGAATTTCTGAAGCTGTATCGCTAGCGGGCCGGCTATCAGCTCTTTGTCACGACTGTCATGGGAAATGAATGCCATCGGTCGTTCTAACTTGTTGCGCATGTCCCTATGTTCAATGCTTCGAAACGTGAGATGGTGGCCGAAGCTTCGAGCCTCACGTGTCATTTGCTCCTTGTGTTCCTCGCGGACAGGTCGTTCCGAGTAGAATGTGATCCTACCCGTAAAGGCCAGGTCAGTCCCGTGCGTTTGTTCGCCTGCAAAACCTGCTGTCACACCGACATTTGTGCGAGGCCAATCTAGGATTTCGTCCAATTTATTTAGCAGCAATATTTCAGGACAATCGACACCCGCAATGTCGGGTATATAGAACCAAACAAACTTGGAGTTTGCCTGAAAGTCCATGCACAGCGTCGCCGTGACTTCAGGGCTCAAAGTGCCATCAGGTAGATTCATGGTCCACTGTTGATTGTGCCGGAGGTATGTCGATCCGTCTTTCAAAAAATACTCGTGCAGGGACGCCATTACAAGACACCGTGTTTCCAGCGCTCAACCGGAGTACGTTTTGAATCTTCCGTGTCGAACGCCGCGCAAGTAACCCCGCGAGACATTCGCCTCAATCTCCGCTTCTAAAAATTGATTCGCAACAAGCAACGCCTTCACAGCTTCGCGTGCATCGCCACCGCACGCTGCGATTGCCTGATCGGCCGCCGATTCCAGCCACTCCACGTCGGGTTGTGGATTGGGTGCGCTTGCCTTGGACATTGAAGCGGTTCCGTGGTAGTCGAGGCCCGCATGTTCTCATTATGTTCTTGTCGAGTCAAGGACAGCCAGCGAGACCGGAAAGGCGACTGAGGTATGTCCGCAAAAATAAATGAAACTAGGCGGGTTGCTATTTCGCTTCTCGACGATCTCGAAGGCGCCGTTGCTCCGGTTGAGGGAATCTTGATGAAGGCGAAGCGTCTAGCACGCCTAATGCGAGACGCGGATGCGCAGAAGTGGCTTGACTTGGAAACGCGAGGATATCCCGAGAAGTTTAATTTTAGGACGCTCGGAACGTGTCGGCAATATGCTACGGCCGGTGGAAGATTGAATTCAGACGACTCATATTGGTCCGCCAGCCTGCCAGAAATAGAAGCGAACTGTCGTTCTAACGAAGCGAGAGTGAATTCATTCCAAAAGCCGGGAAGCACGCCGCAAGTGATCGAGAATTTTCTTGTAAAAAATGCCACTGAAGCTTTCGTCGTCAGCCAGCTTAACATGCAGCAAAAATTGGCCGATCAATACAGGCAAACCAAGTCCCTTCTAGTCTCGCTCAGGTCGGGGATTCACAGTTACGCGACGGATATGTTTCTCGCCATCGAACTCGGAGATGTCGCGCAGGATATATTTGAAAGCGCTAGAGGCGATGTTGACTCGTTTGTCAGGGCGCACTGTCCGAAAGGTGCCGAGCAATTAATTGCTATCAACGAACGGATGGCTGACAAATCAGCAGAGTCTCGAACGGCCGCGCTGACCACGTGCAGAAGACTTTTGATGACCGTAGCCGATTCCATTTTTCCTGCGAGAGACATGGAGTGGATAGACGGACGCGGTAAGGCTAGAAAGGTTGGCGTTGAGCAATACAAAAATCGGCTATTGGCCTATATGGCTGAGCGGCAAGGCGCGAGTTCTCAAGAAATCATCGCTTCGGGTATTGAGCACCTCGCGGCGCGACTCGATGCGATCTACGAGAAGACCTGCAAAGGGGTTCATGTTGACGTGTCGGAGCAAGAGGCGCGATTGGCAGTGATCCACACCTATCTCTTCATCGGAGAGGTGGCGAACAGCTCAAAGGCTGAGCGATAGGAATTCTAGTTGACGGTGCGGGATGTCAGGAGCTGAGATGAAAATAGATTCCGACCGTGAAGCACTGATGTCAACACTCCAGTCTGTCGTATCCGCATATGAAGCGGAGACATCGCACCATTCGCTGTTGGGGCGTCCTTCTCCTGATGGGAAAGTCTTCCGCCCGGTTGCCGAGGCAGTCGGTAAGTGTAAAGCCTACAAGCAGGTGGAGGGCCATGTATTGTTCACCGCCAACGGCGGACGAATAATCAGCTCAGGTGGCCTCGCACCTCCATTATTCAATCGGGCCATGCATGACGTTGCCGGAGCAGCAGACTGGTTACTGCGTTTATTGTCGGTGCGTTCGGCTGATGGATGCTTTAAGTGCGCCGTTTGGGGCGTGTCAATCGACGAAGAAATCCGACTGTCCGAGTCTGCTCGACTGTTGCCGTTTGATGCGCTGAGCGAATCCTACATGAAAAAGTATATAACAAATCGCTCAAGGCAGCTTTATGGTCAGGCTGTATGGTTATCGACCAACCTCTTCGATATCCCAGGAGCGGCATTTGTTCTCGATGCGCCGAACTTTCCCCACATAGGCAGAGATAACTCGCCCTTTCTGGAATTTGAACGGCTACAGGGCGAAGCGATCAACTTTTGGACGCTGCTTGAAGCCGCATCGGTTGGTAGCCCGTTGGCGTTCGGCTACTGGTTTGAATACGAGGACGAGGATTTGGAAATATCTGCGTGGGAAAACACGTTGTCGTGGACTTTCTCAGAAATCGCCCCGCGAATCAGTACCGCCGTCGGAGTCGAGCCCCAAACGATTTTAGCAGACACTCGACAATTCTTCGCGCTTCCTCCGAAGTGCCAGTCTGATTTAAAGCGGTCGATGAATCGTTTCGTGCTTAGCAGGTGTCGAACGTTTTTAATTGATCGCATTCTTGACCTTGCGCTTGCGTTTGAGATCGCCGTCAGTGGCGAGAGCGAAAGTTATACAGCGATAAGTTGGAAAGTGGCTGTTCGGACCGCTCAAGCAATTGGTGGAGCAATTGAAGGGCGACAAGCCGTCAGGCGAAAAGTTAGTGCGCTTTATAACCTTCGAAGCAAAGCTACGCATGGGGGTAGCATGAAACCCGACGAGCAGGCCAAAAACGCCCAGCTCGTCGAAGAGTGCTCGGACATATATAGACGGCTGTTACGCAGTCTCTTCGAAATAGGCGCGAAGCCGGACTGGAACGTTTTGGAACTTCAATCGCGTGAAAGCACCGTCGAGAGCCCTCACAGTGGAAAATGAGAATTGAAGATCGCTTCGGCAGAATATGAAACCCTTCTGATTGAGGTGCAGGGTGCGCTCGGCCCTGAGCGCAAGCCTCTTCTTTTTGGTATCGACGGAAAAGCGGGTGTCGGCAAAACGAGCCTTTCTAATTGGCTCGCGTGGCAACTTGGGATGCCTGCCATCCACCTCGACCTGTTTTTGGTGCAGACCGTGGTCGCTGGCCCCGTTGCCCGGCGCGTCGCTGATCTGGGCCGATGCATGACGGCGCGGGGAGATCGGCCGATTATTGTTGAGGGTGTCCTACTATTGGAAGCCCTGGATGAGGTTGGACGCGCCCCGGACTTCCTGATTTTTGTAGATGAGCAGCCGTCTGCCAGAGTCAGGCCTGTAGACAGCGACCTGATCGACACGAGAGAATTTTCGCTTGCCAATCAGGTTGACCGTTACTTTTCTCGCCGGTCACCGGCTGATCGTGCAGATTTCAGACTTAACGGTTATGCCGCTCGGTAAGTCTTTGAAAACAAACGTTCAAAATGGGTGGGGTTTGCTATGTAGCGCTCTCCCGACTCCCCCCCCGACCGCCCCGAAGGGATCGATGCTCACCGCAATCTTGTGGCCTATTCCGCCCATCCCGCCTGAAAGCTATTGGCGGACGACACCCGCTTACGCCAATCGGCGCGGTGGCGATGCTCGACCGCCACAGCCTTACGGGCCTCCAAGTCCGCAATGATCTTGTCGATCTCTGCGCCGTCCAAGGTCCGCTTGATCCGCAACACAATGCACAACGCCGTCACGACATCGCCGTAAGGCAACAACAAATCCCACGCGGCAACATCGCAGTGCGCGATGAACGTCTCAATGGACTTCTCGCTGGTGCAGATCAGCATCGCCAGTTCGCGCGCCTGCCGGAGGTCATCGACGGGCGTGCCGGGCTCCCCTTCCAACAGCATCCGTTCAGCGGCCCGACCAGCCATCAGCTCAACGCACTGATCATACACACTCCCGAAGACATCAGCGACCGAACCGCGATCCTCACCCGGCTTGGGCATCAACGGAGCAATTGCCTCCCGAACGTGCGAGGCGTCGCCACGACCATTCGTGAACGCCTCGACGTGGCCTTCGCCCCACACCCGGCCCTCATAGCCGGGACCGGGGTCTACCGTCGCGCCGCCCAACGGATGCCCAAGCAGGCGGGCAACAACGATGTGCCCAGCTTCGTGGACCGCGATGCGCTCATCGTCGTCATGGGAGCGGCCGAGCACGGCGAGCAGCGTGTCGTACTCATCAACCCCCTCGTGACCGCCGCCGTCGTCGGTGTTGCCAACTCCGACGCCAGCAGCGGTCACCGTTCCGGCTGGAGAGGCGGCAAGCTGCTCGGGGACCTCATCAGCCGGAATTCCTTCAGTCATGGCCGAGCACCTTCCTGTGGCGGGCGTACATGCGCGCGCGAATATCGGCGACGGTGTCGTCGCCGAGCTGCGGCATTGCCCGGGCGATCATCTCCGCAACGACGGTAGGGATGCGATCCTCGTCGTGGGGATCGATAATCCAGCCGTCCACGCGAAACGAGGTTTTGTGCGGCTCCCAGCCCGGCGGTCCGGCCTTCACGGCGTCACCTTCAGCGCGCGGGCGGGACCGCGATCAATCACGGTGAAGTTGGCCTCGCGCAGGGCAGGATCGGAAACGACGTAGGGCACACCCTTGGGTTCCTCGATGGCGTCAAGATCGACAACATCGGGCGCAAGCGGACGGTAGTCGCTGCCCCGCGCACCACGGAGCTGGGCGCGGCGCGGGTCGGTCACCGGCACCGCCGCGCCATGGCGCAATGCCCGCTGTGCAGTCGGCACCGGCATCATGGCATCTTCATACTGCCCGGCGAACCGCTTGCGGCCGTCATGGTCGCGGTAGTTTGCCGACCGCAGCATGAACACGGTCATGGTCGGCGCGACCGGCTCAGGCACGGGGACCGGCGGGGCTTTCGGGCGGAGCGGGATGGCCGCGCTGCCGTCTTTCACTGCACCCACCATCCGGCGAACGTCGGGGACCACGAACGCGAAAGCGATCTCGGCTTCTCCAGCCACGCCCGAGAGATGGCGGCCAAGCTGCCCAATTTCGAAACTCAGGTGATCCAGCGCCATCAGGTTTTCCGCGATCTCGCGCATGGCCGACAACGTCGGCTCGACACGCTTCTCGATGTCGCTGACGGCGGCGTTGATCTCATCCGAGACCTTCGCGCGTTCGGCGCGGTCGCGTTCGGCCGCGAGTCCAGCCTCGGCCTCCGCCTTCTGCTGGGCCAGAAGGCCGAGCGCATCCTCGATGCCCGACAGCGCCGACTTGGCGCTATCGACAGTGCCCTGCAACTTGTCGAGCGCGCGCTGATCGTCGAGATCGCCCGACAGGAGCGCCTCCTGCCGTGCCTTGATCGCCTTGCCCAAGGCTTTCTGGGCAGCGATGCGCTTCTCGGCAAGTTGGTCACCGCGCTTCGCAAGCGACGCGATGACGCTTTCAATTTTGTCCATTTGGCTCTTACGGAATACGGGGAGTTTCATGCAGCAATAGTACGCTGACGCGATGACGATGCGTAGACATCAGCCTGTTGCCGCGCGCTCATTCGGAACGATTTTTGATGCGCCTCGCTCAAAAGAGCGTTTTTTCGCGCGGGCTTCTGCAGCGACGAGCGCGGGCAGACCATCGTTTTGCTCAATCCAGTCGAGCAGCCGTCGCAGCGAGATCAACCAGACTGACCGCGCGATGCAGACGCCAATCGGCCGACCAGCGGCTGCAGCTTCGGCGGCGTGGCGGCGGATCGTTTGCCGCGACGCGTCGGCAATAAACGCAGCCTCATCTGTGCCGATGCAGTCATGCTCGACGAACGCATCAACCCAATCGCCGCCGGGCGCGAGGTTGTCCAAACGGTCGAGCTGCCGACGAACCTCGCGCAGGATGTCGTTACGCTCGCCGGACATCAATGCACCGTCCGCTCTCGGAGCGCCTGATCCATCGCCGCGCGGATAGCGCTGTCGATCAAGGCACGCACCTCAACCAAGTCAAGCGTATCCACGCGGCCGTCGGGGCCAACCCGAAAGCCGACGATCTGATTGTCGGCGGCGAGCGACTTCCTGTCGTCTGTCATTGGATGATCTCCTCGTCTTCATCGTCCACTGCATCGATCTCGCCTACCCACGAGACTCCATCACCGGGGAGGATCGGCCCGCTCAGCTCCTCCAAACATTCGTGAATCTCAGCTCGCACGGTCTCCTCGACCTCGCTGCGTGAACGCATCTCGCAGACCGCCGCGATCTTGCCGGGGATCGACAAGCAGCGTTCGCGGAACGCCGCGAAGATGGTCTCCGCGCCCCGCTGCACGGTGGCGAGGCGGACAAGCTCGCCCCGCGTCACCGCATTCTTGAGCGAGACCGCCTCCGCCTGCTCGCGGGCAAGACGGGCACGCTCGGCTGTAAGCTGGGCCGTGGCGGAGTTGCCGTCCGTACCGAGACGCCCATCAGGCTTCACACGGTGACGCGCAAGCGCGTCCGATGCCGTCGCGACCCGGAACAGCGGCTTCTTATCGGTTCCGGCATCCGGCGACGTGCCAGCCAGTGCGCGCACCAACGTCTGCCGGTCAACACCGAGCATGCCAGCGAGTCTATTCAGACTGTATTCGTACATTTTCTCCTCGAAAAAACAGATGTTGGCCCTTGGTGATTGTCAAACCTAGCGATGGGTTGAGCGCGGGCGCTACCCGTCCTAGACCCCCGGCCGGGAAGGACCCGAGCGATATCTGCGCGGAAGCCTAAGCTGCCGATTTTCGTCGCCGGTGCCGCCGAACTTTGTTCGCGATCGCCCTTGAGATGGTGACCATCCCCGCACCCGCCTGCGTGATGGCCACCGCTCGGCGAATCCGCTTGCTGGGGTGATCACCGCGGTCGCGGTTATCAGCGCCACGGCCGTCGCGACTGGCATCGCTATGGTCAGCGCCATGAAGGTGATATCCTGCGTAGGCGCAGGGGACCTTGCCGTCGTGCATCTGGAATCTCCCAGATACGCCGCACGACGCAGACCGCTGCATGCGCCTGCACGCACATCAAGACAGAACCAATCGGGGCACTGGACGTCGTGGGTGGCGGCAACCATCCCTGGTCCATCGACTTGGTCACGGTGACCGTCACCGCCTTGCTGGTGGCGGGTTTCGTCGCGGCTCTCGCAGCAGAGTTGAGCTGATAGCTTCACACAGCCGCTGGCCACCTTGTCCTGCATCGCTCGCGCAGCGCTAGCTTCGCAGCATCGATTGATAACGCACATCGCGTGATCATTATTAGTGCGATTCTCTAATGCTGCAAGAACCGAGATCGTCCACGCGACTCCGACCGAATCGGCGATGCGAAGGAATGCATCCGCCCGGCGTCCGCACTGTGCCTGCAGTTCGATGCTCGACTTCACACGATCACAGCCCAAGCGAACTCGGTTCATACCCACCCATATATATAGATATATTAGAAGGGCCCGTATGGTGGTGTGACAAACAGACATGCCGGTACAACAAACAGTACCGTGCGGCATGCTTGCACCGCGCTAGTGGGGCGGCCATCGGGACTCACTTCCTGTTCTGCGGCTGGCAAGTGCGCATTTTTTCAAAATAAGCAGACAATCTAATTTCGACAAACAACTGCATTTAGTTCAGCGCGGTTCAGTCCGATCCTCTTCGCATCTGATTCCATGCAAGGAGGACTAGAACCATGTTGAAACGCGGCGAGAACACCAGCCGCAAGCGTCCCGGCGCGCCGGATGACGCTGACCTCGACGCCTATTCCATTGCGCAGTTCTGCGCGCGTCACGGCCTCTCGATCCAGAGCTTCTATAAGTTCAAGGCGCTCGGCCTCATGCCCAAGACGTTCCGTGTCGGCACGCGCGTGCTGATCTCGCGCGAAGCCGCTAAGCGTTGGCGCTCGGCCTGTGAAGCACGCGAAAAGACGACGGCGGGTTCCGATGCTGCTGCGTAGTGCAATCAATACGACAGCCGTATCGTTCTTCGATCCGCTCGTGGCGCGCAGCTACGACGTGGTGGTGATCGATCCGCCGTGGCCGTTCAAGACACGCAGCCCGAAGGGCCAGGGCAAGTCGGCATCAATGCACTATCGCGTCATGACTCTCACCGAGATCATGGAGCTGCCGGTGCGCGAGCTGCTGAAGGATGATGCCGTCGTCTATCTTTGGACGACCGGCCCGCTGCTTGATGAAGCGATCGCAACCCTGAAGGCGTGGGGCATTACCTACGCGGCCCACTTTGCGTGGCGGAAGGTCTCGTGCAACGGCAAGATGCAGTGGGGCACCGGGTATTGGGCGCGCAGCTGTCACGAGACCATCCTGCTTGGGACGGTCGGCAAGCCGCCCTGTTTCGGTCTGCCGTCTTGCTTCGACGGTGTCCGGCGCGAGCATTCGCGCAAGCCGGATGAGTTCTACAACATGATCGAAAAGAAGACGCCGGGCCTGCGTCGGGCGGATGTGTTCGCGCGCGAAAAGCGCGAGGGCTGGGACTCTTGGGGCGACGAGGTCGAGAAATTCTCGTCGGTCACCGGCCGTGCCAATCACGACCCCATTTTGGACTGCGAGACCCAGAACGCACTGGCGGCGGCTCCTTAAGCAAACGCAGGCTCACAAGAATTGGGCCGCCCATGGGCGGCCCTCTACTCCCGGCGTTACCGCGCCGGTTATTCCACCTCCAACCAGCTAAAGATCGGAGTAAGTCTAAATGCATAAACCTGAACGTCGGGCGAAACAAGCCCGCACGATTCGCGC